>JAZSMP010000162.1:0-6811 GCA_045535915.1 Eubacteriales bacterium | reverse complement strand
CAAGGTTGGTCCCAATAAGGGTGAAAAGGTCCCCTGCGAGCTCGGTCAGCTTCTTCATTCCAACAGCCGTATCCTTGGCGAGAAGATCGACCTTAATAAGGTTGACTACGACGTTGACGTTCTCGTTATCGGCGGCGGCGGCGCAGGCTGTGCGGCTGCTATCGAGGCTCACGAGGCGGGCGCTGACGTAATGATCGTTACAAAGCTCCGCATCGGTGACGCTAACACCATGATGGCTGAGGGCGGTATCCAGGCTGCTGACAAGCCCAACGACTCCCCCGTTCAGCACTATCTCGACGCTTTCGGCGGCGGACACTTCGCCGCTCGTCCCGAGCTTCTTCGCCGTCTCGTTATGGAAGCTCCCGACGCTATCCGTTGGCTCAACGACCTCGGCGTTATGTTCGATAAGGACGCAGAGGGCAACATGGTCACCACCCACGGCGGCGGAACCTCCAGAAAGAGAATGCACGCTTGCAAGGACTACTCGGGCGCGGAGATCATGAGAACCGTCCGAGACGAAGTCCTCAACCGCAAGGTTCCCGTTGTTGAGTTCACCGCAGCTGTTGAGCTCATCAAGGACGAAAAGGGTCAGGTCGCAGGTGCAGTTCTCCAGAACCTTGAGACCGAGGATTACCTCGTTGCAAAGGCAAAGACCGTCATCATCGCTACAGGCGGTGCAGGACGTCTCCACTATCAGGGATTCCCCACCTCCAACCACTACGGCGCAACCGCAGACGGTCTCGTTCTCGGCTACCGCGCAGGTGCTCCCCTCCTTTATCAGGACACCATTCAGTACCATCCGACAGGAGCTATCTTCCCCGCACAGATCAAGGGCGCTCTCGTTACCGAGAAGGTCCGTTCGATCGGCGCAATGCTCGTAAACTCCGAGGGTGAGGCTTTCATGCATCCCCTTGAGACCCGTGACGTTTCCGCGGCATCCATCATCCGTGAGTGCTCCACCAACGGCAAGGGCGTAAACACTCCCAGCGGCAAGGGCGTATGGCTCGATACTCCCATGATCGAAAAGCTCCACGGCGAGGGCACCATCGAGAAGAGAATCCCCGCTATGATGCGTATGTACATGAACTACGGAATCGATATGAGAAAGGTTCCGATCCTCATTTACCCCACCCTCCACTATCAGAACGGCGGTCTCGAGATCGGCGGCGAGGGCTTCACAAAGACCATCCCCAACCTCCTTGTTGCGGGTGAGGCTGTCGGCGGTATCCACGGAAGAAACAGACTTATGGGTAACTCCCTCCTTGACATCATCGTATTCGGTCGTAACGCAGGTAAGGCTGCAGCGGCTAAGGCACGTGAAGTTGAGCTCGGCACCATGAACCTTGACCACCTCACCGCTTATGCGGAAGAGCTCAAGGCGGCAGATGCGACCGAAGAGGGCGTATCTCCCATGCTTCTCCCCAACTACGCTCGCCACGAAAGATAATAGGGGGCGACAAATAAACAATGGAGTTTATTTCTAAACTCATTAATCCCGGACAGGCGGCTGTCGTGCTCCTCGGAGCATTCTTCATCACCTTCCTCGGCTATTGCCTTGGCAGGATCTCGATCAAGGGCGTCTCGCTCGGAACTGCGGGTGTATTCCTCGTAGCACTACTCTTCGGATATCTCTTCACCCTTCCGGGTCTGCAGGAGATCCCCGTTATCTCGAAGTTCTTCATCGAGAATGCCTCCGTGCCCGCAATGGATACTTACGGATTTATCGGCGACATTGGACTTGTACTCTTTGTAACTGCGGTCGGCTCTATTGCAGGACCGAACTTCTTCCGCGACCTCAAGAAAAACGCCAAAACTTATCTCCCTATGGGAGCGATCATTATCCTCATCGGTGCAGGCGTTGCGACCGCCTTTGCACTTATCCCCGGAATCGGGTCCGCTTTCGCAAGCGGAGGCCTCTCGGGAGCTCTGACCTCGACCCCCGCATTCTCCGCAGCTAAGGAGATCGCAGGCGAAAATTCCGCTATGGTATCTCTCGGTCAGGCAATCTCCTATCCCTTCGGAGTTGTCGGTGTAGTTCTTTTCGTTCAGATCATGCCGAAGCTCCTTCGCGCGGATATGGCAAAGGAAAGAGCTCTCATCGCCGCTCCCGCAAAGGCTGAATCGGTCAAGGCGGAAGAGAAGAAGGAAAAGAAGAGATTTGATATCGACGGCTTCGGACTTGCCGCATTCGGTCTCGCGATCGTTTTCGGACTCCTTCTCGGTTCGATCAAGATACCGCTGACAAGCGAAGGTTTTGGAGGTTCCTGCTTCTCACTTGGTATGACGGGCGGTCCGCTGATCATGGCGCTGATACTGGCTCACTTCGGACATATCGGTCCGCTCAATATGCGAGTAAATGTTCAGGTGCTCAAGATCTTCCGTGAATTCGGTCTCGTGCTCTTCCTTCTCGGCGCAGGTGTCGAGGGCGGAGTTCAGCTCGTAGAACAGATCCAGAATTCCGAGTACGGACTTATGATCGTTCTTTACGGCTTCCTCGCGGGTATGCTCATCACTCTCATTCCGATGATAGTCGGCTATATCTTCGCGAGAAAGATCTGCAAGCTTCATCTGCTCAATACTCTCGGTTCGATCACCGGCGGTATGACCTCGACTCCCGCTCTCGGTACTCTTATTTCGGTTGCCGAGACCGACGACGTTGCAGGTGCATACGCTTCGACCTACCCGATCGCGCTCGTGCTGATCGTATTTGCTTGCCAGATCATTGGTATTGTTTGCTGATGCAGCACTTGTAAAACTGCGTTTTACAAATTATTAATCGGCTATTGTTAATTAATTTATTAGGAGAAACTTTAAAAATGCGTGAAATTAACGTACAGCAGATCATCGATACCGTTGAAAGACTCTGTATCGATGCTAACAATCATCTTCCCTCCGACGTTAAGTGTGCAATAAAGAATTGCCGCGCTTGCGAGGACGGCAAGATCGCTCAGGGTGTTCTTGATAACATCATCGAGAACTTTGAGATCGCAGACGCAGAGAACGTACCGATCTGTCAGGATACCGGTATGGCTTGCGTATTCCTTGAAATCGGTCAGGACCTCCACATCGTTGGCGGCGACCTTACCGAGGCTATCAACGAGGGCGTACGCCGCGGATATGCTAACGGCTACCTCCGTAAGTCTGTTGTCGGCGACCCCGTTCGCCGCGGCAACACCGGCGACAACACTCCCGCAATGATCTACACCGAGATCGTTCCCGGCGAGAATCTCAAGATCACACTCGGCCCGAAGGGCTTCGGAAGCGAGAATATGTCCGCTATCCGTATGTTCAAGCCCTCCGCAGGTCTTCAGGGCATCAAGGACTTCATCATCGAGACCGTTGAGGCTGCAGGCCCCAACCCCTGTCCTCCCATCGTAGTCGGCGTTGGAATCGGCGGTACCTTCGATAAGGCTGCTCTCCTCGCTAAGAAGGCTATTATGAGACCCATCGACTCCTGCCACCCCGATCCTTACTACGCTGATCTCGAAAAGGAAATGCTCGAGAAGATCAACGAGCTCGGTATCGGTCCCCAGGGATTCGGCGGCAAGACCACCGCTATCGGTCTGAATATCGAAACTCTTCCCACACATATCGCGGGTATGCCCTGTGCAATCAACATCAACTGCCACGTTACCCGTCATAAAACGGAGGTACTCTGATCATGGCAAGAAAGATCACTCTTCCTCTTACCGAGGAACTTGCAAAGACACTCAAGGCAGGCGACGAGCTTCTCGTTACCGGTGTAATCTACACCTCCCGTGACGCAGGTCACAAGAGAATGTGCGAGACTCTCGCTGCAGGCGAGAAGCTTCCCTTCGATCCCACCGACGCTACCATCTACTACGTTGGTCCTACCCCCGCAAAGCCCGGTCAGGTTATCGGCTCTGCAGGACCCACCACCAGCGGACGTATGGATGCTTACGCTCCCACAATGATGTCGGTCGGCGCACGCGGCATGATCGGTAAGGGCGCACGTCTTCCCGAGGTTATCGACGCTATGAAGAAGTATTCGGGTGTTTACTTCGGTGCTATCGGCGGCGCAGGCGCACTTCTTGCAAAGTGCATCAAGAGCTGTGAGCTCATCGCTTACGAGGATCTCGGCGCAGAGGCTCTCCGTAAGCTTTATATCGAGGATATGCCCCTCGTTGTTATCATCGACAGCGAAGGCAACAACCTCTACGAGAGCGGCCGTAAGGCTTACCTCGAGAGCAAGTAATTGCAGAAAACGACTCACCGCACGCGGTGAGTCGTTTTTTAAAAGTGAGAATGCCGACCGGCTTTTGTCTGAAAACGAGGGCGGTTTTTGCTATATACATGAATTTTATTGTAAAAATGTTATGCTTTTATTAAGAAAATTCACAAAAGGTCTTGACAAATTCAATTAAATAGTGTATTATAAATATACCAATAAAAAATTCATGGAGGCTACTATGAAAAAACTTACAGCACTTATTGTTGCCCTTGTTCTTATGCTGAACATGATGGCAATCATGGCATCCGCAGATGCTACCAAGCCTACCGATATCACCGGTGATATCAAATGGGTAACCGCGTATGATATGTACGCAGGCAAGCTCCCCGTCGTAAGAGCTGACGCCGTATTTATTCCCGCTGATGAGTATGATCCCGCCCTTATCGCAGCGGCTCCCGGCTCCGGCTGGCGTAATATCACCTTTACCGACTGGGCTACCAACGGCATGGAGATCTACTTTGATGACTGGTTCAACCTCGGCGACGGCTACTTCACATATTACGCCGTCTGGGCTAACTCCGGTTCCGATCCTTACGACCACGGCCGTCTTTCCTACAAGTTCACCGTAGAAGAGGCAGGTACTTACGAGCTCGTTATCGTAGGTTGCGCTCAGATCACTGACGCAAACCTTGACAATGACTCTAAGGACCGTGGTTTCACTTACCAGATCGACGGCGGTCAGATGTATCAGGTCAACATTTCCGATACTTCCGGTATTTTCCGTGAATACGATTATAACTACGGCAAGGCAGAGCTTGATTCTACCGTTATCAACACCACAAACGGTGTAAACTCTTACTACTATCAGATGACCTACTACTACGGTATGCAGATGTACCTTGAGCCCGGTGAGCACACCCTCGACTACTACCACCTCTTCTACAGCGGCGATCACGTATTCGAGTCCGGTAACGGTCCCCGTCTTAACTACGCAGGCGCATACGTTCAGAAGTACCTGAACGGCGTTGAGTGGGAGAACTACGTATATCCCGAGACCACCGTTCCCGAGACCACTCCCGAGCCCGAGACCACCAAGGCTCCCGAGACCACCGCTCCCGAGCAGACCACCGCAGAGGCTACCGAAGCTCCCGACGCTCCCGAGCAGACCAATGCTCCCGCTCCCGAGCAGACCAATGCTCCCGAGCCTGAAAAGAAGGGTTGCGGCGCAATGGCAGGCTTCAGCG
Organism: Eubacteriales bacterium; assembly: GCA_045535915.1. Taxonomy (GTDB): domain Bacteria; phylum Bacillota; class Clostridia; order Oscillospirales; family CAG-272; genus CAG-390. The sequence goes on along the minus strand of JAZSMP010000162.1, from coordinate 1,375 downwards.
TACTCGTTGCTCTCGTTCCCGCAGCAGTTGTTCTTAAGAAGAAGAGACACTGATTATAGTTTTGATTGATTAAGATCATAAACACCGAAAGCCAACGGCAATTGCCGTTGGCTTTGTGTTTTTATATATCATAACCTATACAAAAAATTATACCATTTTTTTGTCATAATTGATTGACAAAAAGCAATATCTATGATATAATAATAACGGAGAGCACCGATGACGGTTGCTTCCCCTGATGATTATTAAAGAAATAACCGCCTGGGTTGGAAGTCGAGGCGGTTATTTCTTTTTATTTATTACGGTTTTCAAGATATGTTAAAAGGGCGATAATGAGTCCGAGAATCAGAATCAATTCTTCCAATGTAATATACATTTGAACCACCTCCCCTTAATTATTCGGGAAGGCAAAAAAGAAATATTAATGCATTCCCGTAAAGGGAAGCAACCGCCACCGTATGGTGTTCTCCGGATGTCCGTGGACATCGAATATATTATATCACATTATTTGGAATTCGTCAATAGTATTTGTTGTGCTCTGAGACAAAAATTGTAGGGTTATAGAGAAAATCAATTACTATTATATATCATCTTCTACTTATTGCATATTCCCGCATTTCGTAAACTTTCTGTCAATTTTGAGTCTATTTGCCAATTCGCCTTGACATTGTGCTTTATATATGTTATAATTATATGATTTAATAGGTAGGAAACCGTGTTTTCACCCATAAACCACAGAATTTTTATTGAACGGAGAGATAAAATGTACAGAATCGTTGAAAAAAAGATTTTGAACCCCACCGTCGTTCAGCTTCAGATCGAGGCACCCCTTGTAGCAAACAAGGCGAAGCCCGGTCAGTTCATCATCCTTCGCGTTGATGAGAGCGGCGAGCGTATCCCCCTTACCGTTGCGGGCACCAACAAGGAAGCCGGCACCGTTAAGATTATTTTCCAGATCGTCGGCGGAACCACCGAAAAGCTCAGCCACAAGGAAGAGGGCGAGTATATTCAGGACTTCGTAGGTCCTCTCGGCGTTGCTACCCACCTCGACGGACTCAAGAAGGTCTGCATCGTTGGCGGCGGCGTTGGATGTGCTATCGCAATGCCCATCGCTGAGGCTCTTCACGAGAGAGGCGTTGAGGTTACCTCCATCATCGGTTTCAGAAACAAGGATCTTCTCATCCTTGAGGACGAGTTCAGAGCTTGTTCCAATACCCTTCGCGTTATGACCGACGACGGCTCCTACGGCGAGCACGGTAACGTAACCGTTCCGCTTAAGGAAATGCTCGAGGCTGGCGAGAAGTTCGATATGATCATCACCATCGGTCCTCTGATCATGATGAAGTTCGTAACTCTCACCGCAAAGCCCTTCGGC
>JAZSMP010000306.1:0-1949 GCA_045535915.1 Eubacteriales bacterium | reverse complement strand
TAAAACGTACTCTTGTTTTTGAAATACATCATGCCCCCGTAAAAGTAAAAATACGAGCTCGTATTATTTTGATATTCAAGCGGAATATCATCCGAATGCGTGTATGTAAATCGCAAAAGCTCATCCGTCTCTCTTTCTTCCGCTTCGGTATTATTTGATATATCGGTATAATTAAGCTCACCGCCGCAGGAGCAAAACAGAATTGCAAATACTAAAAGCAAAGGAATTATTATTGTTTTTTTCATCAAATACACCTCATTTTTAATAGTAAACTATATTTGCGCCTCTCTCCTTGTAATTGTTCTCCCTGAAATACTCGTCCATATACGAGCCCTCCTTGACATAAAGAATCAGTTGATCATTGAAGTCGGATGCATCCAAAGAACTACTCATAGTTTCCCACACAGATGTCACCGATGATCGGATCGATGTAGGAAAATACACCTCTGTAAGATTAGGAACCGAACTGAACCAACACGCACGTAATTCCTCAACACCTTCTTCGAATATAACCTTTTTGAGATTTGACATGCCGTTAATGCAATTCACAACCCGCCGTACACTTCCAGAAAAAGTTATGGTTTCAACGACATCGTTATTATCAAAATTTACAACAACAATATCGATTCCTGCAGGTACAGTAACGAACTTTTCAAGCGAGAAGCATTTCAGTGCTATTGAATTATCCTTGCCCACGCAATAAAAATCACCGCAATTCGGAGCCGTAATACTGCGCATAAATCCGGATGGTATACTGTAAAAATCTTCGATTGTTATTAAATTCTGAGGAAAGATAACATTTTTTAGCTCCCGTGTGGCATAAAAGGCATGCGCTCCTATCGAGGTAACAGAGTCTGGTATAATCAATTCAGAAAGAGCGTTGCACTGATAAAAAGTATTATCTTTAATCTCTGTAATTCCGTCCGGAATCTTTAGACTTCTGAGTGCTTTACACTCATAAAACGCACCTTCTCCTAATTCATGTAAATTATCCGAAAGTTCAATATGTGTCAGCAGAAGACAATAACTAAATGCCTCTTTTTCAACCTCGGTCACGGTCCAAGGTAAAACAACCTTGCTGAGGTATTCGCCCCTCGAACGTCTGGTCGATCCACGATAATATTCTCCGAACGCTTTTTCACGTATAACAGTCACAGGCAATCCCTCGATATATGCTGGAACTACCAGCTCTTTTACGGCATATTTTCCATGAGTATTGATATATTCCGTCCAGTTCTCTGTTGCAGGGTCAATAAACGTCTCTATCTCCACATGATCGGGATATGTAATGTATTCAAACATCTCCATAAAAGGCTCTGCGCGGGTTTGCCACTCGTCAATCAAGGCTATCTCCTCCGGCGACATTGTTGTATCATCGGGCTCTTCTAATTTTTCAGCACACGAACAACAGAGCGTCAAAAGCGCGGCGAGAATGACAAACAAGCTTTTCTTCATCTTAGTTACCTCCCGATTCTTCACCGAAGACGTAGAGGTAGTAGTCTTCGAGTGTCGGGGCGACGGTGGTTGCCGGATTTTCGCAGGACGATACGGGTTCTTCGTCCGAAAGGACGCGGAGAATCGCGTCACCCGTTTTGTCGTCGCGAGTGATATTGGTCACGCGGTATTTCTGCTGAAGCTCGACGACTTCGGACTCGGGCGCGGGGAGATTCCAGACCTTGCCCTCGATCTTGGCTGTAAGCTCTGCCGGAGGTGCGTTATCGACGATGACGCCTTTTTTCAGCATAATTACGTCACGCGCGACAAATTCGACGTCTGAAACAACGTGAGTCGCGATGATGACGATCTTGTCGAATGCGATTCTTGAAATGAAATTACGGATCGCGATTCTTTGCTTTGGGTCGAGTCCTGCCGTAGGCTCGTCGAGAATGAGGACAGAGGGGTTTCCGAGAACAGCTTGCGCGAGGGCGAGTCTCTGTTTCATACCGCCC
>JAZSMP010000257.1:0-2827 GCA_045535915.1 Eubacteriales bacterium | reverse complement strand
TCTTATCGCTACCCCCGGCATTCTCGATATCGTCGTATACGAAGGTCAGAGCAAGCGAGGTCTTGCGCACAACGCGATCGTTGCCGAGATCTATCCCGACGAGGACTATATTAAGGCAAACGGTATTGAGGATATCAAGGCGCATATCAAGCCCTATATCGACGAGTACAACAAGACCGCAGTTTCCTACAAAAAGATCGGCGTTCTCAAGATCAGAACCACTCCCTTCCCCAAGAACACACTACGCAAAATTACCCGATTTAAAATCGATATGACTATTGATTAATTATTGAAAATATGGTATAATGAGACGGGAGCGATCCCGTTTCATTATTTATCAGAGGTAAAGACAATGAAAAGACTTACATCACTCTTACTTATCCTTGCAACGCTTCTCGCATTTGCCGTTCCCGTGAATGCCTCAGAAACCTATTATCCCGAACTCGAGGGCATTGAAATGCTCGCTATGGGCGACAGCTATTTCGGCGGAAGCAGCCTCGGCAAGAGCGTCACGTGGGTCAACAAGCTCGGCAACAAGTACAAAATGAACTATGCCAACCACGGAATCGGCGGCAGCACTATGTCGGATTTTGTAACAACAAACGATCCTATGGTAACGCGCATTCAGAAATTTAAAAATATCAACGCCGATATCGTACTTCTTGAAGGCGGAAGAAACGACCGCTCAAAGCTCGTACCTCTCGGTGAAAAGGATTCGCGCGACACAAAGACCTTCTGCGGTGCGATCAACTTTATGATCGATCACGTTCTTGAAAAGAACCCCGAAGCCTTCATTATCCTCGTTACCACTTGGAAGCATTCTAACAAGAACAACGCAGGATACTCCAACATCACATACGCAGACGCAATGCGCGATGTCGCAGAGCGCAGAAACGATCCAAGGATCGTCTGCCTCTACGCCGCTGATCCGGAGCTCACCGGTGTTGATATGGACGACGCAAGATTCCGTGTAAAATACTGTATCAAACCCGATGACGTCAGTCATCTCAATGACGAAGGAATGAACCTCGTTCTCCCGAAGATGGAAAAGTTCATCGCAGAGGCTTATATCAACTACCTCAATTACCTCAACGCTCCCGAAACCACCGAGGAGATCACGACCGAGCCCGCACCCGAAACCACCCTCGCTCCCGTGACCGAGGAAGTTACCACTGCGGCTCCCGTGACCGAACACGCCGAGGAAAAGGGGTGCGGAGGCTCCTTATCCTTCTCTGCCCTATCTCTTATCATCTGTGGGGCGTGCACCGTACTGTTCAGAAAGAAAAAGAAATTCTGATTATTTAAAAAACATCCTCAACCGCAAAAACGGTTGAGGATGTTTTTTAAACAAATGAAAATTTCCGAGCACAGCGGCGGAAGTTCACCTTAACTCTGCGCTCAAAACAGATCAGTACTGAGATACCTCTCTCCTCCGTCGGGGAGGATGACGGCAATATTCTTGCCTCTGTTCTCTTCAAGTCTTGCGATTTTGAGTGCCGCTGCGAGTGCCGCGCCGGATGAAATACCGACAAGCACACCCTCTCTCGCCGCAAGATCGCGGCAAGCAGTTTTTGCTTCATCAACAGAGATCGTCATGATCTCGTCTATCAAAGAAGCGTCAAGCACCCCGGGGATGAATCCCGCGCCAATGCCCGAAAGTCCGTGCGCACCCGCAGGCTTGCCCGAAAGAACCGCGGAGGTGTCAGGCTCGACGGCAATCACTTTTACATTCGGGCTCAGTTCTTTAAGATAGCGTGCAGAACCCGTGAGCGTTCCGCCCGTACCGACGCCCGCGACGAAAATATCGACCTTGCCGTCGGTGTCGTTCCAGATCTCTCTGCCCGTCGAAAGATAATGAGCTTCCGCATTCGCGGGGTTGTCAAACTGGCTCGGAATAAAGGAGTTCGGCGTGTTTGCCGCGATCTCCTTTGCCTTTGCTATAGATCCGCTCATACCCTCCGCTGCGGGGGTCAGAATCACTTCTGCGCCGTAAGCGCGCATCAGCTTCTGTCTCTCGAGCGACATATTGTCGGGCATGACTACCATGACCTTGTATCCGCGGTGAACGCCGACAGCGGCAAGTCCTATGCCCGTGTTTCCCGAGGTCGGCTCTATCAGAGTCGCGCCCTCGCTGATAACTCCGCGCGCCTCGGCGTCTTTTATCATATTAAGCGCAACTCGGTCCTTTGCCGACCCCGCGGGATTGAAGTATTCAAGCTTTGCAAGAATCGCGGCTTTTGAGTCCTCCGCCTTCTCTGTCGCAAAGAGTCTCAGCATCGGCGTCGAGCCGATCAGCTCGTCAATACTGCCGTATATTTTCATAAGGTTATACCTCGCTTTTCGTTATATGATTATTATAGCACCGAGAAGGCTGTCTGTCAATATTAATAGCGTACAAAAAGCATAAAACTATGTTCGAACTTGCTAAATGGGGTGCAGGGGCGAAGCCCCTGCAAGAAAAAACGTTGTCATCCTGAGGAGCGCCCGCAGGCCGCGTGGCGACGAAGGATCTCGTGCCGCGCCCATTTACAAGCGCGGCGCGGTACCTGTACGGAGTGGTTTGATGTGCATAATCGGATAATTATAGTCAAACGTAGTTGTTGGCACTTTCAAAAGGCAATATAATACAAAATCACTGTGTAATTTTGATACTACACAGTGATTTTTCATATTCATATACTTTTAGTTGGGTCGGTGCCCTACAGACCACTTCGCCAGCACCGCGCTGACCGAGGAACAACTCGGTCAGCACGAGATTCTTCGGGCGCCAAGCGGTCTGCGGACGCGCCCTCAGAATGACCACGCTTCTTTTGAAGGGGACTGCGTC
>JAZSMP010000186.1:0-1697 GCA_045535915.1 Eubacteriales bacterium | reverse complement strand
CCCGCCTCGATCACGGTGCGCTCAACAAGATCGTATTCGCGGAGCATTTCGACCACGATATCGACGCACTGCGGTCTGAAATCCTTGATCTCAACGATCTGGAGAGGCTTGTAGTCATAGCTTACGAAAAGATCGAGCGTTTCCTTGAAGGTGGGTACTCGGTATCCCTTGAACTGCTCGCCGAATTTGATACCCGCGTCGAGCTTCTTTATCTCCTCGAGAGTCATAAAGCTGATCGCGCCGAAGCCATCTGTCGTGCGTTCGACGGTCTGGTCGTGCATGATAACGGGCACGTTATCGCGGCTGAGGTGGACGTCGTATTCGAGTACGTCGCAGCGTCCGTCGAGAGCCGCGCGGAAGGATTCAAGCGTATTTTCGGGATAAAGATCCTTGATCCCCCTGTGCGCCGTGATCTGGATATTCTGTCTTGTTGCGTCTTCCCATCTGATAGCCATGAATATAATTTCCTTTCAAAATTGAAATTTTGCCAATTGTATTGATTTTTTCGAACTTTTACAATCAGCCAACTTGTAATTTGTTTGGATTTGTGGTAAAATAAATATGTGATACGATTATTAACGTTAATAAACTACAGCTCGCCCCGAATCAGAGCAAACATTGAAACACGATCTCTTCCCCTCATCCACCGTCGGCAAGCGACGGTGGATGAGGGGAAGAGACAGACGCTGTATGTCAGTACAATACGTTAATACGAGCTGAAAAACAGGAGCAAAAATGAAAACTTTCACCCTTGACTCGAATATAATGAATCTTGAGGAGGCGCGGGGCGCGGACATGATCTGCTTTTATCCCACGCGGGATTCCCTTATCTCCTGCCGCGCGGTTTGGAGAGAGACTCTGATCGATGCCCTCCGCCGCGACGTACCGATTACGGCGATCATCAAGGATCTGGGCGGCGTGCTCGTGCCCGAGCAGTACGACTCGATCTGCGAAATGCTCTCTTACGTCAGCTTCATCTTCATCGATACACGCTCGGCAGAGCGTTTTATCAAGGAAGATATCTACGAGGATGAAGCGATACTCCGCGCGATACATAAACGCTTCGGAGTCACATCCGTAATTCTGACTGACACCTCTCTCGCCTTCAACGGCGAAAAAATCACACTTTTTGAAGGAGAATGAACATGATATTCAAAGAAATCGACCCTTGCGAGCTTGAAAACATGAATGCATTCCGCGCCGTGGGCCGTGAATGGTTTCTCATCACCGCCGAGCACGGCGGTGTCCGCAACGCCATGACGGCATCCTGGGGTTTTCTCGGCAATCTCTGGAACAAGAACGCGGCGGTCTGCTTCGTCCGTCCGCAGAGATTCACCCACACGCTGACAGAAAACTGCGACCGCGTCAGCCTTTGCTTCTTCGGCGACGGCTACCGCCCGGAGCTCGGCAAGATCTTCGGCAGACTGAGCGGCAGAGACCTCGACAAAGCCGAGGCAGCAGGCTTTCACTACACCTACCTTGACGGCGTTCCCGCATTCGAGGAGGCAAACCTCGTTCTCGTCTGCCGCAAAATGTACACCGACCTTATCAAGGAAGAAAACTTCCTCGACCGCGAGGTTGACGCGAAATGCTATCCCGCGAAGGACTACCACACCGTTTACGTGTGCGAAGTTGAGAGAGCGTACATCAAAGAAGTGCAGAGTTAAGAGTGCAGAGTTCAGAGTTATTGAAAATTT
>JAZSMP010000285.1:0-10488 GCA_045535915.1 Eubacteriales bacterium | reverse complement strand
CCCGAAAAGTGCGATGGCGGAAAGGCTAAATTCAGATCATGGCGCGTATCCATACTTGTATCTTTCACGATCTGCGAGAGCTCTTTAAGATACTTTACCGCTTCCGTCGGCATTTCTTTGAGTGGAAGAGCGGTAGATATGTTGGTTATGTCGAGAGCATCGTTTCTGTTTTTCTCGATAACCTCCTGCACTGTCCCATCGCTAACGGTGTTTACAAGCGCAGTTACGAATTCATCCGCGATTTGTTGAATAGTTCTTTCTTCTGGCAATAGTTTTATCTCCTATCTGATTTATTTATTTCATATCAAAAGGGTGAGCATCAGAATAAGACAGAGCTTGGCTCTATGATTAATCTGATACTCACCCTTATCTCCCGATTTCACCGCCGGGAGGATGGTTCACTTTCAATTATAATTATTAGACTGCTTGGATGATTGGGAGTGCAACGTACCCTTCTGCAACCATCGGTTTCTCAATTACTACAAGCATCGTCTTACATCTCGGGCATAGGTATGTAAGTCCTGTAAATCCGGGTTCCGCTATGCGCACGGTTACGTCGCACTTTTTTCGTGGATCGTTACTGTATAGAATGGTGCATCCGCAAGACGGATTTGCACACCTTGCTATAGGATATTTATCTTGTGTAGCCTTACGCAATAGAATTACCTCACTTTATATCTTTAATAACCTTAAGGGCGATGCCCTGTATTTCAATCTTACTCGGCTTCAGTTCACGTAGCTCCTTGGTATAGGTTTTATTTTCTGCCATCAACCAGGGACGACCTTTTTCGGGTTTCATAAATCGTTTTAACGTTGTGCCCGTTTCCGTGAGTACTGCAACAACTTGTTTGTCATAAGCATCCTTGGCGCATTTTATGAGTACAAGATCTCCGTTGTCAATACCAATGTCGATCATTGAATCGCCCGATGTGCGAAGAAGATAACAATCACCGTCGATCCATTCTTCCGGAATGGCAACGTAGCCTTGAATCATCTGCGAGTTGTCTTCGGGCTTGCCGCATACAATAGATCCTACAATGGCAACACGTCGGAACGCGGACTTCATCTTTTCTTGCCCATTGATGGAAAGTGTATCCTTGCCGTTATATTTGATAACCCCGCGGTCGCGGAGCGTGGTCAGATAACGGTATCCCACCGATTTGCTCATTTCCATATATTCAAGTATATCCTTGAATTTTGGCGATTCACCGTTGTTTTCTCTTATGTAGCGGTGAATGAACTCCGCCATTTGATTCAGTTTGTCTTCATTCATCCTTTTCATAACTGCCTCACAAAACTACGTGCAATAAAAGAACCAAAAGTTCTTATATAGTATATCACATAACGAATCATTTGTCAATACCTTTTTGAAAATCCGTTCGGTAATTAGTGGTATACAGAGTTTTTTCTTGACTGTAAATAGAAAAGGTGGTATCATATATTTGAAAGTTTTTGTTTTTTGGCAGAAAACCGAAAAAACGTTGTCTTATATAATGAAGGATCAAAGAAAGGAGGCGGTCTTATGAATGACGAGCAGAGGATCATCGAGCTGTTATTTGAGCGCGATGAGGCGGGACTCGGACTTTTTGAAAAGAAATACAAGGCTTTGTGTCTGAAGCTTGCTCTCGATATCACGGGCGACGAACTGACCGCGGAGGAATGTCTGAACGACCTTTATCTCCGCCTTTGGAATTCTATACCACCCGAGCGTCCCGCATCTCTCAAGAGCTTTGCCTGCCGCATAATCAGAAATCTCGCATTGAACGCCCTCAAGGCACAAAACAGGCAAAAGCGGAGCGCGATCATGACGGAGCTTGACGAATGTATACCTGCCGAGATGCCCGATTATGAGTCGGCAGAAATCGGAAAATGTATTGACCGTTTCCTTGAATCTTTGCCGAAGCTTGACGCGCTGATATTTGTACGCAGGTATTTCTATTCCGATTCGGTCAAGGGGATCGCAAAGAAGACGGGACTTGAAGAAAACAAGATCAGCAAGATCCTCGGAAGGTCACGAAAGGAATTGAAAGAATTTTTATTGAAGGGAGGAATATCGTTATGAGAAGAGAAGATTTATACACGGGAATAAGCAATATATCCGATAAATGGATAACAGACGCGGATGACGAAGGTGCTCTCCTTGCCGCGGCAGGCGAAAAAAAGATCAAAAGAGAAAAAGTAAGATTTGTCGGTTATGAGCTTCGCAAGCTTTTGGCTGTCAAGTATCTTTGGATATTCCTGCTCGTTCTTTTGCTGATTAATTCCGCGATCGCATGGGATTCGGTCGGCAACGCCCGCTATCCCGCAGAAAACCGTATGATAGCGCAATTTATTGAGAGGTACTTTGACTCCCCCGAGGAATACGACGCGCATTACGAAAAGATGAAGGCGTTCGAGGAGGAGCAGTACCTCCTGATGAAGGAGGCTGCCGCCGCGGGTAACGATGATTTTGAAATGCAAAGCTACCCCGACGTCTATTCGACCTCGGACGATATCTCGGACGTTATGCTTTTCCGCGCACTTTATTCGGCAATAGAAAAAGCCGAGGAGTATCGCGGAAAGATCGATCCCATCATAGATAGTGCCGAGCGCAATCTCGGATCGCTTCCGGGTATCGGCGCGGGCGAGGGTGATTACGTTTACCTCTATCAGCAGAAGATCATAGAGGAGTATTCGGCTGCGCTCGACAACGTAAGAATAGGAGTCGAGCATTCCTACGGCTGGAGCAGTTATTTTGCCTACGACGCGGTAAATATCTTTATCTCGATCATGATAATTATGATCTCCGCGCTGACCTTCGCGCAGGAAAAGCAGAACGGATTTCTTCCCGTGCTGCGTAGTACCAAGGAGGGCAGACTTACTACGGCGATCGCAAAGATCCTTGCCGTCCTCATTATGTCGGGGCTCGTAACGCTTATCTTCACAGCCTCCACCTTCTCGATCATCGGTATCAGAGTGGGATATTCCTCTCCGATGAATGCGATTCAGTCGCTGAACAGCTTTATTCTCTCGCCATATTGTCTGACGATAGGCGAGACACTTGCCGCAACTGTTGCAATAAAGCTTTCGGCATTTGCGCTTCTGGCACTTCTCGTCGCCGCATTATCGGTGATCTTCTCGAACTATGCCGTGATCTTTGTAGGCGGACTTGCAATTTGGGTAATAAACTATCTCTTTTATACCTCTAAACTGTCGGGCGATACGGTAAGGATACTGAATCTCGTAGGCGTTATGGATGCTACGGGATTCTTCGAGCGTTACAGATCGCTGAATATTTTCGGCTGCCTTTGCGAATTTTTACCCTTTATTCTTACTGTTTTTGCAGTTTTGGGACTCGCAAGCATTGTTTTCTGTACGCTTATGCACACGTGCGGCTTCATCGGCATCAGATTCGGATTTATTGATAGCATCCGAGCGGAGCTTACGATCGTACGACGCAAATTATCGTCGCTCCTTGCAAGATCGAGTGCAAAGCGCATCCGCCGTGTGCGCAGTTACTCATCGTCCCTGATTTCTGCGGAAATATTCAAAACTCTCATTTCCTCGCGCTTTATCATCGCGCTCGTGCTCCTGCTTTGCATCAAGGTAGGATATTCGACCGAGGTCTACAGCGCGCCGAAATCATACAGTGACGAGGTCTATCACGAATATATGACCCGTCTCGAGGGACCGCTTACCGATGAAAAGCTCGATTATATCTTGGCTGAGCGCGAGGAGATCAACAGCGTCATTTCTCAAAAAGAGAAGATGAACGCGGCGTATCGGGACAATGAGATCGGATTTGAGGAATACTATGATTTCCTTGCACGCTACAATTATGCAGAATCTCGCGACGAGCTGCTTCGCGTTATTGAGGATCACGCCAAATATCTGACGGAAAGCGGGGACGGTGGATGGTTCCTATATGACACGGGTTGGCAGAAGCTCTACTCGGGAGACGCCGATCTCTTCCTCTATACCGCGATCCTTCTGATCCTTGCGGGAATATTCGCGTCGGAATACTTTTCGCGCGGAGAGAAGGGCGGATTTGCGCGCATACTCCGCTCAACCAAAAAGGGACGCGAGCAAACCTTCTCTGCGAAACTGATCAGCGCGGCGATGATATCGCTGACTCTGACACTTGTTATGAGTGCGGTTGACGTCATTACCATTTTCTCGAATTTCGAGATGCCCGCGCTCGCGGCGCCTCTGGTCTCGATCAGAGCGTTTTCCTCGGTCACAACGGACCTGACGGTCGGCGGTTATCTTGCGGTATTTATTATTCTGCGCACAACGGGTGCGCTGTTGATGGCAATGCTCGTCTGCGCACTCTCTGAGCTCCTTTGCCGATATCTGCCCGTGCTCGGAACCGTGATAGTTCTGACTCTCTTGCCTGCGTTCTGCGTCGGATTCGGCATCAGCGCTGCAGAGCCGCTCAATTTCCTCAACCTCCTTGCAGGCACGCCGATCCTCATCAATTCCGCCGAGACCGCACTCTTCGGCTCGGATTGGGGAATGCTTGCGATCTGGATAACAGCCGCCGCGGCGGCAGTCGGAGGCATTATGATGCCGGCGAGAAAGATGTATGTAAAATGAAAAAATTATCAGTTTTGTTATTGACCTTATTAATGCTGTTCACCTCCTGCGGCGAGCTTCACTATGTCGAAACCGAAGCTCCCGAAACGACTGAATCCCCCGCTGAGGGCTGGACTCCCGCTGATCTTTCAAAAATTGACGGTATAGATTTAATATTTAACAGTGACAAGCTCATGAGTAGCGGTATAAAAACAGATGGCGAATGCGTTTATATATGGTTGAAGATGTTGAGCAATATCACGGGACTTTACCGTTTCGATCTCTTAACCGGCAAGCTATCGAGCGTCTGTACGGATCCTCTTTGCGTAGGGGAGGAATGCCCCTTCAGCAAAGGTTCGAATAGTTGGATCGTATCCGGTGATAATGTCTATTATATTTCGGGATATGAAGATTATTATTATAGTCCCGAAAAGCAGGACACAGTTCACGAAAGCCATTATTCCTTCTACCGCTACGATATGAAAAACCAAAAAAACGAATGCCTCTACGAGATTCCCGATGACGGAAGCGGCTATTCCCTGAATAACATTCTCTCGGATGGATACCTCTATTACACCCGAAGTCAGTATATCGAAAACATTGACGAAAAAAAGGCATATTATGAGAAATATTTATGCCGCACCAATCCTGACGAGATCGGAAAGACGGAGGAGATCCTCTATAAACTTGAAGGAAATGATGAAAACGGCTACAGCGAGGTTCTCGAGGTAACCGAAGATTATTTTTACTTTGTCACCGGCGCAATGAACTCGAATCTTGTCACGCGTGTTTCGAGAGCAGACGGAAGTACAGACCTAATGACCTACCCTTTCTATGGTGTCACCACGGCGCGCATTGGCGACTATTGTTATTACCTAAGTTGCCAAGGTGAGCCTGTGGATTATATAACAAGCACGGACGGGAAGGGCGACGTAATAGTTGATGAAAACGGTGATCCTGTTCTTACGCCACGCTATCGTCTTTATTATACAAAGCGTAATCTGCTGACACTCGAAGAAACAGTTTTCGGGGAAGCTCCGTATCCGCTGAGCAGTAGTTCCGGTCATATTACAGGAATAACCGACAACTATCTCTATCTTGATTTTGAAGACGGACTCTGGCGTTGTGATCATGACGGAAATAAGATCAAATTGATTCGTTCAAAGGAACAATCCGAATTATTCCCTCTGAAAACCTGTTACCATCAACTGATATACGGCAACTGGATATTTGAAGCGGATTTTGAAACCTTCGTCGTCTACGATATGGAAAGCGGAAAGTATTTTGTATTTGAACTCAATTGACCGGGAGGAAAAACAATGAAAAACAAAATTAAGGTTTTGCTTATTGTGCTTTGTGCAATGATTGCGCTTACAGCAGTCGGATTCGCACTTGTAATGTCAAGCGGAAACTCCGGCGATACCGAACCGCAAAGCGGCGGCGTTCAAATGAATATGGAAAGTCCTTTTGGATACGTTCCCGTAATCCCAACCTCCAAAAACGTTCAAATGGGAAAGAATTACGTATATTTTGCAGGTACAGACAAGGGGATTTTCAAGTATGATATAACTACCGGAACGGTGAGTAATTACTGTACAGATCCTCTCTGCAAGCATTACGGCGCAGATTCAACTTGCCGTATAGCAAATTATCTCAGCGGAAACTTCTTCCGCGCGTCTTCAAATTTGCTGCTTTACAACGCAGTATTGCAAAATGAAGAGCTCGGCAGAGTTACGCCTCATTTGTATTTCTTTGACTCTGTCCGTATGCAGAATACTTTGCTTGATGACAATGCGAGTACGTCAAATTACTATTCGGTCAGCAACAGATATGCATACTTTACCAACGTAACTGTACAAAACGGAAAAACCTGTTTCAATTTCAAACAGGTTGATCTTTCTACGGGTGAAATCAAAATATTCGGCGAAGCCAAAGAAGATGCTCCCGAATATACACTTATCGGTGCTGTTGGCGGAAAACTTTTCGCTGCGGATGCCGAAAGCACGGCTACTTACGTCTGCAGTGAGGATGATCTCGGCAATTTTACTCCTTTTTGGGGCCAGGTGATTTCATATATTTATGCAGGAGAAAACAATCTGTTTTTCAAGTCGCGTGATCCCGAGGATGATACTCCCAAGGATAAGGCTAAGTATTATTACTACCATACGGACTATGACGGAAACGTTATTTCAAAGCACGAATTGACCGGCGGTATGAAATGGGGAAGTATTTTCGACGGTCGAAATCTTTACTACATTCCTTCTGATGAAATTGAGATAACTCTCCCCGACGGTAAAACGAAAAAAACTCATCCGCGCGAAGTATATAAGCTTGATATCAAAACCGGAGAACAAACGGTTGCTTTCAAATTTGACGGTGACTACTACGGACTTTCAATCGGATTTGGCAGCAACGACCTTATAGTTTATGACAACAAAATATACACGTCAGATATTACAGGCAATATTTACTCCGAAAATGAAGCAGGAGAAATAACTGCTCAGAAGCTCGTTCTGAACAAAGGGCTGGTTATTATTGATATGTTAAGCGGTAATATCGAATACGTAACCGCTAATTACGACAGAACCGAAAGCGGGGGCTCGGAAGTGTCATGGAATACGGAAGTTTTTAAGATGAACAAAGAATAAAGACGGGTATTGTTAGAATTCAGATACGTCAAAATATAAATTATTCGCGAAAAGGAGATTATAGTATGAGAAAGAGTAAACGGTTAATACTGATTCTCTTGTTTTTGTTGCTTGTTACCATATCAATATGCGCTGCAGTATTTATCATCAACAGAAGTGAAGAAGGTTTTCACGGTCTCTCGGAATCAAGCGGCGGTATTGCCGAAGAATATGAAAGTCCTTTCGGAATTTTCAGAATACACGGTTCACTCAAGCATATACAATTCGGCAAAGACTACATATATTTTCACGGCAAAACTAACGGAATTTTTAAGTATGATTATCTTACCGAAGAAGTCAGTTCGGTTTGTGTCGATCCGCTGTGTACCCATTCGGGAGATGATGCCACGTGCAGACTGCTCAAAACAAATTCTATAAATTTCTTCCGTATGTTCCCCGATATGCTCGTATATTCGTCAATGAAGAGCGGGAGGCTATCCGGACAATCAAGCGAAGTAAAGCCTTCTATGTATGTATACGATCTCGTAAAGATGACGCACACTCTGATTGACGAAGATGCTGCTATGAACAATCAATACTGCATAAGCGAGAGATATTTGTATTATCACAATATCGAAGTAAAGGACAATAAGAATTATTATAATTTCAAGCAGATCGATATGCTGACGGGGGATATCAGAATATTCGGCGATGCAACAGAGAGCAGTCCTCAATACAGACTGATCGGAGCCTATGCAGGCAAGCTGTATGCGACAGATCCCGAAGAAACCGTAACTTACGTATCAGACGAGGAAACTCCCGGTGAATTTAAAAAGATATGGGACAGAAGAATGGCTTTTATATTTACCGATGGCAAGGAACTTTTCTTCAAATCAAAGGATCCCGAAGACATAAATTCGGATACATATTATTTCTACAATACGGATTTTGATGGCAATGTAAAATCCAAACATGAGCTGAACGGAGGCATGTATTGGGGCGGTTTACATGATGGAAGACATCTTTATTACGTTCCGCAGGAAAAGATAACTATAGTACTTCCGGATGGAACCAAACAAGAAACTCATCCAAGATATATGTATAAGCTCGATATTGAGACGGGCGAGCAGATCGTGGCTTTTGAATTCAGCGGTGATTATTCGCTGATGTATCTCGGGCAGAGCGGAAATGACCTTATGGTGTATGATAACAAAATATATACTTACGATCTTTGCGGATACGTCCCCAAGGATGACGGAGAAGGCTACGATATGCTTAATCTGAAGCGCGGATTGGTAATAATTGATATGGACAACGGTGATATAACTTATATTACGGCAGAGTTGGATCGCACGGATCCCCGACATCCGACAATAACAAACGCCGAGATCATCCCTATGGATCTGTCAAGCGAAAATAGTTGAAAGTCTCGAAATGATTATTGATTTTTGGAGGAAACAATGAAAAAGATAGCTTGGGTTTTACCGATAATATTCGTCTTGGTCATCATTGCTTTGGCTTGTACATTACAGCCGGATCAAGGGGATGATACCGATCATTCATCAAATGATGTGTCGGAAGAATCCGGTATAGCTACCGAAGAATGGTCCGAGGGGGACGACAGAACAAGATTCGATACCTTTTTTGCCCGCATTACGGAGGAAAGCTATTATACAGTTATGAATATGGACAATTTTACCGGCAACAATGAGCTTGTCGACAAGGACGGAAATTTTGTCGATCTCTGTTTTTGCGAAAAGACTCCCTGCGAATGCGGCATAAATCAGTATATGCTTGTTTTCGGCACGACTGCTTGCTCTGTTGTCGTTTCCGATGAACTTGGAATGACCTTTAACGTATATGACCTTTCGGACGTTGCGAATATTAAGCGTAATACGGTTCGCTTCGACGGAATCAATCTTGAAGAATATTCGCTGTCCTATAAAACCGGCCGTCCTTATTACTATTTCTGCAAGAAAAAAACCTCGGATTATTCGATCGTTCTCGATATGTCGGAAGCCGCGGCGGGCAAAATTGAAAGACTTGATTTTCCCGCATATGCGGGAGGAAGCTATTATCCGCTTCTGGTATACGAGGGAAAGCTGTATTCCGTTTTGCGCCAAAAAAGGGCTTATACAGCTTTGTATTCTGCATCGCCTGACGATGCAGAACCGACAAAACTCGTTGATATGCCATCATCTGTAGGAAGGTTCTATGCCTGCCCGGGTCTTGGCGAATCGATCTGCTTTTTCAATCTTGAATATGACGGCGAAAGTCCGAGCGGACTCTCTCTTTGGCAGTACGTAATTCTTGAGACGGAAAACGGAATAATGACAAGGCGTGTTTTGCGTGAGAAAAATATTTGTGACTGTGTATTCAGCGGAACTGCGTTCTATTATACATTGAATGATCCCGAGCGTACGCGCGAGTTTCCCGATCAGGATCACGCAGAGGGTAAGATCACCTACAGGGATATGACGGGCGGAATAATATACCGCGGCGAGATTTTGGGATCCGCGGGAGAAGAATTCGTATGCATCGATGATTATTATCTTTACGGATTCAATTCCAAAAATTCGCCCATTAGAAAAGACAGCCTCGGTTCGACCGTACCATTCCAGCACACCTTCCGTCATGTGGCGGGTAACGGCGTTGCGCTTTCGGTCAATAAAGAGATCGACGGAAGATACATCCATACTCAGCTTTTGGTATCGCTTGACGGCGATGGCGTTAAGGTGACCGAGCTCGAAGGCTCACTCGCCTGGGGAATTACGCTTAAGGACGATGCCCTCAGCGGAGGAACGTCTTGTAACTGGAAAAACAGACCATAAATTATTATGAAACAACTCTACTATGAAATAAAAAAAGTATTCGGACAGCGTTTTTTCATGGTTATAACTGCCGTGCTGCTCGTAATATGCACTTCGCTCTGTGTTTTTTCGATGCGCAAGAGCACTTCGCAGCTGCGCGATGAATGGCTGGTTGAAGCTTATGAGCTTTATAACTGCGATTCCGAAGCGGCGCGTGCGCTTTGCCTCGACTACGAAGCTAATGCGATGGCGGGTATTGACGTGCAGGAGGAATATTCACACCTGCGAAACGTTATAAGAAAAGCCGACAGTCACTCGCAGTTCCCCGAAAAACTTCTTAAAGTCTCCGAATCCGCGCGCAGAAAGTCACTTGAGCTTGAACGCGACGGCTACGGAGAGGGCGATTTCATTTATGATTATCAGAAAAACTGCGAAAGCCTTTATCTGATCGCCTCGGAGGAGGTGACGCTCCCAGTCGCGATCGTCTCGGGCTGGAG
>JAZSMP010000304.1:0-8910 GCA_045535915.1 Eubacteriales bacterium | reverse complement strand
TTCTGCCTCTCCTTCGGGCGGTTACGGGACTGATTTTTACTCTGTGCCTGAGGAGGCGTATCCTTGACCGTTTCCGCTTCGGGAGCCTTTGCGGCTTCGGGAACGCGGTTCTGACCCGAATGATGCTTTTTGTGGCGGTTTTTGTTGTTCTTGTGAGGATTCGGCGCGCTCTTTTGCTCTTTTACGCCGTCTTCCGCAGGAGCAGCTTTAACCTGAGCCGCAACCTCAGCCTCGGGCGCGGCTTTGGGCGAGCGATTTTTGTTGTGATGGTGATGTTTTTTATGATAAGGCTTTTTTCCGCCTTTGTTCTCCGAGGGAGTAGTGTCCTCGGCCGTTTTTTTATTTTCAAAGTTATCCAAATTATTATCTCCTTAGTTTAACATTCCGATGTTTGAGAGCATTGAAATGAGTGTGAGTCTTGTGTTCATGTTGCGCTCGAGCGCCGCAACGGCTTCGAGCAGTGCGTCCGCAATGAGAAGCAGACGTCGCAGAGAGAAGGAATCCGAAAGATCGGTCGCGCGCTGTCTGTCGGAAAAGAATCGCAGAGGCGCTTCCTGGTCGCGCTTGAGGAGGATAAGATCGCGGACCGCGAGCGAGAAGGATTCAAGCTGTTCTTTTGCGGTTTCGCGAACAGATGTGCAGACCTCGGTGACGTGGATGAGAAGCTGTGCGTTCTTTGATTTGTCCGCGGCGAGGATGCAGAATTTCTCGGATGCGCGGCGCATTTCGGCGATACGTGCTGCCTCCTTGCCCGAAAGAAGATCGACTGCGAGTCCCGCAGAGCCGTTTGCGCTCATTATGACGTCGTCGAAAAGTGCGGGATCGCTCCGCTTTTTTGCTTCAAGAGAGGGATCCGAGATCAGCATTGCGCGCTCGGTGTCCTCGGGAGAGAGGGGCTTCATTCTTATTGTCGGCGCGCGGCTCTTGATAGTTTCAAGGAGGAGCGAGGAATTTTCGCAGAGAAGAAGTATGAAGGCGTAGGCGGGCGGTTCTTCGAGTGTCAGAAGAAGCGCATTCTGCGCCTGAGCAGTCATCGTGTGCGCGTTGTTGATTATATAAATTTTGCGTTCAAGGTCGTTCGGGTAGATATGGATATCGCGGCGTAGGTCGCGTATCGCGTCAACACCGACCGATGCTTTACCGTCTGTGCCGATCAAGGTGACGTCGGGACAGATGCCTTTTGAAATGTTTCGGCAGGATCGGCAGTCACCGCAGGGAAGCGCGGGAGCATGGGGGCTTGTCCGATTCTCGCAGACGAGAGCCTTGGCGAGTTCAAGCGCGAGTGTCTGCTTGCCCGTGCCGTACGCACCCTCAATGATATAGGCGTGGGGCAGATCGGGATTTTCAGAGAGCAAGGATCGCGCAAGTCGCTCGCAAAGCTCGGAATTGCCGATAATCTTCGGGAAAACCTCTTTCAAAACCACACCGCCTTTCGGTACAAAGTTATACATAGTATATTATATCATTAAATTGTGGATTTGTCAAGGAGAAAGTGGACAGTGGACATAAAGATGCGGACACACATAATTTGAATTTATAAATAGCGGGAAAGTTTGATCGAACTTTTCAAAGTTCGCGGAGCACGAGGCAGAGCCTCGTACTAATGCGAAATCTTCAGATTTCGCCAACTGCATCAAAATTCTGGAGCTCTGCTTCTGAATTTTGGACAGAGTCAATACTTCCCGATTGTAGGGAAGTGTTGCGCTCTGTCACCCTGCACCGTCCGCAGACGGTGCACAGTATATTTCCGGTTCGATATGATTCAAATCAAGGATTCAATGAAAAATCTTGAGCGCCTTTTAATAGGGACCTCCCTCCCGCCATCCCTCCGTAAACCGGAGGGAGGAGCTTAAGTGTGCGAACTTCATTGTTTAGCTCCCTGAACATAGATGTTGAACGATATATCTCCTTTGTCGATGCGATGTGTTTCACGCTATCCCTTCGGCGCGATATGTTCACCATAGGAGAACAATATTAAAATGAAACTCCGTCTTTTAACCCAATAAATTGAGTTAAAAAGACGGAGTTCTGAAATTTGGTTTTTAGTTTTAATACCCTTTGTCAACGATGCGCCATTCTTCGCCCTCATTTCTGACGAGGATCCAGTTATAATCTTCGTATTTTTGTCCTGCGCCCATCGTTGGATTGTCCGAAAAAAGGCTGATATAGAAATCCGAAAGAATGACGATGACCTCGTCTGCATCGTTTCGGTCTGCCCAATCCTGATACGAGTCAAGCCACTCGTCGCCGATATAGGAAAGCTCGAGAAGAGTCCAAAAGTCTTCTATCTCGGCAAATGTCTGTTTCACTATATTTATTGCGGATTCAATGTCCTCGTCCGAGTAAACGTCGGAGCTATATTCGGGAATTTCGACGAACGATACGATTCCGTGGCTACAGGAGGAAAGCGATAGCATCACGGTGCAGAGCAGAAAAAGTGAAAGAATTTTTCTAAAAATCATACTTTGTCTGCTCCTTTACTCCTTGGGTTTGGGGTCGCCGATCTCCCAGATCATACAGAAAATTTTTGTATCGTGGTCTACAATTATTCTGTGAGTCTCGTTTTCAAATACATGTGATGCCCCCAACTGCTCTGTTTTCGTGTATCCACCGTGTAGCATCATGTATTCTTCTATGACAGACATGCCGCGAGTATCGGTCATTAATATCTGCGGTGAGCTGTCTATTTCAACGTAATCTGCATCCGCTACGCAAACGCTTGCCATTCCGTAGAGTACGGCGATGAAATTCGGCGTATGAAACTCTTCGTTTGATAGATAAGTCCCGAGAACTGCGGTTATAGCCAGAGCGGCTACAAGAACGATGATAACGATCTTAGTTGAGCTTTTCATAATTTTACCTTAATACCCTTCAGTTGTCGAGGAAGTACCGGAAGCTCGGTCTCCCTCAATGTCCCTTTACGTCAAACGGATTAGAATGTGGATGCGAGCCGTTGAAGAAATAGACCGTGTAATAGCCTTCGCCGTCGGGCTCGGTCGAGTAGTAAAGCTTGGGACGCTCGAGGTATTTGTTCTCGATCTTCCTTCCTATTTGCTCCGAGTATCCTACGACGTCGAAGCTTGATGCCATCTTTTTTACCAGCTCGTCGATAGCGGAGGGATCGTCCGTCCTTACAAGAGCCGCGCCGAAATAGTTTAAGTTGTTTCCGTTGCCGTTGAGGTTGCCGTATTCCGCTTGCGTCTCGATAAGCTCGACGTCCGCACAGGCTTTGATTTCGCGCGTGAAATCATCCATAAGACCGTCCAGGAGCATCCCGTTCCAATTGAACAGAATGATCACGCCCGTTACGAGAATGAGCATTACGAGCAACAGAATGCCGGCGGTTCTGATTAATGCGTTTTTATTCATCTTAAACTCCTCACGCCATAATTCCCATCACAAAGCAAGCAAAGCAGGCGCCGATGACGACCAAGTCGGGGACCTTGAGTCTGACTCCGCGGCGGTAGATGATATATCCGACGGTCGAGAAGATCAGGGCGAAGAGCGAGATGATGCCTCCGTTGCCCTTGAGTGACCAGTAGAGAAGCATTGCTGTGCAGACCGGGATGAGCACCTTGTAGGATACGGGCGTGCTTGAAATTTCGCCCGCGCTTTCGGTTCTCTTGCGGCTGAAGAAGAAGAGTGTGCCTGCGCAGAAAAGTATTGCGAGTACGGTTACGACGATCATAATGATCGGTATGGGTTTGATATCTTCTTCGAAATGGTTATTACGGTAAAGCCAACCGGCTGCCGCGCTGTCGTAAATTTCGCTCATAGTTCCGAGTGGATACCATACGATACCGTAAAGCAGAACATCGTTGTCGAAGCCTTTGGTATTTATGTCAAACATATCCACGAGCGTCAGCATAATCGGGCAGAGAATATGCTGCCAGGCTATTGCAGTAATCGCGCCGTCAACGGTTGCGTTGCACAGCGAGAAGAAAAATGCGTTGAAGCAATAGAGAAACAGCGAGTAGAGCAGGGAAATGAAGAAAAATTCCCATATCGGAGCAAAATAAAGCTTATCGGCGCAGGGCGCAAGTCTTATTGCGTACCAGATGAAGGATACCGTATATGCAAGCAGGAATTGCAGATATCCGGTTATCAGGTTGACCGAGAGCATAGATATGCGCGAGATCGGGAAGGAAAATGCCGAATCGAGGTATTTACGGCTGTTGAAGGATGACATTTCAATCATCGGCAGACCCGTGCAGAGAATTACGATAATAAATACGTGGAAGGGCAGCGCGGGATTGACGTACCAGCCATGATCGTGGCCGTAGGGATAATAATTCGCATAAAATTCTTTGTTACGGTTATAGTCCTGGACGATTCCCTGTGTGAGCAGAGTTACGGCTACAAGGCAGATGAAGGTTATGATCGCAAAGCGGATCATAGTCGATCTTGAATGCTGTTTGAAGTATCTGATAGTCATTTTCATGATCTGCCTCCTTTTATGTCGGTGATGAAGACGTCCTCAAAGCTTAGCTTTTCGCGGTCGATGACTGCGGGATTCAGCGCGAGAAGCGATTCGTAGAGCTTTTCGGCATCGCCTTCGAGAGTAACTGTTACAAATTTGCCGCGGATATCGAGATCGCGCACGTTGAGATGCGAGAAGATCGCGGGATCGGGCGCTTCGGTGAAGGCGAGGGTGTAACGGCTGTATTTCGCGGCATGCTCCTCAAGCGAGCCGTGCGACTTGACGGTCCGTCCCTCGACGAGGGCGTAGAGGTCGCAGAAGGTTTCGAGCTCTGATAGTGCGTGGGACGAGATAACGACTGTCGAGCCGTTTTCCTCGACCGAGCGGTTGATCTCCTCAATTACCGTTTTCTTTGTGAAGGCGTCAAGACCGTCGAAGGCTTCGTCGAGCAGGAGATATTTCGGTCTCGCCGAAAGCGCGAGCGCGATATAGAACTGACGGCGCATACCCTTAGAAAAATTGCGCTGGTGTGCTTTTTCATCGAGCTTGAAGCGCGAAAGAAGCGTGCGGTAGAGCTCGCGGTCGAGATTCGGGTAGAAGGTCTGATAGATTTCAAAAATTCCGAGTCCCGTTGTCTGACCTGCGTAGAAAGGGTCATCGGGGAGGAAGAATATATTCTCGCGCACCGCGGGAACGGTAACATCCTTGCCGTCGTATTGAACAGAGCCGCTGTCGGGAACGTAAACGCCCGACATCAGGCGCAGAAGCGTTGATTTGCCCGAGCCGTTCGTGCCGACGAGACCGAGGACCTTGCCGTCGGGAACCGTCATTGAAATATCCTCGAGGATGAGATTACCGCCGAGTGAATGTGAATTGATATTGATCGAGATCATTTGCCGTACACCTCCGAAATAAGTGTGTCGAGTGTGTCGCGGGAAAGTCCTTTTTCCTTTAGAGAGAGCAGGATATCGCGCGCGTCTTTTGTAAGTGTGTCTTCTTTTTGTTCGGTTTCTTCGGGTCTTGCGACGTAAACTCCCTTTTTGGGAAGGGTGTAGATCAGTCCGCGCTCCTCAAGGTACGAGTATGCCCGCGCCATCGTGTTTGGATTGATGCCCATCTCCTGCGCCGCGGCTCTGACCGAGGGAAGCTTCTCGCCCGGCGAAAGAATACCCATGCGGATGAAAGATTCGTATTTTTCCGCTACTTCAAGATAGATTTCGCGTTTTCCGGAAAAATCCGGCTTCATATATACCACCTCGCTTCTGTGTGAACTGTGTTATCTGTACTAACTGTATTATATCACAACGGAATCGGTTTGTCAATAGTTTTTTTGAAATTTTTTGCTGGGTGGATAGAGGTGTGTAAAAGTGGCAAGTGGATAGTGATTAGTGGCAAGTGGATAGTGATTAGTGGCTAGTGGCTAGTGACTAGTGGAAGGTAGAAATTTCCTCACTTTGTTCGGAAATTATTCTGAATAAAAATCTCGGATATTATGAAGCAAAAGCTCCGTAATATCCGAAATTAATATTTATTGTTTATATTATTGCACAGTAAAAAATCTGATTACTACCGTGCATAATTATTAATCGGTAATTTTCGCCTTGGCGAAAATTTTCCTGCCACTAGTCACTAGCCACTAATTATCAGTCCTTCTTACGAATAACAACCGCAGTTCCGATAATGGCAATAATTGCGATTCCTGCGACCATTCCGCCGCAGCCCTTCTTTTCGTCTGCGGGAGCGTCTGTTTGCTCGGGAGCGAGAGCATCGGTCTGTCCGGGAGTGGGAGCCTCGGTAGCTTCAACAGTGGTCTCTACGGGAGCATCGGTCTTTTCGGGCTCAACTGTGGTCTCGGGCTCGGGAGCAAGAGTGGTCTCGGGAGCTTCGGTCTTTTCGGGATATGCCGCTGCGAGGCGATCGTATATTCCCTTTGCATAAGTATCAACCTTTGCGGCGGCTTCTGCGGTGAGGCCTGCTGCGAAGATATGATCAAATCCGCTTGCGCCGCTGCCCTGGTCGCCAAGATAGAGGATATCATTAACAACGGTTACGTTGCAGAAGGAGTTGACACCCGCATTGATGAGAATGTCATCGCGGTCGATGGGAAGGCGAATGTTGTCGGTGGTAACTTCAAGGTTTGCTACGGGAGCAAGAGTAGCCTTGTCATAGATGCCTACCTTGCCGGTGTTCTGTGTGGTTACGAAGATGTAATCCTTCCAGAGAGCAACGCCGTATGCGGTATCGTGAGCGAACTTGTTGAGAAGGGTAGAGCCGTCGGGGGAGATGATAAGAACACACTTCTCGGTCTTGGTGTTGCAAGCGAGGTAGATGGTACCGTCAGTATCAACGTCGAGGTAGTTAGCGTCGTTTGCGTTGTAGGGCTCGGGCTTGAGGTCGATCATTCCGTTGTTACCGAAGGAAGTATCAACAAAGGGGTTGGTGGGATCTGTTACGTTGAGACGTACGAGGTAGTCAACATCGTAGTTTACAACAACGTATGCGTAGTATGTACCGTTGATATTCTCGACAGTAATGCCGTTTACACCGGTCTTGGTAGACGCGTTTGTGGTGATGACGTTGGTGTATCCGACCTGAGTGATCTTGCCGTCCTCGTAAGTGAATGCAGCAAGGTCAGCGCGGGTGTCGTTGGGGTTCCAGGCGAGAGCGGCGTAGAGATATCCTCTGTCGTCGGTTGCAAGGCCCTTGGGGTATGAGGACTTGCTGTTTTCGGGCTGAATGTACTGGAATCCGGCAACTACCTTGCCGGTAGCGATCTCGGACATTTCGATAGCAGATGAGCCGTTGGGGTTGAGGTAACCGCCGAACGCGTATTTGCCGTCCTGAGAGATAGCCATTCCGCGCATCTGGTACTTGCCGAAGAAAAGAACGTCGTCGCCGGTGAAGTTGAGTCCGTTGGAGGACTGCATGACGATCGTGTACTTGAGTGCCGCAACGTCGGCTTCGGTGAGAGCAGATGATGGAAGCGCGAACATGGAAACGATGATGGTCAAAGCGAGTAAAAGTGTGATGAGCTTTTTCATTTTGTTTCTCCTTTCAGAATTCGGTTTGCTCCGATAATATTATTATAGTGTCATTTTTTAATAATGTCAAGTGTTTTTTGCAAAATGACTTGATTTTCAGAGCGTTTTGAGCTATAATTTAATAAAATTATACATACGAAGGTGACAAAATGAAAATCGGAACTTCTTTGAACTTTGCCGAAAGGTCGCGCGAGGGCAGTTTTGATCTGAAAGAAAGTTTTTCACTTATAAAAAACGCGGGCTTTGACGCCATAGAGATCGATCTTTCGAGAGGGATCGGCGCCGCGGCGCTCGACTCGGAATTGTGGGAGAAAAACATAGCTCTGATAAAGGAATTTGCGGAAGCAGAGGGACTGCGCATAGTCTCTGCGCACGCGCCTCACGATCCGAGACTTTACATCCCAGAGGTTGCGCCGACAGAGGAAGAGAGGGCGAAATTCGATGAGCTTCTTTGCCGCTCGGCGAAGGCGGCGAATATTCTCGGTGCGGAGATACTCGTTGTTCATCCCGTTGACGATCTTATTAATGCCGAATACGACAGCAAAGTGAATCTCGAGACCAATAAAAAATACCTCGCAGAGGTTCTCTGTGAGGCGGAAAAGTACGGCGTCAAGGTTGCCGTAGAGAACGTATATTATTCAAGCGAATACCGTCTCCGCCGCCGCTACGGCGAGAGCGCGGAGGAGGTAATTGCGCTAGCAGACGCGATCGGTGCGGGCGTATGCTGGAACTGCGGACACGCGCATCCCGTCACGATGGATCAAGCTCGCGCGGTCACGAAGATCGGTCAGCGTCTGGTGCTCATGCATATCAGCGACAGCCGCGGACATACCGACGCGGGACTTCCCCCTATGATAGGCGGCGGAAATATCAAGTGGGAGCAGATCATGCCAGCTGTCGCAAAGCTCGGATATGAGGGATACGCCATTCTGCAGGCAGATCAGTACCTCAACAATATGCCTAAAGTCCTGCAAGCAGATGCCGCAAAGTTCGCAAGAACGGTGTGCGGAAGGCTTGAGGAGTTGGCACTTATCTGAATCACGCCGAAGGACATGCATCCGAGATGATGCCATACCGCAAGGCGGATGCCATAAACGCTGTGCGTGATTCCATGCCAAGCCTTCGGCTTGGATAAAACCAACGGAGACTCTGAACTTAAAGGTATAACGAAATTAAGTGATGGCGGGTCAGTTTCGGCGGTGGTCAGCCGCCGGGACGGACCCGAATTTTGCCGAAGGCAAATATGGAGACTCTGAACTCATGTGTGCGGATTGAATTTGTGATAGAGTTAAATTAGTACTGCCGCACACTATGGCGAGCTAAAGCTCGCGGAGCTCTGAGTCTGTGGAGTTGGCAAAAAGAAAACGCCTCGCTTCGCGAGCCGTTTTCTTTTTGGTGACCCATCGGAGACTCGAACTCCGGACAC
Organism: Eubacteriales bacterium; assembly: GCA_045535915.1. Taxonomy (GTDB): domain Bacteria; phylum Bacillota; class Clostridia; order Oscillospirales; family CAG-272; genus CAG-390. The sequence continues at coordinate 23 of JAZSMP010000304.1, read as the reverse complement.
CTTGATTAAAAGTCAAGTGCTCT
>JAZSMP010000144.1:0-3889 GCA_045535915.1 Eubacteriales bacterium | reverse complement strand
AGCAAATCAGCTCTTGCATTTATTCTTTATTTGTAGTATAATTATTATGTATTTTTAGTTCTTGCCGAAAACGGCATAGGGGGTAACATGCATCAGATCGGATTTGATAACGACAAATATCTGCGACTTCAGTCTCAGTATATCAGAGAGAGAATAGACCGCTTCGGCGGCAAGCTTTATCTTGAATTCGGAGGCAAGCTTTATGACGATAATCACGCATCCCGCGTGCTTCCCGGCTTCCAGCCCGACAGTAAGATGAAGATGCTTCTTGAGCTCAAGGACGAGGCGGAGATAGTTATTGTTATAAATGCGGGAGATATTGAAAAGAATAAGAAACGCGGAGATCTCGGTATTACTTACGATGCCGACGTGCTTCGCCTTATCGACATCTTCCATTTCTTCGGACTTTACGTTGGAAGCGTAGTTATGACGATGTACGAATCTCAGCCTGCGGCGCGTGCCTTCCGCGCAAAGCTCGAATCTCTCGGTATCAGGGTCTACCGCCACTATCCGATCGAAGGCTATCCCGTAAATATCGAGCATATCGTATCTGAGGACGGCTACGGCAAGAATGACTTTATCGAAACCGAACGCAAGCTTGTTGTTGTTACCGCACCGGGTCCCGGAAGCGGTAAGATGGCTGTCTGCCTCTCACAGGTATATAATGAAAACCGCCGCGGTGTTCAGGCGGGATACGCGAAATTTGAGACCTTCCCGATCTGGAATCTGCCGCTGAGCCATCCCGTGAATATTGCTTACGAGGCGGCGACCAGCGATCTCAACGATAACAACATGATCGACCATTTCCATCTCGAGGCATACGGCGAAACCACCGTAAACTACAACCGCGATATCGAAATTTATCCCGTACTTGCGGCGACATTCGAGAAGATCTACGGAAGCTGTCCTTATAAGTCGCCCACGGATATGGGCGTAAACATGGTCGGAAACTGCATTACCGACGATGAAGTTGTTCGCAAAGCTGCAAACCGCGAGGTCGTAAGACGCTATTATCAGTCGCTTGTCTCTGTCAGAAAGGGCGAAGAACCCAAGGAGATCATCTATAAGCACGAAATTCAGATGAAGAAGGCGAAGATCTCGATCGCCGACAGACCCGTCGTTGCCGCGGCTCTTGCAAAGCGCGATCAGACGAACGAGCCTGCCGCCGCCATCGAGCTCCCCGACGGACGCATCGTAACCGGCAAGACCTCCAAGCTTCTCGGCGCGACCTCCGCAATGCTTCTCAACGCCGTCAAGGCGCTGGCAGGTATTGACGACGATCTGCATCTCATGCCCCCCGAGATCATCGAGCCGATCCAGCATCTAAAGGTCGAGCACCTCGGCAACCACAACCCGAGACTTCATACCGATGAGGTCCTCGTTGCACTTTCGGTTTGTGCCGTTAATTCTCCCGATGCGGAGAATGCGATAGATCAGCTTGCAAATCTCCGCGGCTGTGACGCTCATTCGACGGTCATCCTCTCACATACCGACGAAAATCTTCTCAAAAAGCTCGGGGTCAACATCACCTACGAGCCCTACTACCAGACAAAGACTCTGTACCATAAGAACTGATTCTTCGGTACGTGTCTGTCCGGGCACGCAAAAGGATATTTTAAATGTACACTAGCGAAAATCAGAATCAGCATTCAAACAAAAAAGACGCTCCGCGCCGCCGTCCGCACGATAAGGATCCGATCGAGAGATTGATGTCGTCGCTGATGTTTGCGGTAACCCTGCCTATTATACTGATCTATCTCGAGCTCATTGTCCATTTTTCGGCATTTTCGGATATGAGTTCAAAATTCTTCGTGTATATAACCTTGTTCTGCGTATCGCTCGGCATGGTGATTGCGCTTATTTGCACGCTGTTCAATAAAAAGATCAATTACTTTATCAGCCTTATTATAATCGGTGCGCTGACTCTGCTGTCTTCGATACACGTTGTGTATTCGGCATTCTTCGGAACCTTCTTTGAGTTCGGAAACCTCGGTATGGCGGGTAATATTGCCGACTATATGGATAATACGTTCAGAGCGATCTTTGCGAATCTTCATTGGATACTCCTCCTTTTTGTTCCGCTTATTCTTTTTGCAATATTCGGCAGAAAGATCATCGCTCCCGAAAAGATGGGATGGATGCCGCGCGCCTGCTGTGCGGTATTTGCCGTCTGTTTCTTCATGCTCGGAACCCTTTACGTAAACACCGACGAGGAGGACTTCGGCGATAAATTCGCTTACGGAGAGGGATTTCTTGTTAACGATGCCGTGGGCAGATTCGGAGTTTTCACAACCGCAAGACTTGAATTGCAGAATATTATATTCGGTGACGCTTCGCAGGATCAGCCGGATGATACCATAGTTATCGACAACAGCACCACTGCTCCCCGCGGCGAGGATATATTCGGTACCAAAACTCCCACAACTACCGATTCTCCCGTCACAAATACGCCCGACGGACCCGAAATCACCGTTGGCGGAGAACAGGGCGACATTACTTCGGGTATTGGCGGAGAAACCACAAAGCCGGTCGATCCTCCCAAGCCTCCCGTTGTTGACAGAAGCCCTCAGCAAATGAACATTGACTTTGCTTCTCTGAAATCCGAAGCCCTTTCTGCCGGCAACAAGAAGGTATACAATCTTCTGACCTTCCTCGAAAGCCGTGCGGGTACGAACAAAAACGAATATACCGGTCTTTTCGAGGGCAAAAACCTCATATTCATCACAGTTGAGGCTTGGGCTCCTGCCGCGATAAACGAAAAACTGACTCCCACTCTTTACAAGATGAAGAACGAGGGATTTGTTTTTGAAAACTTTTATTGCTCCTGCTGGGGCGGAAGCACCGCAACCGGCGAGTATGCAAACATCACGGGTAATTTTTATTACAAAGCTACCTGCATAGAAAAAAGTGCATCGACCTATCAGCCCTTTGCTCTCGGAAACATGCTGAAAGCGGAAGGCTATGCCTGCGATGCTTTCCACAACCACACCTACGAATATTACAGCCGTCATCTTTCGCATCCGAATTTTGGATATAACTGGCACGCTATAGGAAACTGGGACGTCCAGTTCACCTCAGGCTGGCCCACGTCCGACCACGAGCTTGCCCTCAATTCTCTTTCCTATATTAATTCCGATAAGCCCTTCCATCTTTACTATATGACGACTTCGGGCCATGCGAATCAAACCTTCGTCGGCAACAATATGGCTAAAAAGCACAAGGACTACGTTACCTCCGTTCTCGGCGGCGATTACAGCGAGCAGCTTTCGCTTTCTTATATTTCCTGTGAGTATGAGGTTGAGCTTATGGTCAAGGAGCTTTATGACCGCTGCGCCGAGCTCGGAATCCTCGAGGACACCGTTTTCGTAATGGCTCCCGACCATTTCCCCTATTCGCTCAGCCCCGATGATGCCGCAAACAAAAAGGCTCTTGCCGAAATGTACGGACTTCCCGAGAAGGATATCTACAGCAATTACGAACTTTACAAAGCTCCGCTGATCATCTGGTCGGGCTCGATGAAGAATCCCGTGAAGATTGATAAGGTCTGCTCGGCTATTGACATTCTTCCTACCGTTCTCAACCTCTTCGGACTTGAGTACGATTCGAGACTTATTACGGGTCAGGATATTCTCGACCTTAATGTCGAGGGTATTGCACCGTTCAATTTCGTCAGCGAACAGTATCATTTCATCACAGATTACGGATTTTTCAATATCAGAACCAAAAAGTTCACTCTCTTCCCGGGCTACAGCATTTCGGATCCCAATCTGCTCAATGCATACCTTGATCCCAAGAGAGACCTAATGTATTATTGGAGAACCTATTCGCCAGACATTCTCAATACCGACCTTTACAGATTTATCTTTAAATGATCTCAGCCGCCGCGTCC
>JAZSMP010000309.1:0-3231 GCA_045535915.1 Eubacteriales bacterium | reverse complement strand
CGGTTGTATAGTATTCTTCATTTAAATCTATTTGGGGATTTGCGGTAGTTTCGGGAGGAGTAAGCGGTACTTCGTATACCGCTTGGCAGGAAGATAAAAGGAGCAGGACGATTGTAAGAAGACTTATGAATTTGATTGTTTTTTTCATAGTTTTGGATTCTCCGAATAATTCCGATTCGCCCCGCGGCAAAGCCGCAGGGCGATGTTAAAATATTAGTCAAAGGTTCTTATCTCGATAGTTGGACCATCATATTCTGAGTAATATACATACTCATCGTAGTAGTTGTACATTCTAAATTGAATTTCGACCTCATGGCGAGATTCAAAATCAACGATACTGTAATGATCGTCGGAGTTCAAGCAATTAGAACCCCATGCATACGCTTCTATATCAACTTCATTCGATCTTGAACCGACGCTATCATAAGTATATTCTTCGGAACCATCCGAAAGATATACCGTAAGTGCTGCATGTACCACAGTCTGGTAGTAGAGATCCCTCTCGTAGTAGTCTTCCGCAAATGCATATGTGGTTGCAATGAGATCGGTGTAGTTATCTTCTTGCGCCCAATCTGTTATACGAACGTATGCATAAGCGCTTGTGTCTGAAAAATTCTTTATCGTTGTGGGTCCGATGAATTCATAGCTTACGGTAGTTGCACCGATATTGTAGCAAAAGAATGATGCGAAGATGATCATAGCCATCATAAAGGAGATAATTCTTTTAAAATTCTTCATTTTTTCTCTTACCTTTCTGAATTAGTAATTTTTAAAAGTGATTTTGTTCTGTCCGCTCCAAAGCTGTCCCCGGTTCTCCCTTGCGGGTATTTCTATGTACACGCGAACCGAAAAGCGCATACGCGGTCAGTCAGCGCATAGCATCACCTCCGCTTACGACTGTCTGTCACTCAGTCGTAAGTTGAAGTAATGGTGTCCTCGATCGTATCAACCGAGCCATCCTTACCGTAGATCTCTACGGTGAAAAGTTTAACGACCCTCCACTTTACAAGCGTTTTTAATTCACATACCAATAAGGCACAACGATTTCGAGCTGGGGGATTGGTGTGACCTCACCGGTGGCGATATTGATACAGCAGGCACGTCTTCTGTAGCCTTCCAAATGTTCACCGGTTTCGGTATTGAATTTGCTTACGTACGCAAAAACGTAGTCACCGTATGCAGAAATGATTTCGATATCAGCCGCGGGAAGCTCGAAAATTATATGATTGTTATCTCCCGTATAATCGCATTGCCATATTTGCGCTACACCCGCTGCAAGTATTTTTCGCGCAGCGTTATTTACCTCTTCTGACGTTGCGTTGGGATGTTGGTTTCTATATTCTTTTGCAGAAAACCACCGCCATTGACTGTATTGTGTCTGAAATGTGCTTAATACACCCTTTTCCGTAACCGTAACTACATTCTCAAGCGGATAATCATAAACCACCTCCGTGATCTCATCGCTTTTAAGATCATGGATTTTGTATCCGTTTGATTCATAGTGCACCGTATAAGTACCGACTACATTGCTTGTTAACATTGATGTCTCGTTTCTTTCGTCCGTACCGTCTTTTTTCAGAGAAACGCATGTTCCGTCTCCCCGACGAAAATAAAATCTTTTATTTGATACACGCCCCAAAGTCCATTCCGAGCCTATTTCAAATAACTCTTTTGTTGTATTAGACTCAAAATCATATTCGTACAAATAACGCCTCGTAACAGGTTCGTAATCCGAAAGCTTCAGTCCGATTCCGTGTCTATATCCGGTATCGCTGTAATCCATTACGCACTTAATGTTGTAATACTTTCCATCGAAATACAGCCCGCCGGACCATCTTGTAAGAAAATCTCTTCCCAAATCATCGACGTAAACACTTTTGGCTTCTCCGGTTTTTAAATTATACATAACTTCTGTGTTGAGAACCGAATATTGCTGGTCTGTTTCTTGTTTTAAAAAAACAAACCAATCGCCGAAGATGCCTTTGATTTTACACCTCTCTGTCTCGCCTATCCCGTCGCTAATAAGCATTATGCAATCCGATTCAAGTGAATGGTTGCATACAGGATCAAGGCAAGGGCTGGAAACCGTTCCGGTTACGGGATTGTACTTGGCAATACGCTCGATCTCCACTTCTCCGTACATATACTTTGTAACGCCCCCGCTTACGCTGTATCCGGTGATACCGGTAGTTGTTATGCTCTCAATAAAAAGTAAGCAACCTTCGTAAAGCACACCCTTATATATATCGCCGGTATGATATGGTGTGCCAATAGTATAGTATTCTTCCGACAAGTCTATTTCCGGATTCGCGGTAGTTTCCGGCGCAGTGAGTTCAACATCATATACCGCTTGGCAGGAGGAAAATAGTAATAGGCCGGATAATAGAACACTTATGAGTTTGAGTGATTTTTTCATATTTTTGTCCTCCCTTTTTCAAATTTCAGATCAATTAACGTACCAATACGGTACAACGATCTCAAGCTCGGGGATCGGCGTGACCTCGCCGGTTTTGATGTTGATGGAACAGGGCTTCCCTTGGTATTCATCCAAGACTTTTCCTGTTTCGGAGTTATACTTAGTTACTTTGGCATAAATAAAGTCACCATACGCTGCAATAATATCGATCTTCGCCGCAGGAAGCTCAAAAATCACATGGTTGTCTTCTCCCATATAGTCGCATTGCCATATCTGCGCCGAGCCGGATGCTAAAATTTTTCTTTTGACATTGTTGGCTTCATCTTTTGTAACACCCGGATGCTCCTCAATGTATTTATTAATGTTGAATTCCTTCCATTCGTCATATGTGGTTTGACAAGCCGACAACACGCCTTTTTCTGTTACGCAAATCACACTTGCCGTCGAATAATCAAATTTAACCTCCTTAATCTCATTTGTCTTAAGATTATGAACAGTATATCCGTCAGAAACATTATAATCCATAGTGTAAGTACCGACGAGATTGCTTGTAATTATTGCGACTTCCTTTCTTTCATCAGTTCCGTCTTTTTTTATCGAAACCATTTTGCCGTTGCTTTCTTTACCGAAATAGAATCTTTCATTTGTGATTTTTGCGAGATACCAATCATTTCCTATTGCAAAAAGTTCCTTTGACGTATCGGTTTCAAAATCATATTCGAATAAAATTCGCTTTGTCACCGGTTCAAAGGCAAATATCGGTTTTCCTTCCCCGGGTTTATAACCTGTATTGCTGAAATCAAGAATATTGTTGA
>JAZSMP010000122.1:0-2203 GCA_045535915.1 Eubacteriales bacterium | reverse complement strand
GTCAAGGTCGACTTTATCAATATTGTGACCGCCGCCGTGGTTATCCCAGAGATCGACCCTCTCGGCGCCTGCGGCAAAAAGCGCACGCGCCGCCGCATTGATCTCGAGAGCACCCTGAACTTTTGCGATCTTCCATTCGTCCGTACCCTTCGACAGAGCTTCATAAGGCACTCCCTTGACGTTATTCACGCCCTCAAGGTCGAGGGCAAGTAAGATTTTTTTGTACATATTTCACCTCTAAAATAGGGTGAAGGAGCGAAAACCACCCGAAAAAGGTGGTTTTACTCCTTCCAAGCGGGCACCGAGGACGGCACCCGCTTGAAGCGCAAGAGATCATTCCGCCATCTGCGGATGGCGGCAAGAGAAACTTTTTGAAAAAAGTTTCTCTTGCCACTTCAAAAACTTCCCGCTTTATTAAAATCGAAAATTTCCGAGCAACGCGAGGAAGTATTTGCCTTCGGCAAATTTCGACTCTGTCTCGGCGGCTGAACACCGCCGTTTTCTTGCAGAAAACCGTCAGAGCCGTTCAGCTTAACTTCATTGCGTCGAAGGCGTCTTACGCCCACGAAATCGTTCTGGGCTTATCCTCCGTCATAACGATGGGAGCGAGGACGGAGATCGCCTTGCGGAGTCCCTCGTCAACGGTCATGATGCTGTCCTCGTGCTCGATGGAGATAGCTCCGTCGTAGCCGCAGAGGCGGAGGTTGGAGATGATGTCTCTCCAATAGCTTTCGCTGTTGCCGAAGCCAACTGCGCGGAATACCCACGCGCGGTTGAGCTCGTCACTGTAATGCTTGGTATCGAGAACGCCGTTCTTCGCGGTATTGTACTTATCGACCTTGGTATCCTTCGCGTGGAAGTGATAGATCGCGCCCTTCAGCTCGCGGATAGCCGCAACGGGATCCATTCCCTGCCAGATAAGGTGGGAGGGGTCAACGTTTGCGCCGATAACGGGACCTACTGCCGCGCGGAGTCGAAGCAGAGTCTCGGGGTTGTATACGCAGAAGCCGGGGTGCATCTCGAACGCGATGTGCTCAACGCCGTGTGCGAGCGCAAACGCGCCCATTTCCTGCCAGTAAGGAATCACCTTCTCGTTCCACTGCCACTCAAGAATGGTAAGGAAATCATCAGGCCAGGGGCAGGTTACCCAGTTCGGGTACTTCGAGCCCTCGCTGTCGCCGGGACAGCCCGAGAAGCCGATAATGGTCTTAACGCCGAGCTTTTCGGCAAGAAGGATAGCCTCACGGAAGTCCTTATCGAAGCCTTCGGCGATAGCCTTGTCGGGATGCAGGGGGTTGCCGTGGCAGGCAAGTGCCGCGATCTCAACGTCGAATTTCTTAAAAGTATCAACGAAAGCATTGTACTTTGCTTCGTCTGCAAGAAGCTCTGCAGGATTGCAATGAGCCTTGCCGGGGTATCCGCCCGCGCCAACCTCAACGGTATGTACGCCAAGCGAGGTGAGAATGGACAGCGACTCCTCAAGAGTCTTGTTGCCGTAAAGATTTTCAAGAACACAAAGTTTCATGGTTTTTTCTCCTATTATTATATTATTTCATCTTATAAATCGTTTTCAAGCCGACGCTTATATGCTTTGCCATTAATTCGATTTCAGCAAGTGCCGCAGCCTTGTTTGGGTATTTTCCCGCGCATTCGCAATTATCGCACCAATTGACCCAGATCCCGTATTCCTCGGAATCCTTTTTAATTCTGCGAGCCTTGATCGCGTGAATCGGAAGAATGCTCTTGCCGTCCTGGGTCAGTACAGTCAGTAACACCGTAGGAGCGTTTGCCTTGCTTGACATTGCATCCGACACCGCACTTTCTACGGCATCCTCCACAGCATCCTCGATCGTACTTTCAATGTCATCGGTCAGATCATCAAGCTTTGACGATAATTCGGATAACATTTCCTCAATTTTTTCGAGTCTTTCTTCCATGGTTTTCTCCTTAACTAAATAAATATACACAAATCATACCACAATTCGTAGTACCTTGTTTCTCTTAAAAAATGACATAATTCAAAAAGCTATGTTCGCACTTACGAAGCAGGGGGACAGGGGGCGCAGCCCCCTGCAATAAAGACGATGTCATCCTGAGGGCGCGACCGCAGTCCGCTTGGCGCCCGAAGGATCTCGTGACGACCGAGTTGTTTCTCGGGCGTCGCGGTGCCTGTACGGAGAAGTATGCTGTGAATTATCGTAAT
>JAZSMP010000148.1:0-3466 GCA_045535915.1 Eubacteriales bacterium | reverse complement strand
GCTTATATCAAAGAAATCGGTGTACCACGAATACCAAAGCCATCTGTCCTCACCGTATCCCATATAGTCGGACATATTCATTTTGCAGGTATTGCCCTCTATCGTGCAGAACAGCAGCTCAACCGAGCGCGTGCTATAATCCATAGAAGGATTATAATCCGTGTAGATCGCACCCATTGCGTTTTCTGCGTAATTTTTGCGAATCTCGGTGTTGCTTATGGTTACGTTCGTTGCGCCGTTGAGATATATCGCGCCGCCAAGTCCCTGCTCACTGCATAATCCGAGATTGCCTGACGCACTCTCGGTTTCGGGAATTGCTTTGTTTTCGTTTATATAGCAGTCCTCAATATCCGCGCTTGATATAAGAATGCCGATTGCTCCGCCAAACGATGCCTTGTTTCCGATAATCATACAATTACGAACGGTAAGAGAGGAGTCGTCGTCACATCCGATTGCACCGCCGCTCAGCTTATCCGCCCAAAATCTTTCGCCGCCGTAATAATAATTTGCGTCGTTCTTCTCGAAAACGCATCCCTCAAAGGTTGCAACGGTATTTTTCACGTATACCGCTCCGCCGCCGACCGCATTTTGAACAAAGCCTGATTTGTTTTCCTTAAAGCTGCAATCCTTCACGTTAAGCGTTACGTTCTTGCCGGTTGCTTCAACGTAGACTGCACCGCCGCCGTACAGTGAGGCGTTGGACGAAAAGCTGCATCCCTCCAGATTCAGTTCCAACCGATACGGCACGTTGTCGCCGTGTTCCGCTTCAATAGAGGGAGTCAGCGTATAATCCCCATAAAACGCGCGGATGGCGGGACCGTACGTATGCATATAATTCTTGAATTCGCAATTTTTGAAGCTTGCAACCCCGTTACCATTGCACTCAACGGCATACTGATTCTTCAGTGGATACGGGGATAATTCCTCGCCCAAACTATCGTAGGAAAGCTTCCAATCCTCATCTGTCAGCGCGCCTGTGTCAAGTCTCTCGTCGAAGATGATACCCTCAAAAACAAACGACGAGCGGTCGCCGCCGATCTTCGTGCCACTCAGTATAAAGCTCGCGCCCCAAAAGACGGCGTTTCCGTCAGTCTTTCCGTTTTTGACCGTAACGCTTTTATCGATCGTGATCCTTTCAACCGTATTAACCGCGCCCGTATAAGGAAGCTCAAAGTCGATATCTCCGACGAGAAGCGTATCGCCGTCCTTTGCGTCCCTGAGTGCCTTTTCAAACTCTGCCCTCGTGGTGATCAGCTTTGTTTCCTGCGCGGACACCGCCATGGGCAACACAGAAAATATAAGACTCACGATCAGAAGTGCCGTAAATAAGCGCGTCATGTTTTTTCGTTTCATACAGACTCCACCTCACAAAAATTCAATTTGATGCAAACAGTTGGTCTATCTACCATATTATAACATAAATTATGCTTTATTTCAAGGTCTGTAATAAAAAACAAATAATTATTGTTAATACTATAATCAACCAAACAGTTTACGGAGGTTTACATGGATAATATATGCGTATTAATATCGCAGAAAAGAAAAGAACGCGGTCTGACACAATCGGAGCTTGGGGCGATGCTCGGTATATCAGGAAAGGCTGTTTCCAAGTGGGAACGGGGACTATCAAAGCCTTGTGACGAGCATTTGGAGAAGCTTATCGACCTGCTTGGTTTACCGGTCGAAACACCAATAACGCCGGAAAAAAAGGAATGTGTACCGAAAACTACTTTTTTATCTACCTTTCGTAAAGAGTTTATCCGAATCCTCGCTACGGGTGTGATGATCGGCGTATGTGTATGCAACTTGGCAGGAACGATATCAACCGAGTCGACCGTGGTTTCCCTCGGTTTCTCGGTCGCTCTTTTCTGCTTTGGTACAATGGTTAAAGGATAAAAAGAAAATCGCTACCCTCGAAGGATAGCGATCTATTATCATTACTTCATTTTTATGATCTTTTCAACATCGGATATATCGATATATCCTTTTTCTTTTGCGCTATCCTCGCCCTTTTGAAGCTCGCGCATCAGCTCGGCAATTGCCTTTTTGATATCTTCGGTAGCCATATCACTTCATCTCCTTGTAGCGTTTCTTATACATCGGCTTGAGGTAGTTCTTCTGCATATCTCGCATAGAGCCAAAAAATGCTTCCTCGGATTTGGACATAATATGACGCTCGTCCTTGAGGCAGATAAGCTCCAATGTGCAGAAAAGATCTGCAACTTGAAACAGCCTGTAATCTGCGGGCATTACCTTACGGAACTCCGCTTGCGGAAGCATAACCGTGAATACAGATGCCAAGAGCTTGTTCAACTCAACTTGTCCGTTATCGTAGTAAACGATGATCTTATCAAACCCCGCAAAGAAGGCGTATTCCTCGCGAATAAATGCCGAGAGTTGCTTGGAGAGTGCCACTGTCAAGCTGAGCGAGTCCGACATATGCTTCTTCTCAACCGAAAAGGTAATGTAGGATATCTCACAGTTCTTTGCAAATGTTAAAATGCGGTTGAGGCATTTTCTACGTTCTGTTATTGAAAGATTTTGATAATCTTCTTCGCGGCGGATAATGGGGCCTGCGTGGAAACAATGCTTCATGTCAAATCCAACATCTGTGAGTCCGTGTTCCAAATGACTGATCTGATCCTCGATGGAATTGCTTTGATCATGGAATACGAGTGTAAACAAATAAAATGGTGTGTGCGGCTCGTATGAACCGAAATCGCCCGACTCGTCAACGAATATACTCAGTTCGTTCATCATTCACACTCCATCCAAAACAAAATGGCGGGGAACATCCCCGCCGCAGGTGGACCCGGGTCTTACGACCAGCCCGTTTTCCTTGTCTGTATTATACCATACTTTTAAGAAAAATGCAATACCTTTTATCGAAAAAAATATTTCATTTCGCTTACGGGATTTCCACCCGATAAAAGTATATGCACAGACAAGGGATTTAACACGAGAATCAGTTACTTGGAAAATATTTTCTTTCGTTGCTTTAAGTATAGAGCAGTTCATTGGCGACGATTTCCTCTGCCTGCGCTTGGACGTTGTTCATCATCTGCACCCACCGCATTGGGTCGGTCGCCTTTAGGTGTTCATCGATACCTTGAGCCTTAGCAAACTCTACTGTCAGAGAGGTCAGCATTTCGTGTGCCTGTTCGTCGATCTCGGATAGGTAGGCGTTGAGCCGTCCTTCACCGAGCAGGGCGGAGTAGCTTCCGCGACGGTGTTGTTTGAGATAGTCGAGGTGCATCTTCCCGTATTTGCCGATTGACTTCTGTTCGGGAAGCTCCACGTCGGGAACGAGACTGCCGTTTTCCTCTCGGTATGTACCTCCGATCTGTTCGTAAATGGTCTTGGCTTCTTTCATTTGGTTTGTTCCTGCGTACGTTTATTTCATCAAAGCCTTATACCATGAAGCAAAAATGTTTGCTTGCAAGGGCATTTTTGCGAAGCCGTCAAT
>JAZSMP010000108.1:0-3329 GCA_045535915.1 Eubacteriales bacterium | reverse complement strand
TGCGACATTTACGGTAATCTGTCTTAATCCCTTCACTATACAAGTACCGTTTTTATCAAAAACGACTCACATTTTTGAAAAGTTTTTTCAAAATGTGAGTCATTTTTTATTGTTGCAAAAATAATGAACTCATTTTTTGTACAACATGACGATATAAGTCGTGCTATATGTAAGATATTGTAAATATTTTGAGACATAAGGTATAAAAACGGTTTGAGTCCGAAGGCTCAAACCGTTTAATTTTTTCGTATTAATTAATATACTCTTACTTCGTAGACCTTGATAGCGGGTGCGCCGTTGGTTGCGAGGACGTGGATCTTGACCTCGTCAGCCTCGGTGGGTTCTACGTCGCATACTGCAAGGCGGAGATAGTTGCCGCGGACTTCCTTCTTGCCGACTTCCTTGCCGTCCTTATAAAGAACAACGTCGAAGTCCTTGAGGAGCTCGGGAGCGATACCGATTCTCTGCTGTGCCTGTCTGTTTGCGGACATGGTAACACGGATCGGATATGCAAAGTTGGAATCGGAGGTTACTCTTACCTGGCTTACGGTCTTTGCGCCGTCGAGCTTGAGGGTAAGGGTCTCGCCGCCCTCGGAGATAGAATCGGTCATCCAAGCGTTGTGCTCTTCACCGATCTTTCTCGATACGCCGTTGATAACCTTCTCGGGCTCGCCGCCTGCGATAAAGGAGGTAGCCGAAACGGTTGCGTTACGTGCGAAGTCCTTTTCGTCCTCGTTCTTGAAGGGCAGGGGGAGATAGCCGTCTTCGCGGAGCATGATCTGCTGGAGCTCGGTGATATGCTCGATTACGCCGCGGGGATCGCAGCCGTACTTCTCACAGAGAGATGCCGCAACGCCGACAGCCTGACCGCCGTTTGCACAGCAAGCGATGATTCTGGTCGATGCAAGTCCGAGCTTGGTGGTAGAAATGTTTCTGCCCGCCATGAAGAGGTTCTTGATGTTCTTGGAATAGTAGCAGCGGTAAGGAATGGTGTAGATGCCCTCGAAGTGGTTGCAGTCAGAGGGAAGAAGATCGAAGTCGAGCAGACCGTGGGGCGCGTGAAGGTCAACGCACCAGCCTGCGTGGATAACTGCATCGTCGAAAACTCTGTGGTCGAGAATATCGTTCTCGTTGAGGATGTAGTCACCCATAAGTCTGCGGCTCTCGCGCATTCCGGGAAGTGCGCCGACCCAGATGAGCTCGAAGTTGTCCGCACCGTGCTCGCCGCCGTTTTTGATGTGATCCCAGAGGCCGTATGCGTATGCATAAAGGTCATCACGGATCTTTTCGTAGTCCTCGATGATGTCCTCGCCGTCTCCCATGAGCTCAAGCCACCAGTAGCCGTAGTCAACTGCTGCACAGGAGTTTGCGGAAAGACGGAGCCACTCCTCGGGGTCGGGAGCCATGGAAGCGTCAACCTTCATGGTCTTGGAGTGAACTCTGTAACGGAGCTGATGCTCGCTCAGATGCTTTGCGAAAGGAGGAGGAGTGAACTTGACGGGCTTGCCGGTGTCAACAGCCTTCATGAGGATGGTGTTACCCATTCTCTCGTTGTTAGCCTTTTCGGGAGCGTGGGGCTCTCCGGTCTCAGCCTTGGATTCGCTTCCCTGTCTGTACTCTGCGCCTGCAAAATAGCCGAGAGTACCGTTACCGGTGCAGTCAGCAAAGATGGGAGCGGTGATGCGCAGACGCATCTCGGTGGTCTCCTGGAAGCAGGAGATAGCTACGATGCGGTCGTCTTCGACCTCGCAGTCATACATCGAGGTGTTGAAATATGTGGTAAGGTTGGGCTCTTCCTTCGCCTTGCGGAAAAGAACCATATCCCATGTTGAATAGCTGAAAGAGTCGTTTACTGCCTTGTTCTCGAGCATGAGCTCGTAAACCAGTCCGCTCTCCGCGTAGTCGGGCTGACGAAGGCTCTGGTCTGCGCCCGAGATATGTATTCTGATCTCGCTGGACGCGTTACCGCCGAGTACGGGACGTGCGTGGATGAGTGCGGTCTTGACCCCCTCACGAGCAGCAGCGATAGCAGCGCAAAGACCCGACATACCTCCGCCGACAACGACGAAGGAATAATGTTCTTCTCTGAATCTCTTCATTTCCAATAATCCTCCAAAGGTATTTTTTATACGTAATAATTATACTATATTTTGGATGAAAGGTCAAGTCAATTTTGAAGCATGAAAAAAATTATATGTTAATTTTCATTGAAATCTGCAGAAATTTTCAAAATTATCTTGACACGGCGACTATTTCGTTTTATAATTAATGTATAATATATTTAGCCGGAGGTTTTTCAAATGGCAAAGAAAAAGAGCACCTTTGGTGCTGACTTCAAAAAGTTTATCTCCCGCGGTAACGTGGTAGATATGGCGGTCGGCGTTGTTGTCGGCGGCGCGTTCAGCAAGATCGTAACGGGTTTTGTTAACTACATTATCAACCCATTCGTAGGTATGTTCCTCAAGAGCGGTAGCCTTGACTCGATCAAGACAATTATCACAGAGGCTGAACTTGACGAAGCAGGTGAAATTGTTAAGGCAGAAGTCGCTATCCTCTGGGGCACTTGGCTTCAGACCATCATCGACTTCCTTATCATTGCTTTCTGCATCTTCTGCGTTGTAAGAATAATCAATAAGCTCCGCGACAAAGCAAACGAGAAAGAGATCGCAGCAAAGGCAGAGGCAGATGCTGCAGCGGCTGCTGCAGCTGCAGAAAAAGCAGCGGCAGATGCTGAGGTTGCAAAGGCAAAGGCTGAGGAAGAGGCTGCATTCCGCGCTTCTCTCGTACAGCAGACCGCACTTCTCGCAGAGATCCGCGATTCTCTCAAGAAGTAATTCCTACATAACCATAGGGACGGCTTTGGGCCGTCCCTGATCATTCCCTATAGGAGGTTACAGAATGAAAAACAGAACTCCGTTCCGCGAGCGGGTTTGGAAATTTATGCAAGGACGCAACGGTCCCGATGCACTTTACAGCTTTCTTATGATTGTCTGCGTTGTGCTGATCGTCGTCTGTATGTTTCTCCGCGGAATACCGGAACTTATTGTCAGCTTCGTCTATTTGTCACTTATGTGTTATGCTGTTTTCAGGCTGTTATCAAAGAATCTCTACAAAAGACGGAAAGAAAACGCGGATTTTCTTCGTTTTGTCAAAAACTTCAAGGGATTTTTTCGCCTCCAACGCGACCGTATACGAGACAGAAAGACCCATGTTTACCGTAGATGCAAGGCTTGCAAAAGCGTAATACGCCTACCGAAAAAGCCCGGGAAGCATCGTGTATGCTGCCCTTGCTGCTCGCACAGATTTGAGGTGTATATTGCAGGTTTCGC
>JAZSMP010000365.1:0-1723 GCA_045535915.1 Eubacteriales bacterium | reverse complement strand
ATCCGACTTGACCCGACGGGCAAGTGCGTAATATGGGCTTCGCCCCTGCACCCCGCTTTGCAAGTACTAACACAGCTGTTTGACTGTTGTTTGTGCACTTTGACATATCGTTTTTTAGAATAGGGGTTTGTCAGCAACCTAACTTGACTTTGGCAAGTGGGAACTTCTTAAAAAAGTTTGATCAATACTTTCCGCTGCTGTTATCTTTTATTAAATCGGAAATTTCCGAGCAAAGCGAGGAAATTCACCATAACTCTGCACTCTGCACTCTGCACTTTGCACTCAAAAACCACCCCGCCGAAACGAGGTGGTTTTGCTATTTAAATCAGTCAAGCTTAAGGGTTCTGATCTCCTCAAGTGCCTTGAGCATGAATTCGTCAACACTGACAGCGCCGAGGTCTACGCCGCCGCGGTTACGTACGGCAACCTTGCCCTCTGCGGCTTCCTTCTCGCCTACGACGAGCATATAGGGAACCTTCTCGAGCTGTGCCTGACGGATCTTGTAGCCGATCTTCTCGTTTCTCGCGTCAACCTCGGTACGGATGCCCGCTGCCTCAAGTCTTTCGCGAACGCTCTTTGCATACTCCTCGTGCTCAACGCCGATGGGAAGCACGCGGACCTGTTCGGGAGCCATCCAAAGAGGAAGTGCGCCCGCAAACTTCTCGAGCACGAGAGCAAGTGTACGCTCGTAGCAGCCGAGAGATGTTCTGTGGATGATGTAAGGAGTTACACGCTGGTCGTTGGAGTCGGTGTATTCCATACCGAACTTCTTTGCGAGAAGCATATCGATCTGAATGGTGATAAGGGTGTCTTCCTTGCCGTGTACGTTCTTGATCTGGATGTCGAGCTTAGGACCGTAGAATGCCGCCTCATCGATACCGATCTTATAATCAAGTCCGATATTGTCGAGAATGGTCTTCATTACAGCCTGCGCCTCGTTCCACTGCTCTGCAGTACCCTCGTACTTATCGGTACGAGCGGGATCCCACTGCGAGAAACGGAATGAGCAGTCCTCTCTGAGTCCGAGCGCGTCAAGCATATAAAGCGCAAGGTCAAGACAACCCTTGAACTCCTTCTCAAGCTGATCGGGCGTAAGGATAAGGTGTCCCTCGGAGATGGTGAACTGACGGACACGGATAAGTCCGTGCATCTCGCCGCTTTCCTCGTTTCTGAAAAGCGTCGAGGTCTCGCCGAGTCTCATCGGCAGGTCGCGGTAGGAGCGCTTTTTATTGAGGAAGACCTGGTACTGGAAGGGACAGGTCATCGGACGGAGCGCAAAGCATTCCTTCGTCTCGTCGTCGGGATCGCCGAGAATGAACATTCCGTCGCGATAGTGATCCCAGTCTCCCGAGATCTTATAGAGGTCTGACTTTGCCATAAGAGGTGTCTTAGTTAGAAGATATCCGCGTCTTCTCTCCTCGTCCTCAACGAATCTCTGAAGGATCTGGATGGTACGCGCGCCCTTAGGAAGCATAATGGGAAGGCCCTGACCGATAGAATCAACTGTGGTGAAATATTCAAGCTCGCGACCGATCTTGTTATGGTCGCGCTTGCGTGCTTCTTCCACCTGATCAAGATATGCTTTGAGGGCATCCTTGGAGGGATATGCGGTTCCGTAGATACGCTGAAGCATCTTGTTATCGGAATTGCCGCGCCAATATGCGCCCGTGCAGCTGGTAAGCTTGAATGCCTTTACAGCACCCGTAGCAAAGAGGTGAGGTCC
>JAZSMP010000156.1:0-1989 GCA_045535915.1 Eubacteriales bacterium | reverse complement strand
CACAGAACGACATGGCTACGATCCGACTTAAACTTCGCCTTCCTGAGGATCGGTAACCGCAGCGGAATTGTCGTAAACGGGAAGAACACGGGTGAAGGTCTTGGTCTCTGTCGTGCCTGCCGCATCCTTAACGGTAGCGGTAAGGGTGTATGTGGTCTCGGTCTCGTTCTTGGAGGGAAGCTTTACGGTGTAAGTACCGTTCTCGAGAACGAGCTCAATTCCCTCAAGGTCTACGGTCCAGGTGATCTCGAACTTAACGTCGCCGATCGGAACCTGAGCGATGAGGAGGTAGTCTGCGGGGGTCTTCTTACCCTCATCGGACTTGTACATGGAGTTGAGGTACTCAACCGCATCGGCAATGGTAGCTGCCTCTTCTGCGGGAGCGGTGGTATCGGGTGTAGTCTCTTCGCCTTCATTGCCGGTGCATGCTACAAAAGCAGCGCAAAGCATGGAAAGAAGGAGAAGGATAGCTAAAAACTTTTTCATGATAGCTCCTTTTAATTTACAAATGTGATATCGTTTACGGAGAATACCTTGAGCTGGTATACGCCGTTAAACACGTCAACGACTCCGCGGGCGTCGATCTTGCTTCCGATGGGGAAAGCATCTGCCGTGATCGTCTTACCGTTTTCGTCCATGAGAACGATGGTGCGGACTACGATCTCGGTGCCGTCCTCTGCGGTGCAGGTGATGGAAAGCGCGCCGTGGTTCGAGCTGTCCTCATTTGTCGTGGTATAGATACTCTTGATGGTAAGTCCCTTGAGAGCAGCCGTGCCGTGCATAGTGAGGAAGCCGCGGTCGAAGGTCTTCTCAACGATAGACTCGTTTTCTCCTTCAACGACCGTGATATTGAGAGTGACCTTCTCGGTGAGAAGATCTTTTGCCGAAACCTCGGTATAAGCACCCTCGTGGCCCTGACTGATGAGCTTGATATTTGACTCGTCATCGGGACGCATGGCATTGTACTTGATATCCGAGATCTGATATGTTCCACCGGTCTCATAATACTGAACCGAGCCGACTACGAGAACTCTGTTGCCGACTGTCAATATCTCCTGACCGAAATAGTCGAGCGAGAAGCCGTAGTAGACCTGGATTCCGAAATAGAGTCCGGTCTCCTCGTCATATTCCTCGACGTATGCGGTGTTACCCGAATTTCTTACGACAACTCCCTCGAAACCAACGCTCTTATCCTTATAGGACTCGATATTCGTCTTGAGCTCCTTGAGAGTGAGCGGGATAGCCGCGCCGTAGTAGAAATCGGGATCCTTTTCCTTGGAATGGACATGGAGCTTATGGCTGGATGCCTGATAGAGAATCCGATTGCAGATATCGGCATAGCTGGTATCCGAGATCTTGGACGCAACAGCGAGACCGTTCTGGAGGATCTCGAGATTGAGGCAGCGGTAATCCGCCATCTCAGCTGTCTTGTACCATACCCAGACAAGGTATCTGTCGCCCGTCGAGTCGGGATTCCATTTGTCGCTGTCGGATTCAAGGATAATGGAGGTCGCCTTCATAAGGGTTTCCTTGGTATAATTGGAAGCCTTTTTGCCCCAGGGCTCGATCTGACCCGTAGACTCGGGGGTGTTGATAGCAAGGTATCTTGCCTTGAGAAGTCCGGAGTCGATCACAGACGAGGGAACGTTGAAGTGGGTGGTGTCACCGTCAACGTAGGTCTTGACGGTAGCTTCGGTATGAGCTCTGCCCGAGTTCGGATCAAATTTGAGGTCTGCCGCAAGATCAACGAACTCGCCTATCTCGACCGAGTCTTCGGGAGTGCTTGTATCTTCCCCTTCGCCTCCACCGCAGGCAACACAGGCGCCTGCGAGAAGAACGAGAGCAAGAAGGAGACTTAAAAGTCTTGAAAACTTCTTCATTGTTTTTTCAAACTTTAGTGAGCGGCGTATTCGCACTCGTAGATAGCTGCCTCGAAGAGGGACTTGATCTTAGCGTCAACATCGGAGCCGGTGTAAACGAGTGCGCTCT
>JAZSMP010000203.1:0-8658 GCA_045535915.1 Eubacteriales bacterium | reverse complement strand
ACATGGCTACGATCCGACTTGGCATAGTCGAAGGAGGGAATGGTCTGGATGAGATCGTGGTGCCCGACCTCGCCGATGAGGGCGGGATCTGTCGCGCCGAGGATGAGGATGTCGGCGCGAATACCGATCTCGTCGCAGACGCGCTTTGTGCAGAGCGCTTCCTCAACGTTGGCAAGCGCAAATGCACGGCAGCCCTCGGAAAGGAAGATGCGGGTACACTCGGTGATGCCGTGACCGTAGGCATCGCCCTTGATGACGGCTATGATCGAGCAGGATGCCCGTTTTTTCGAGATCGCGGCGGCAACTGTTCGGTAGTTGTGCCTGATCGCGGCGGCGTCGACCTCGACCCATGCACGCGGAGCATGGCTGAGAGGAAGGTCGGCGTAGGTTATATAAAAATCATGTTTCATGAAAATACTCCGTAAGGATACTATTACATCTTATATTATATCATATTTACGGAACTTTTGCAATATATTTGTAACGGAATAGTTTTTTGGAGGCGAAATTTGTATAGACTGAGGAAGATTTTGGCAATAATCATCCCAATGGCACTCATTTTTACGCTTTTTTCCTGCAAAAATGAGGAAGAGGGCGGATTTCTGAGGTCGCTTGACGCCCCCGCAGAGATGGTTCTGGACGGCGAGAGGAACGGAGTCGCGTTTTCGGCAGTTGTTGAGATAGGAGAGGGCGAGGGAAGAATGACCTTTACCGCCCCCGATTCGATGGCGGGGATCAGCGTCACGAGTGCGGGCGGGGTCTGGAACTGCGATCTTGACGGCATGACAATAGCGGGGATATCTGCCGAAATGCTCGGCGCACCGCTTTTGCCTTTTCTTCATATCGGAACCGCGCTTTCGGCGGAGAAGGTCACGGATGAGGACGGCAGAGCGCTTACGCTGATAGTCACGGAGAACGGCAAATACGAATATTACATAGACAGCAAAAGCGGTTTTCCCGTACGCGTTCTCGAAAAGGATGCCGCGGGATCGACGGTTATGAGGTTCGATATCAAGGGTTACGTAGCCAAATAAGGAGGAAAAAATGCACAAACAGTTACTTTCAACCGCGTTTGCGGCGTTTCTGGCGCTCGCTTTTGTTCTCGGAATAATCTCGCCGACGGCGGAAAGCGAGGGCACTTCTGAGACAACCGCAGATACCGCCTGCGAGGAATCAACCGCCGAGCTGTCTCCCGTCACCGAAGAAGATGAAAAAAACTTGCCCGTGCCTGACGAGACTGAGGCGGATGCGACGACCGCTCCCGAAAGAGAAGAAACGACAGCTTCCGAAATAAAAAAAGAGCTCTCGCTTCCAACGGTACCCGAAGGTGCAAGAGGACTTTCGCTCTACATAAACGGCAGAGCGATCTCCGATGGCTTTTGTTTTGAAAAGGACGGACTGATATGGCTCCCCGTTGAGGGGTTCGGCGAGCTTTTTGAATATAGCGGACTCTCCGCCGAGGCGGGCGAATGCTATATAACGTCGGGAGAACGTGCGATCCCCTGCTCGAAAAGCGACATTGAGGTGACCGTTATTGATTGCGGAGTGCTATGTGCGCCTCTTGAGGCGCTGCTTTCGGCGGCGGGGCTTAAATCCACCGAGCTCGTTGACGACGAGATATGCATCTGGGGCGTGCCGACCTTCCCGACAGCCGAGGAGGTCTACGGTGAGGAGGATCTTTATTGGCTCTCGCGGATAATTTCGGCTGAATCACGGGGTGAGCCCTTCATCGGTCAGCTTGCCGTGGGAACCGTTGTTATCAACCGCACGGGAAGCCATTATTATCCCGACACGATCTACGGAGTGATCTTCGATCGAGTGGGCGGTGTGCAGTTCACGCCCGCATCGACGGGAAGCGTCTACCGCGATCCGACCGAATCGAGCGTGCTTGCGGCAAAACTCTGTCTTGAAGGATTTTCTCTCGACGAAGGCATCCTCTTTTTCTTTAACTCGAAGCTCGCCGCCGGAAGCTGGATAACGGCGAACAGGACCTATACAATGACCGTCGGTCAGCATGATTTTTATTCGTAAGAGAAAAGCGGGCAGAAGGAGTGCAGAGTGCAGAATGCAGAGTGCAGAGTTATGGAAGCTTTTCTCGCTTTGCTCGAAAAGCATACCTAAATAATTAGCTTTGTGCTGATGATCCTATGTTACGCTAAGAATTATAACAAATAAATAGAAAACTCGAGATATAGTGAAGCGTAAAACTTCATTATATCTCGAGTTTCTTATTATTTATGAAACTTCAGGTCAGAACAGCACAAAAGGTTATCAAGCAGAAATATAATTATCATAAGGAATCATTTCCGAGCAACGCGAGGAAATTTACCTTAACTCTGCACTCTGCACTCTGCACTTCCTTTGCCCTTACTGTGCTTCAAGAATTGCTTCCGAAACGATACGGTGTATCTCTTCACGGGCAATGCCGAGAACTGTGGAAAGCTCGCCGTAGAGACAGGTTTTTGCGGTAAATTCAAAATCGTTATCAAGATCGGGGACGCGTCGTCGAGTTTTTCTGAAAAGCTCGCGGCGCGCGCGGACGGTCTTGATGATCTTTACAAAGCCTTCGGGATCGCCCTCGCGGATAGCCTCGCGGTAAGCGTCCTTACGGTGTTTCTCGATAGGTACTATTACTTTTTCAATTTCTCTGAGACGGGAAATAAGCGCCTCTGCTTCATCCTTTGAGATGAGGGGGCGCATAACGACTCTGTCATTGTCCACGGGTGTGAAGATAATGAGAGTCGAGTGCTCGGATATTGGTGTCAGCTTGTAAAAGCTCCTCGTGTCCGATGTGTCGAAGGGCGAAGAGCATATTTCACTGACGCGGCACACGCCGTTGGTGCCGTAAAACAGCAGATCTCCTATCTGAAACATTTTTTACTCCTTTGGGGAAATTTAAATGCTTGTACATATATTATACACCAAATTTGAGTATTTGTCAAACAATTTATTCGCAAAAATTGTAAATATTGAGTTTTGAAGCAGATTTTTTTGTTTATTTTATATAGTCAGGATTCTCAATTCCTGTTTTCGCTTACATCAAGTCCGGCAAAAAATTCGTCGTATGGATGTTTGACCAATATTGGTTGCAACTACATTTTTTCGCTTTATCTGTCCCTCCACCACTTGCGGCAGAGGGACAGATAAAATAAAGAAGTCTGTGTTTTCATTCGAGTCCATGATATCCATGCTTTTCTGCATTACCTAACAAGTAAAGGAACGCAAACGCAGGAATTCTTAATAATTCTTTGCCACCCGGAGCATTGTGTACACCAAAATCGTTAGGTGTTTTGGTAATAATAATTGCAGCGGATGCCTCGTCACAAAATTCAACAATTGCATCATCATCAGCAATCGGAGCTCCCTCGCGGTATTTCACCTCAATTAAAATATTTTTGATCTTCGGATAATCGACCACAATGTCGATCTCCTTGTTCTTTTTACCGCCGCGGAAATATCCGACGGATGTTGCGAACTTATAATAGAATGCCGTAACGTGCTTATATACTGCGGTTTCAACCACCTTACCCATGCCAACAGGATCAGTCATAATTGCTTCATCCATCAATACAGCGTTTCGAATAGCAGCATCAGCAATATAGACTTTAGGTCTTGCTTTCAATATCTTTTTGCCTGCCATATCTACAGGCCAACTTTGATATATCAGATTTGCACTCTCCAAGTATTGAATGTAGTTTTCTACAGTGGTGCGTGATACGCCATTCAGTTCTTTTGTTATAGCATCAATAGAAATTATTTCCGAAGATACATTACACAAATACAAGAAGATTCGTTCAAGCTCGGTTGCATTACGAATGTTGTAAAGAGATGGCAAATCGCGCTTCAGGACCTTATCCACAACATCTTCTCGCATAATTTGCTGAGCCATCAAATCATTATCAGCGAGTGCAAGTTCAGGGAATCCACCCACTTGCAGATATCTCATAAAATGATTCTGCACCTTTGAAAGTTGCATCATAATCTGAGTGCGCTCGATCTGTGTTTTGTGCAACAGATCTGTAGCCTTGAGATTTTCTGGGATATCCGGTCTATCAAGTTCAAGCAACTCACAATACTCATAGAAGGATAATGTTGGTACTTGAATCACGGACCAACGTCCTGCACCACTTTCGCGGCTACCCTTCATAAGCGCAGGGCTTGCTGATCCTGTTGCGATAACTCGGGTATCCGGTTGATTATCGTATATGATCTTAAGCCAACGATCCCAATCAGAAGCATACTGTATTTCATCAAAGAAATAGTAGACGTCTTGGTCCGGATATATATTTTCGTGATAACATTCTAATACTTCCTGGAATTGGCTCAGCTTAAGCATAGGATGATCCATAGAAATGAAAACGATTTTCTGCGGAGATACGCCTTCCTTTAACAAAGCATCGATCATTTGATATTGAATAGTAGTTTTACCAACTCTTCGTGTTCCGGTCAGCACTACTGTTCGACGTATATTGGTTTCATTTAGTCGCTTCATTGCTTCATGAAAGGCAAATCTTTTATAGTTTTTGGTCATCTTGGGGTGTACAGCACCGGTTTTCCACCAAGGATTGTAAGCGGTTAATACCTTCAAGATACCATCTTTCGAAGTAATAGGCATAGTAAAATCCTCCTTTTGTAAGCATTATAGCACAAAAATTATTTTTTGTCAATAATAATTATAAGTATAGTTATAATTATTTTTGAAAATAATTGATTTTTATCTCGAATATGTAATTATTTTTTTCAATTAGAGCGTTTTTTAATCGATAATTTCGCACAAAATATTTCGGTTTTAAAAAAACAAAAAGTACCACGCCTCAAACGCGCCGTGGGCGTGGCGGAAGAGGATTTTGATAACAAAATACACCATCAGTCCACGATTAATCTCGCGGACTGATGGTGAAGTGTGAAAAATCAATTCATATTTTTCAATCTGTCTATCGTATTCTGAAGTATAATCTCTGCCGAAAGGCTGTCAATGACGTTCTTGCGTTTTCCTCCGCGGGTGTCGGTCTCGTTGAGATAGCGCGAGGCGGCAACGGTGGTAAGTCTTTCGTCGGTCATGGCAACGGGGATGCCTGCGATAGCCGACAGACGGCGGGCAAAGTCGCGGCAGCGTTCCGCGCGCGCACCCTCGCTTCCGTCCATGTTGCGGGGAAGTCCTACTACGGCGGCAACGCATCCGCGTTCGACAGCGATACGGGCGACCTCGGCGGCGGTCTTGTCGATGCCGCCGACTTTTACGTTTCCGATGCCCGATGCAAGAAAGCGTGAGGCGTCGGATACGGCAAGTCCGGTGCGGACCTCGCCGAAGTCAACGGAAATGAGGCGTCCTTTTGTATTTTTTATTTCACTGAGATCGGCAAGTGCGATCGAATCAAATTCTGACATTTTAATTACCTTTATAATATATGGGAAGGAGCGATGCGCCTTCGGTGCGCGGCGCGCCGTCGCGGCGGAAGTCACTGGGTGTCATGCCTCGGAATTTTGCAAAGGCGCGGTTGAAGGTGCGGAGAGTCGAGAACCCGACCGCCTCCGCGATCTCCGTGATCTGCATATCCTCTTTTCGTAGCAGACGGCAGGCGTGTGAGATGCGCAGAGAGTTTATGTAGTCGTTGAAACGGATGCCGAGCTTGCCCGAGAAAAGATGCGATATGTAGTATTTACTCAGGTGAAGCTCGGATTCAAGCACCTCGAGTGAGAGCTCCTCGGCAAAGTGCTCCGAGCAGTAACCAACGATCTCGCGAACTGCGCGCGAATCCCCCGTTCTCGGCGCGGAAAGGCTCATCATAGGAAGAAGCTTGCCGAAAAGCGCCAAGAGACAGCCGCGGATGACGGAATCGCTGTAAAGGTCGCCGCCCGTGTGACGGTGGCCCGTGAAGGTGAAGAGCGCGTTTGTCAGTGCGTTGATCTCGGGATCGAGACCTGCGCCCTTTATGAGTGAGGAAGAGGGGATGCGCGAGTTGAAGATCTGTAAGAATTCGGGCATCAGATCGGGTGAGACGATGAACAGACGGTATTTTTCGGGTGCTCTCGTCTCAAATCGGTGCACCTGATTCGGGAAGGCGATGAATATATCGCCGGGCTCGATCAGAGTCTCTTCGGTATCGGCATAGCCTACGGTTTCTCCCTCGAGAAGCTGAACAAATTCGATATGGTAATGCAGGTGAGGGCTGCAGCTGAGCTTTGATTTGTAATTGTTGTCTCCTCGGCAGAAGAAGTCGGAGGAGCGGTTTTCATATACTACCGACATTTTTTACCCCCAATATTTCTTATCGAGGCTTCGGAGCGTGATCGCCTCGGCGATGTGGTGCGCCTCGATCTTTTCGGATGCGTCAAGGTCTGCGACGGTACGCGCCATGCGGAGAACGCGGTCGTAGCCTCGCGCCGAAAGTCCGAGACGGTCGTAAGCCATCCTCATTAACTCGACAGCCTGATCTGTGGGGTGGCAGGTCTTTCTGATGCCCGAGGCATCGAGCTGTGCGTTCGAGAAGATGCCGAGCCCCGCAAGACCTTCGGCTTCAAGTCGGCGGTGCATGAATTCGCGGGCGGCAATTACGCGCTCACGGATCTGAGCCGAGGTCTCGGTGTGCTCACTCTTTGCCGATATTTCGTCATAGGAGAGCGAGGGAAGCTCGATCTGTATGTCGATTCGGTCGAGAAGGGGACCGCTTATCTTCGATATGTAGCGCGCGACCTCGCCCTTGCCGCAGGTGCATTTGCGGGTCGGATGACCGAAATAACCGCATCGGCAGGGGTTCATTGCCGCAACGAGCATGAAGGTGCAGGGGTAGGTGACTCTGCCGAGTGCGCGGGTGATCGTAACGCGTCTGTCCTCGATCGGCTGGCGGAGGTTGTCTGTGATGCTCTTGGGGAACTCGGGAAGCTCGTCAAGGAAGAGGACTCCGTTGTGCGCCAGCGAAATTTCGCCGGGCTTCGGATTTGCGCCGCCTCCGACGAGGGAAACCGCGGACATCGTGTGGTGGGGCGAACGGAAGGGACGGGCGGTCAGAAGTGAGGAGCCGTCGGGAAGCGTGCCCGCGACAGAGTGGATCTTGGTCGTTTCTATTGCCTCGTCGAAGGTGAGAGGCGGAAGGATCGTGGGAAGACGCTTTGCAAGCATCGACTTACCCGTGCCGGGAGGGCCGATGAGCAGGATGTTGTGTCCGCCCGCGGCGGCGATCTCCATTGCGCGTTTTGCCGCGATCTGACCCTTGACGTCGGCAAAATCGATACCGCCCGCGTAGGCGTCATCGAAGGAATGCGCGTCGCCCGTGACGGGAGAGAGGCGGTTTTTGCCGTTTAAGTGGTCTACGATCTCTTTGATATGGCGGACGGCATAGACGGTTATGCCCTCGACAGCCGCAGCCTCACGAGCGTTTTCGGAGGGAGCGTAAAACTCGGTGAAGCCGTCGCGCTTTGCGTCGGCGCACATCGAAAGAACTCCGCGGACAGAGCGGATCTCGCCCGTCAGCGAAAGCTCGCCTGTGAAGCATTTGCCCTCGAAGGATACTCCGGGCATAATGCTGCCTCCGCAGCGCAGAATGCCGAGAAGCATGGGCACGTCAAAAGCCGAGCCCTCCTTGCGGCGGTCTGCGGGAGCGAGATTTATTACGAAATTAAGGTCGGGGAAGGGATATCCGCTGTTGAAGCAGGCGGACTTCATACGGTCGCGCGCTTCCTTGACGGCTGTGTCGGGTAGTCCGACGACCTGACAGAAATTCTGATCCGAGCCCGGATAGCCGTCAACCTCTATGGTGACACGGAAGCTGTCTATGCCCGCAAGCGCGGCGCTGTAAACCTTTGAGATCATTTTTTACTCCGTTCCGTTTTACGATTGTTTTTTTCTGAAAACGAGAAGCTTTGAAAGAATATAGTTGAGTATCGTTACGAGGACTACCGAAATGCCGGTTGCGATGAGATCGGCGTCAAAGGTGAGGATAATCTTGAAGGGTTTGTAACCGATAGCAGTGAGAAGCGCGGGCACGCCGACGCCGAGACCGAGCTCGACAAAGTAGGTGAAGAGGCGCGAGAGGGTGAACTCACCGAATTGAATGAGAACGGCGCGTTTTCCGCTGACCTTATCCTGAAATACCCAGCTCTTGTTGGTGAAGAAGGCGAAGATCACGCCCGCGACCCAGCCGACGGTTACGGCAACGGTGCGCAAAATCGCGGCACGTCCGCCCTCTTCGGCAAGATCAATGCCGAGAATCGGCGAGAAGCCGTAGATCACGCCAAGTCTTATGCCGTAGGAAACGGCGGTGGTCATGAGTCCGACGATGATGTAAACGATTATCTCACGGTATTTTTTGAATAGTTCTTTCATTTTAAATCCCTGTAAGTTTGTATTTAGCTTTCTGCATTTATTTTCGCCGCCGCGATGAAGGCTTTGAAGATCTTTGCGGCGGGGGCGTCCGTGGCGTAGAAGTATTCGGGATGCCATTGAACGGCGAGGAAAAAGCGGTCGGTCCTCTTTTCGGGTTCGATCGCCTCGACGGTTCCGTCCTCGGCGCGCGCACAGACGATGAAGCCGGGTGCGACCTGCTTTACCGCCTGGTGGTGGAAGGAGTTGACGCCGATCTCGCTCTCGCCGACGATAGAATGAAGGAAGCTGCCTTCGAGAACGTGGGTCACGCGGAGGTTTTTCCTGCCGCTTTCCTC
>JAZSMP010000282.1:0-7902 GCA_045535915.1 Eubacteriales bacterium | reverse complement strand
CTTTCCTCTTGTCGGTGGCCGTCGTTGTGCTGGAAAAGGCTGCCGCCGAAGGCGACGTTGAGGATCTGTTCGCCGCGGCAGATGCCGAGGATGGGTCGGCTGTCGTTTTTGATGATATTGACAAGCGCGAGCTCAAAATCGTCACGCAGGGGAGTGGTCTCGACGCTGTCGAAGGCGATCTCCTCGCCGTAATGCTTGGGATCTACGTCGTCGCCGCCCGCAAAAAGGAATCCGTCGCAGAGCGAGGCGAATTTCTCGGTGTCCTCCGCGCATCGGTTGTGTGGCATAAACATTGGTATGCCGCCCGCATCGACGATGGCGTCGAAGTAGGTGCGGCGCATTCTTATGAAGGTGTCCGACATTGACGAGGTTATGCCGATGACGGGTCTTTTTTCGTTATTCATAGTATTACTCCAGGATGATTTTTGTGATCTCGGTCGGGTTGCCCACGCGCGGGATTATGTGCCGATCGGTCGAAAGACCCGCCGAAACTATCATAGTTGATTTCCCGATCTCAAATTTACCGAGCGCATGATCGGGGAAGAAGCCCGAATTTGCGCCGTATACGGGACCGAGGATGGGAAGGATGACGTGCCCGCCGTGAAGATGACCCGAAAGACAGAGATCGGGCTCGAATCCGGACGGAACGATCGTGTCGGTCACAGCCGCCGGGCGGTGTTCCATGAGTACTGTGAAGGCTTCGGTGTCTGTGAGATCAGCAAAGAAGGATTCACAGGAAGAAGCGTCAGGCTTGCGTGTTTCCGCCGAATTCGGTGTGTAAATGCCTCCGATACGGATGCTGTTGCCGTTGATAATAAGGTCCTCGTATTCGCGTTCAAGCAGGACGGCACCCGCTTCAAGGATGGGAGCGACGGCGCCTCTGTCATGCAGACCGATGCGCTCGAGCTCGTGGTTGCCGTAGGAATAGTAGACGGGGGCAATGTCCGAAAGCTCTTTTACAACAGCCGCTGTGACGAGGATATCCTCGCCCGTCTCGTGCCAATGGTTGATCATGTCCCCGCACATGAGAATTATCTGCGGCTCGATCTCGGCGACCTGCGAGGCGAGTGTGGGATGATCGCATCCGTGCAGGTCGGAAAGCATAACGATCGTCACGGGAGACGAGATTTTGTCACTCTCGATCACGTATTCGCGCACGAGCGGCGGGTCGGAATTGATCCTGACTCCGTAAACGAGCCAGCCCTCGGATATGACGGTCAACAAGAGTATGATGCATCCGAGCGAACGGAATACGCGGGAGAAGAATAATTTGATTTGTATCATAAAAACTTCTTTATTTTATAGTTGGGATGAAATTATTAGTGCAGAGTTCAGAGTGCAGAGTGCAGAGTTGCGGTATCTTTTTTCGCAATGCTCAAAAAGTATTTTTATATAATTGAAAATTTCCGCAGCCGCAGGCAAGGAAATTATCCTTAACTCTGCACTCTGCACTCTTAACTCTGCACTCTGCACTCTTAACTCTGCACTCTGCACTCTTAACTCTGCACTTTTATTGCGTGCACTGTTTTATTCCATATACAATTTCTTGGGGCGGGGGTATTTCTCCGGGTTTTCGATGTACAGGTTAAACTCTCGCCATATCGTGTCTGCTGCTTCCTCGGGGGAGATATGAGAGGTGCAGAGAATGAGGTCGTAGTTGTTCAGATCGTGGTTATCGACGCCGTAAAATTCTTTGTAGCGGAGGCTTTCCGACTGCATACGTGCGAGTATCTTTGCCTCGGCGTCGGCGGCGTCGGCGTATTCCTCGACGTTTCCGCGGGTGGAGTCGCCGAGTATGCGCTTGACCGAGACCTCGATCGGCACGTAAAGATAGACCTTGAAGGAGTTTTCGGCGAAATGCCAAGCCATGCGCGAGTCGAAAAGGATCTTGTCATCACGGCGCGCACGGGAGACCTCTGTGGTTTTGTTGTCGATCATGAGGTCGGCGGAGGGATCGTTTTCGCACATTTGGTTGAATTCAAGCGCACTCATTCCGCGCTCCTCGGCGAGTGCGCGCATGATGGCGCCGGTGTAGTAATGTTCAAAGCCGTATTTAGGGCAGAAGATCTTGGCAAGCGTGCTCTTGCCGCTTCCGAGTCTGCCGGCGAGTGAAATATGCATAATTTATCTCCTATGTATCAAGTGGTTCTGCCAACCGTAAAACGCAGTTTTACGGTCGGGAATTTATGTTCTTGCGAGTTTTCTCAGATATTCGGGCTTCGCCTCTTCGGCAACGCCTGCGCGGCGCACCTTGCGCGAGGGGGTCAGGGCGAATTCCTCACGGCGTGTAACGAAGAAGTGTATCTTTTTGTGGGGTGCCGTCATGCGGTTGACAGCCTCGATCGCGCGGTTGAATTCCGCGTCGATCTGACCGCGAGTGAAGTTTTTGCCGTATACCTCTTCAAATTCCGAAACCTCGGGTCGGAGGACGGCGACGATGTCGTAATCCGCGCGGGTTTCGTTGACGTAACCGACGATCACAGCCTCGTTTACGAAGCTGTTACGGCGCAGAAGAGCTTCAAGCTCCTCGGGGAAGACGTTTTTGCCCGAAGCCGTGACGAAAACGTTTCTTTTCTTGCCCGAAATATAGAGGAATCCGTCGCGGTCAACGTGACCGAGCTCGCCCGTGTAGAGCCAGCCGTCGCGCAGAGTGACCGCGCTGTTTCCGATGATGGCGGCGGGGATGTTGTCGCCCTTGTATCTGATCTCGCCGATGCCGTCGCCGCCGATATCGTAGATATCGAGAACGCCGCCCTGGACACAGACACCGACCGAATTGTCAATGTAAGCGAAGTCCGAGCCGATCGCGATCAGGGGCAGGCAGTCGGAAAGACCGTAGCTTTGCGCGGTGCGGAATCCGAATTCGCGCAGTCCGCGCACGATCTCGGGATCGGCAAGGCTTCCGCCCGAGATAAAGAGACGGAGTCTGCCGCCGAGGGAGTCATGAATCTCGCTGAAAACGCGCTTTTTGAGTCCGA
The DNA here is from genome assembly GCA_045535915.1 of Eubacteriales bacterium. Classification (GTDB taxonomy): domain Bacteria; phylum Bacillota; class Clostridia; order Oscillospirales; family CAG-272; genus CAG-390. Next base: position 4,924 of record JAZSMP010000282.1, on the reverse strand, counting down.
AGCTCGATCCCGTCAGCTTGATGGCGGTGCGGACGCGCTTTTCGCTGCCCTTACGGCGGATATTGGACTTTATCTTGCGGTAGATGGTTTCAAGCAGGTAGGGCACGCAGACCATAACGGTCGGTCGGACTTCCTGAATATTTCTCGACATATAGCGCAGTCCTTCGCAGAAGGCAACGCATGCGCCGGAAATGAGCGGGTAGAGGAATCCGCATATGAGCTCATAGACGTGGCTGACGGGCAGGACAGAAAGATAAACGTCCTCGGGGTAACAGATGACGGTCTTGGTCAGCTCGGAAAGATCGAAGCAGATATTTCTCTGCGAAAGAGTCGTTCCGCGGATCTCTCCGCTTGCGGAAAGGCTTCTGAAGATGACGGCGGAATCGTCCTGCTCGATAGAAAGGCGGAGGTAATCGGTGTCACCTAGCGCGAGCTTGGAGGCACCTTCCTCGATCAACGCCTCAATCGTATTGAATGAATATTTTTTGATCTCCGCGGGAAGCGAGGAAACCTTTTCCTCGTATTTCGGGGAGTAGAAGACGGCGTAAGCCTCGCTGTCTTCCGCGATTTTTACAAGAGCTTCGGCGGGGACGTCCTTGTCGATCGGCAGGACGGTTCCGAGTCCCGATACGGCAGAGAGAAAAACGGTTGCCCATTCGAGCGAATTTTCGCCGAGAAGGATTATTCTTTTGCCGTAAAAGCCGCGCGAAAGGAGCTCGGTGCCGAGTCCTTCGACCTTATAAAGGAGCTCGGCGTAGCTGATGGCGCGGTATGCGCCCGCAAATTTCTGCATCAGAGCGGGGCGCGCGCTGTATCGCCTTGCGGCGGCGCGGATAGCCGAGCGGATATTTTCAAAGCTTTTTCCGTCGTGGTATTTGATAGGAAGTTTCATTTTAAATTCCTCAGGAAAGTGATTTTGCAAGCGACAGCGCGATCTTTGCCGCGCGGTCTGCGGAAAGTTTGACGAAGGTGGGGAAGTCCATCTCCGCCTCACCGTCGGCGCTGTCCGACATCGAGCGGAGGACGGAGAATTTTACAGAATAGAGACGGCAGACCTGCGCGATCGCCGCTCCCTCCATCTCACAGCAGAGGACCTCGGGAAAGGCGGAGAGAATGTCGCAGCGCGCCTCGGAGCTTGAGACGAACTTGTCGCCGGTTGCAACGGTACCGCGTTTGACTTCAAATTCACCGCCAGAGACCTCGCGTGCGATCTCCTCGATCTTTGCGGCAAACTCCGCGTCTGCGGGCATAACGATCTCGGAGGTAGAGTCGGGATAGAAAATGCTTCCGCGTGCGTCTCCGAGCGAGCCGTATTCAAGGTCGTATTCGATGCAACAGTCGGCTACGATGACGTCGCCTACGGTGATCCCCTTGCCGAGCGCGCCCGCAACACCCGTGTTTAAGATGTATTCGGGGGCAAATTCAAGGATCATTGCGGCTGTGCAGACAGCGGCGTTGACCTTGCCTACGCCCGCGCGCGCGATGACGGCGGGAGTGCCCGAGAGGAGACCGGTGTAGTAAGTATGTTTGCCGATCTTGCGGCATTCTTTTTCTTCAAGGAGCGACTGAAGAAGCTCGACCTCGCTCTCCATCGCTCCGATAATTCCAAGTTTGATTTTTTCCATGATCATATACCCGATCTGCCGCCTTCGTATTCAAAAGCGGGGAGAGTGCCGGCGCGGCGGTATGCGTCAAGCACAGAGAGATAATTTTCAGCTTCCTTTTTTGCCGCGGGAAGCGAGAGGGCGCGGAAGTTTCCGCATTCGCGGCGTGCGGCTCCCGGCATTCTGCCCTCGTGCGCGAGGATGTTATCAAGCGCCGTGCAGAGTGCGGCGAAGTTTTCGGCGTTTTTCTCGGTTCCGCCCGACATTAAGAGGTAAAAACCGGTTCGGCATCCCATCGGACCGACGTAGATCACGCGGTCGCCAGCATCGCCCGAGCGCATATAGGTCGCAAGCAGATGCTCAAGCGAGTGCGCGGCAAGGGGAGTGATGTAGTCGCCGGCGTTGGGTCGGCGCATGCGCAGATCGTATGTGACGATGTCGCCGTCGATGCGGCTGATATAAATACCGCGCTCGAGGCGGTCGTGGTCAACTGTAAATGAGGATATTTTTTTCATCAATAGCGTACCTTTGTAATGACTGTGTGTGCGGAGTTGTAGTTGCGGCAAAGCTTGAGCATCTTTTCCGTTGCTTCAAAATGGAAGACGCAGCGTTTTCCGTCCTCGGTCTCAAAAGCGGCGTAGTATCTGTCGGGAGAGGAGGCAGAGGAGATTGCAGAATATACGACTTCGGGATCATATAGCTCGAGTCTTTCGACCCATTCGCGCTCTGTTGCGGGAGCGATCTGCAGGCAGTCCTTGATCGCGAAATTGACCATCTCACGGCGCGAGCGCTTGCCGCGGATGACGGAGAAGGTGACTCTGCCCGAGGTGACGGAATATTCGTATTCGGGCTTTACGTACTTCCAGGTGAAGTAGACGAGCATCCATTCGGTGACGGCAACGAGGGCGAAGAGCTGGAACAGCTGGATTATAAAGAGGATCGCCATAAAAATGACGGGGTAAAGGATGTAGAGCGCGATAAAGCCGATCTTCATCAGTTTGAATTTGCCTTCCGCCTTTTGCTCGACGGTGTATTCGTATGTGGATGTGAAGTCGTTGTTCATGGGGCAGACCTCCGCTATTATATAGATAATTAATTATACTATATATTTAGCAAAAAATCAAGAGGAAAGCCGAAAAAACACCCCGAAAACGCGAGTTTTCGGGGTGCTTTTGGACAAATATTGCTGTGGCTACTGTTCCTTTTTAATCTGACTTTCGAGTTCCAGAATCTCGCTGATTATTTTATCAAAGTTTTCTTCGCCGAAAAAGGCGATTGTTTCATCAATCGTAAATCTCAGCGAAGCAAATGCGAGATGATTGATGTAAAATTTACGCGCCGTACGTTCGTCAAGCCCAAGTTCAGTAACCATAAATTTAAGCAGAGCGCGTATCATCGCAACGGGAAATAATTCGAACGGACAGTACAGATACGGATCGTCGTTTGTCAGTTTTCTGAAGAGATTTATAATGGGCATAACCTTTCTGCCGTTCTTGTCCTGCTCCAATCTCTGTAAAAGATCCTCGTCTATGGGGTTCCACATATATAAACTCATATCAATCCCTCCAAAAATAAAAAGTGCGCAGCCGAAGCCACGCACAAAAAACGTAGCTCCATTGCTGCGACACAATTCGATAAACCGTCCTTTTAAAAAGCCCAAGTATACCAAAGAGAGCGTACATTTTTATCAATAGATAAAATGTACACTTGGGAAGAAAATATAAAAGGAGCTTTTTGGTTTCCTATATTGTGTCGCAAGGATATTATATCACATTTTTTGCGTTTTGTAAACAGTTTTGGAAGAATATACTTCTCATAAAAATGAAAATTTCCGAGCCATCAGCTCGGAAATTACAGGCTACTGACAAAGCCTCATAAAAAACAATCATATAGCAATATGCACAAAAAACAGAAAGCTATGTTCGCACTTGCGATGCAGGGGTGAAGGGGACGCAGTCCCCTTCAAGAATGACGATGTCATTCTGAGGCGGCGTCCGCAGACCGCCATGCCGCCGAAGAATCTCGTGCCGCCCCCATTTACAAGGGCGGCGCGGTGCCTGTACGAAGAGGTTTGATGTGCATAATCGTAAAACTAAAGTCAAACGTAGTTGTTTGCACTTTTAAAAGTCAAAATAATACAAAAAGTCACTGTGTAATTTTGATTGTACACAGTGATTTTTTGCATTCATATAGATTTAGTCGGGGCGGTGCTGTACAGACCACATCGCCAGTACCGCGACGCCCGAGGAACAACTCGGTCGTCACGAGATCCTTCGGCAGCCAAGCGGTCTGCGGACGCTGCCTCAGGATGACATTGTTTTTTTCTTGCAGGGGCTTCGCCCCTGCACCCCGTTTAGTAAGTGCGAACACAGCTGTTGGACTGTTTTTGTGCAATTTGACATATCGTTTTTTAGAATATGGGTTTGTCAGTACTCTGAAATTTCCGAGCCATCAGCTCGGAAATTAATGATATAACTTCGCCACAGGCGAACTTTAACTCGCGCGAAGCGCGATCTTAACTTGCCGTAGGCAATATTAACTCCGCGAAGCGGATCGCATATCCTTCGTCAATATCTGCCAATCCTGTTCTGTCCCGGTCTCTGAACGACCGCGGATACGTCAAAGGATTTTTTGAGCATATTGAAGCGGAGCTCGCTGTACGCGGGATCGTACCAGAGATTGTGCTCCTCGCGCGGGTCGGCTTCCATATCGTAAAGCTCACCCGTCTCGATCCCGTGGTAGACCACGAGCTTATAGCGGCGGTCGCGGAACATCGTCGCGTACGCGGCAGGTCTGCCGGGTCCGAGGCAGGACCAATAATACTCGGTGCGGACGTAATCGCGCTCAATGCCCTCGCCGCCGTCGGCGGAAAGAGCCGCACAGAGCGAATGACCGTGGGTGTCGGGAAAATCGATCCCGCAAAGTTCGGCGATGGTGGGCGCGATATCGGTGTATTCGGTAATACCCTCGACCACCTTGCCCGAGGCAAAACGCGCGGGGCAGGAGAAGATCAGCGGCACGCGCACCGCGCCGTCGTAAAAACGGCAGCCCTTGTGCGTCAGACCGTGGTCGCCGAGCATCTCGCCGTGGTCGGAGGAGAAAATGATCACGGTATCGTCGCGCAGACCGAGCTCGTCGATAAGGTCGATGATTCGTCCGTAATGCGTGTCAACGATCTCGCAGGTGCCGTAGTAGGACGCCTTGTTGCGTCGCATCACGTCGTCGGGGGCGTTGACGTCCTTCGACTGATGGTATGCAAGCGCGAGCTGTTCGCCGAGCACGTAGTCGGACTCGTTGAAGATCGGATCGGGAATGTTGCG
>JAZSMP010000171.1:0-2032 GCA_045535915.1 Eubacteriales bacterium | reverse complement strand
CGCTTGGCCTCCGACTTCATCAGAAGCTTGATGAGCGTCGTTTTGCCCGCGCCGTTGTAGCCGACGATGGCGATCTTCTCGCCCTTTTCTATCTTCAGATCAACTCCGCGGAGAGCATCGGCACTGCCGGGATTTTCGCTCTTCGGCTTCTTGTGGTCGGATTTGTGCCAAAGATACTTCGGTTTGTCGGAAAAATCATAGGTAAACGACACGTTTTTGAGCTCAAGCGACTCGAATTCGGGAACGTCGTTCCTGCCCGAGACCACCTTCGGCTTATATGCGAGAAAGCCGTAGTATTTTTCGAGGAAGAGCGAGTGCTCGGGGAACTTTGCGAGTCTTTCGACAAAGTCGGAGATGTTCCAGCGTACGCGCCAGATAAGGCTTGTGCTTGCGGCAAAGACGCCGACGAGCATCGCGCCGTCAAGAAGACGGAGAAACATGTAGAATACGATTCCGAGGCTGACTGCCTCCATAAGCACGTTGTAGAAAATTCCGTAGATGAAGAAGTATTTTATGCCGTATTTCTTCGCGACCTTGACCTTTTTCTCCGAGTTTTCGTCAGCCTCGCGGGTCAGCAGATCATCGGCGCGGCTGATGCGGATCTCCTTGGCGTAGTCGGGAAGGTGGTAAACGCGGTTGATGTAATTTTGCTTGCGCGAGAGGGGCTTGCGCTCCTTTTCCTGCGCGTATGCGGTCTTGTTTCCGAAATGGTTGACGATGCAGTTGACAACACCAACCGCGCAACAGACAATGATTATTACCGCGTCAAGCTTTGCGGCAATCAGTGTTCCGAGGATCGTGATAAGCGACATGAGACGCGCGACCATGCGGGTCAGATCCTCGAGGATCTTGATCGAACGCGACGATGCCTCGTCCATCGCCCAGACAAAATCGTTGTAGAATTCGGGGTCGTCATAGCAGGCAACGTCGATCTCGCTCGTCTTGCGGAAAAGCTCGGTGTGGATGCCTTGGTTGAGCTTGTGGTGCAGATTCGGCTTGATTACGCGGTGCCATGAGCGGTCGATGACGTTGAACACCAAGTACCACAGCGACATAAGTCCTATGATCAGCGCGATCTTCCCGAAGGGCTCGCCGAGATCGAGGGAGTTGAAGAGGTGTAATGTAAAGACGGCGTAGATCGAGTTGTGAACACCCTGCAGAACACCTTCTTCAAGGAAAGCGAGGATCACAAGGTCGGGCGCGTATCTGCAGACCTTGCCGAAGATAACGAAGTTGTTGCGAAGCACGCGCCACAGCGACTGCTTCGGCTCTTTGGTTTTCTTACTCATTGTCCTCACCTCCCGATGTGTAATTCTTCGCCTGCAGACGGAACATCTCGGCATATTTGCCGTCACGCTCCATCAGCTCGGCGTGTGTGCCCTCCTCGATGATCTCGCCGTCCTCCATCATGTAGACGCGGTCGGCAAGCGTTGCCGAGGACAGACGGTGCGAGATGAAGATGACGCTTCTTCCCTCGGTCGCACGGATCATATTCTCAAACATCGTGTGCTCGGCTATCGGGTCGAGCGCGCTTGAAGGCTCGTCGAGGACAACAAAGGGAGTTTTTTCGGCAAATATACGCGCGAGCGAGACTTTTTGCTGCTCTCCGATCGATAAGTTGACGCCCTCATTGTCGAATTCTCGGGTCATAGTCGATTCTATGCCGTGCTCGAGTGTTTCGATCTTCTTCCAGGCGCCGCTTTCCTTGAGCGCGTCTGTTACGATCTCGTCGTCGCCATCATTCGGGAGACGGAGAACGACGTTTTCCTTAACGCTCAGGGAAAAGAGCTTGAAATCCTGAAAAACGCTTCCGAAAAGTCCGCGCCAGGAGGAAAGACGGTAATCCTTCGCATCCTTGCCGTTCAGAGTGACCTTGCCCTCGGTGGGGTCATAGAGACGGAGAAGGAGCTTGACGAGCGTGGTCTTGCCGCTTCCGTTGCGTCCGACAACGGCGATCCGCTCGCCCTCGCGTATCTTGAAATTGATCCCGCGGAGCGATTCCTTTTGTGCGCCCTCATATTTGAAATGAATG
>JAZSMP010000004.1:0-13016 GCA_045535915.1 Eubacteriales bacterium | reverse complement strand
CTAAAACTTCAGAGGTACTATTATGAAAAAGATCAAGGTCATTCTAATCGGTGCGGGTAACCGCGGTACGACTTACGCGTGCCACGCTTTTGATGCGTGTCCAGAGCTCGAGATCGTTGCAGTTGCCGATCCCAATCCCGTGAGAAGAAATTATATCAAAGAAAAATTCGGACTTCCCGAATCCGCTTGCTTTGAAGGTTGGAAGGAGATCCTCGCTCTTGACAAATTTGCCGATGCAGCGATCATCGCAACTCAGGATCAGATGCACTTTGAGCCCGCCATGAAGGCGATTGGACTCGGCTACCATCTGCTTCTCGAAAAGCCTGCGGCTCCCACTCCCGAAGAGTGCTACAAGATCGCTGAGGCGGCAAACAAAAAGGGAGTCAGCGTTATAATCTGCCACGTTCTCCGCTTCACACCCTTCTTTACCACCCTCAAGAGAATCATCGACGAGGGCAAGATCGGTAAGGTTATGAACATCAATCACTATGAGGGTGTTGGACACATCCATTACAGCCACAGCTTCACCCGCGGAAACTGGCATAAGGAATCCGACAGTTCCCCCATGCTTCTTGCAAAGAGCTGTCACGATATCGACATTCTCCAGTGGCTCGTCGGTGAAAAGTGCACGCGCGTTCACAGCTTTGGTACACTCTCTCATTTCTGCGCTGCCAACAAGCCCGAAGGCGCACCCGAATTCTGTTATATGGGCTGTCCCGCCGGAGACAGTTGTCCCTACAATGCCGAGAAGATCTACGCATGCGAAAAGTCTCACTATATTTCCCGCGCGGCTGACAGCGAACGTCCCACTAAGGATGACGTCCGCCGTGTTCTCACCGAAACAAACTACGGCAGATGCGTTTATCAATGCGACAACGACGTCGTTGACCATCAGGTGGTCAATCTCGAATACGAGAGCGGCGTGACCGTCTCCTTCACTATGAGTGCCTTCAATGAAGGCGGCAGACGCATTCACATTATGGGCACTAAAGGTGAGGTCTACGCTACTATGAAGGACAAGACCATCACCCTTTATGAATTCAAGACCGGCAAAAAGACTGACGTTCCGATCATCGATGCGATCACCAACCAGGAGATCACGGGCGGTCACGGCGGCGGAGACCGCGGAATTATGCGCGCACTCAGCGAATTTCTCTGCGGTACTTACAAGGGCAACGCGCTTACCGATATTTCCACCTCCGTAGCAAATCACCTCACTGTCTTCGCCGCTGAGCAGGCAAGACGCGAGGGACGTGTTGTTACTGTTGATGAATATATCGAGGGACTGAAAAATTAAAAACCGCTTTAAGGAGTCGATTCATTCGGCTCCTTTTAATGTTTTTTTCTTCTCCGCGTTGACATTCACGGCTTTGTGTGCTATAATGAACCCGTGAGACTTTTGCATTCAATTTTCGAAAGCGAGGGAAAATAGATGAAAAAATACGTTTTGGCATACGATCTCGGAACCAGCGGCGTCAAGGGCGCGTTGGTTACACCCGAAGGTGAAGTGGCATATACCGCTACGGTTTCTTATCCGCTCTATACTGCTGACGGTGGAATTGCCGAGCAGGATCCCAACGATTACTGGTCAGGCGTTTGTTCCGTCACGCGTGCGGTGTTGGAAACAGGTAATGTTTCCCCCGAGGCAGTTATGGGTATAGCTCTTGATACCATGTGGAAGGGCATCATCCCTGTGGACGCCGTGGGAAACGTGCTTCATCGAAGTATCATATGGTTAGATTCACGTTCCGCGTATGAGGCAAGGCTGCTGTGCGAGCGATTTGGCGAAGGAATATTCAACTCTGCGGATTATTGGCCCAAGCTTTTCTGGCTTCGCAGGCACCGTCCCGATGTCCTTCGGGATGCCGTCACTGTTTTTGAGGTCAACTCTTATATCAAGTGGAAGGCTACGGGCGTGGCATCCGTGGATGAGGGTAACAGCTTTGTGCGCTCGGACGATCCAAAGCTGGATGCTTTCTACGCAGAAATGATGGAATTTATGGATATTCCTCGAGAAAAATTTCCTAAGGTAGCACCTTCGCACGGTCTCGTAGGATACGTGACCGAGGCGGCTTCTCCCGAGCTCGGTCTGCCCGTGGGTGTGCCCGTTTTCGGCGGCACGAGCGATATAAATGCCATTGCTATGGGCGCGGGTACTGCGTCGGTTGGCAGTGTGCACATTTATTTCGGATCCTCCGGATGGATCGGCTATACGCTCGCCCACGACTTCAAGGAGCTCTACTTCTCTCCTTTTGATAAAAAGAGAGACGTATTTATAATGGGTTCCCAATCGATCGGGCTTTCCTTCAACTGGGCGGTGGATCGCTTTTATTTTGAAGAAAAACAACAGCTTGGGGATGGGGTGTTCGCGTTTGTAGACAAGCAACTCGAAGAGATTCCCGCAGGCTCCGAAGGTGTTTTTGCGACACCTTGGTTTTACGGTGAGCGTCCGCCCCTCTTCGGCAGAGATGCGAGAGGTAATTTTCTCGGGCTTGGCGCTCAGCACGATCGTCGTCATATGACCCGCGCGGTCATGGAGGGTGTTTGCTATCAGCTCAGAATGGGTGCCGAATATCAAAGCAAGACTTATGGACGACCTCTGCCCGAAAAGGTATGTGCAGTCGGAGGCGGTGCACGCAGCGAGCTTTGGATGCAAATGCTCGCCGACGTACTGAACGTTAAGATCGAAGTCCCCGCAGCAACTCGCCACGCTGGTGCTTTAGGCACGGCTTATTGCGCACTGGTCGGTCTCGGCATTTGTGACAACATCGAAGACGCCGCCCGACATGTGAAAGCAACCAAGGTATATACTCCAAATCCCAAGGCAGTGGCAGTTTACGACAAGGGATACCGTGTGTTTGAGAAGATATACAAAACACTTGCACCGCTGTTTGAGAATAATATTTAGCAATACTGAATACGAAAATTATTATCCCCGCCCGCGATTTTTTGTCGGGCGGGAGCTTTTTTGTATCTATTCTGCTGCAATTTGTCTTTTCCTGCGATGAAATAATCGTTTTTTTCACTTGCGGGACTTGAAAAATCAGATCAAATATTGTATAATATTAAGGTATTATTTTATGAACAGGAGAACCTTTATGTCATCCGAAAGATACATGAACGACTATAAAAGATGGCTTGACTTTGATGGGCTTGACGCCTCGGTTAAAGAAGAGCTTGTTTCGATACAGAACGATAAAAAGGCTATTGCCGAACGTTTTGCCGCAGAGCTTGAATTCGGCACGGGCGGTATGCGCGGTCTGCTCGGCGCGGGCATCGGCAGAATGAATATCTACACCGTCATGCGCGTAAGCCGAGGTTTTGCAGAGTATATCAAGAGCCTCGGTGCGGACGCCGCTGAAAAAGGTGTTGTTATTTCGCACGACAACCGCCGCCTCTCGCGTGAATTTGCGCTTGCGACTGCGGGCGTTTTTGCCGCCGCCGGCGTCAAGGCTTATATATTCGATTCACTTCGCCCCACACCTATGCTCTCCTTCTCGGTACGCAAGATGCGCGCTGCGGGAGGTGTTATGATCACGGCATCGCATAATCCCCCCGAGTATAACGGATACAAGATCTACGACGCGGAAGGCTGTCAGCTTTCACTTGAGGAAAGCGAAAAGGTCATCGCACTCGTCGGTGGAGTCAAGGACGAACTCCGCGTACCCTGTCTCTCTCTCGAAGAAGCAGGCGACAGGATCATAATGCTTGACTCCTCGATCGACGACGAATACGCAATGCGTGTAGAGAACATTTCGATCTCCCGCGACAGAGAGAGCGCGGGCAAGCTGAAGGTCGTTTACTCGCCTCAGCACGGCACGGGTAATATTCCCGTCCGCCGTGTTCTTACCGACTGCGGATATGAGGTCATCCCCGTTCTCTCGCAGTGCGATCCCGATCCCGATTTTTCCGCAACCGAGTCGCCCAATCCCGAGTCGCCTAAGGCTTACACCGAAGCACTTAAAATCGCTAAGGAAACCGGCGCAGATATCGTCATCACCACAGACCCCGACTGCGACCGTCTCGGCGTAGCGGCACTCAACAAAGAAGGCGAAATGACACTCATGACGGGAAACCAGTCCGCCGCAGTGCTTCTCGAATATATCCTCTCACGCCGCTCGGCGGACAATTCTCTCCCTGCCGGTGCATATATGCTGACTACCATCGTCACATCCGATCTCGGAGACCGCATCTGCGAAAAGTACGGCGTAAAGATTGAAAAGACTCTGACCGGCTTCAAATTTATCGGCGCGAAGATCGCGGATCACCGCGCATGCGGCGATTACGGATTCGTATTCGGCTACGAGGAAAGCTACGGCTGTCTCATTTCCGACTTTGTCCGCGACAAGGACGGCGTTCAGGCGTCGCTTATGCTCTGTGAAGCTGCAGCATATTACAAAAACTTCGGGCTCAGCCTGATCGACGTTCTCGAAAAGATCTACTCAGAACACGGCTTCTTCCTCGATTCCCAGTCGAACTTCTACTTCCCAGGTCTTGACGGAAAGCAGAAGATCGCCGCACTGACTGCATCTCTCCGCGACAGCTCACCGAGCGAGGTCGGCGGTGTAAAGGTAGTCCGTGTCGAAGACTATCTAACAGATAAGATGCACTCGGAAGGATTCCCCTACTCCGACGTTCTCCGCTTCATCTTTGAAGACGGCTCTTGGGTTGCCGTTCGTCCCAGCGGAACCGAACCGAAGTGCAAGTTCTACTACTGCGTATGTGCTCCCGATAGAGTCTCTGCAGAAGAAAAGCATAAAGCTCTCAAGAAAGCCTTTGAGCCCGTAATTTAATTCTATACATCCCGTTGTCTGTTTTCGGAAATAATTATCGAAAAGCCTTGACAACGGGATCTTTTTATAGTATCATTATATTGAACTAAAATATTGAGAGGAGATCCAAATATGAAAAAGATCCGCATCACGGCTTTGTTTATGGCACTTCTGATGCTGTCTCTTTGTTTCGTTTCCTGTGCAAACACCCCGGACGAAGGCGGAGTGGAAGGCAGTACAGAACCCGGAGGAACTCAGAGCCAAAACAACGGTCCCGCAGCTACCACGATCCCCGAAGAAACCACTTATCCCGTTGACGAAAACGGCTTCGAGCTTGACCGTCTCCCCGAACTCAATTATAACAACGAGGAATTCATTCTCTTCACTTGGTCAAACCAGGTAAAATGGGAATGGAACGAGGACGGCGAAACCACCGGAGACAAGGTTCACGACGCTATCTACAACCGTCAGGTACGTACAGAAGAACGCCTTGGTATCAAGATCGTCATCTCCAAGCAGACCGGTGACTGGAACAACCGTAACAGCTTCATCACCACGGTTGAAGCTAACGTTGCAGCAGGCAATCAGGATGCATTCGACCTTGTAGGTCAGTACACTCCCGCAGCTCCCATTGGTGCTATGAAGAACCTCTACCTTGATCTTTCCGAGATGCAGTATCTCGATTGGGAAAGACCTTGGTGGCCCAAGGATATTCAGGAATCCTGCCACATCAACAACAACGTATACTTCATCACCGGTGATATCACAGGTACACTCGTACGTAACATCCACTCTCTCATCTGCAACCTCGACCTTGCAAACAACTATCAGCTCCCCAACCTCTACGATCTCGTAGACAACAAAGAATGGACATTTGCGAAGTTTGCTGAACTCACTCTCGGAACCGTTCAGGGCATCAACCCCGACGGAAGCCCCGCTTACAGCTTTACCATCACCGATAACGTACACTACGACAGCCTTTTCTACGGCGCTGATTTCAGATTCGTAGAGCACAATCCGGACGGCCAGCTTGTTATGTCCGAGGAGCTTGAGAGCGACCGCCTTGAGACCTGGTATCAGACCTGCCGCAGTCTCCTTTTCGATAATGCTGACGTTGAACTGCTTGGAGCCAACGGCACAAACGGATTTGCCTCGGGCAACGTTCTCTTCCACGGCGGAACCATCGCAGACGTTCAGAACTATCTGCAGGAAGTAAACTTTGACTTTGCAGTACTTCCCTATCCGCTGTACGATGATAACCAGGAAGAATACCGCACTATCACAAGCTACTGGGTAAGTATGTTCTCGATCCCCGCGAATGCTAACGATCCCGCAATGTCTGCCGCAGTCCTTGAGTGCCTCTCCTCCTACGGTTACCGCTACCTGACTCCCACCCTCTATCAGGAAGCATTCCAGTACCGTTATCTTGATACTCTTGAGAATGCAAGAATGTTTGACCTTCTCCACAACACTCTCGTATTCGACCCCGGACGCCTCTTTGCAGACCAGCTTTCCTGCTTCTCCGCATTCCGTCAGGCAGCTCAGACTTCTTATACCTCCTGGTCCTCCTACTATGCAACCAAGGAAAGACAGTGGGATACTTCGCTCACCAAGATCATCAGCACTCTCGGTTAATAATACATATATATTATAAAATTATAAAAATCCCGCTGTTTTCGCAGCGGGATTTTTTAAAAAGACTTGACTTTGTAACAAAAAAATGGTATCATTATGTTATCCATTATTATATTTCAGAAAGGAATTTTTTACAATGAAGAAGATCCGTCTCGCGGCATTGTTTATGGCAATGCTTATGTTGACTCTTTGCTTCGTTTCCTGCGCGAACACCCCCGAAGAGGGCGGCGAAAACAGCACGGGCGCTAACGAAACGCAGGGACCCGGCGATCCCGCAGCAACAACTCTCCCCGAAGAAACCACGTATCCCGTTGACGAAAACGGCTTTGAGCTTGACCGTCTCCCCGAACTCAACTACAATGACGAAGAATTCGTCATCTTTACCTGGTCCAACCAGGTAATGTGGGAATGGAACGAAGATGGCGAAACCACAGGCGACAAGATCCACGACGCTATCTATAACCGCCAGGTACGTACCGAAGAACGTCTCGGCATCAAGATCGTTATTGCTAAGCAGAACGGCGACTGGGATCACAGAAACAGCTTTATTACCGCTGTTGAAGCAAACGTTGAATCCGGCAATCAGGATGCCTTCGACCTCGTAGGCCAGTACACTCCCGCAGCCCCCATCGGCGCGATGAAGAACCTCTACATGAACCTTTCCGACGTCGAGCATCTCGACTGGGAAAGACCCTGGTGGCCTCAGGATATTCAGGAATCCTGCCACATCAACAATAACGTATACTTCATCACCGGCGATATCACGGGTACTCTCGTCCGTAATATCCATTGCATCATCGGTAACCTCGACCTCGCAACCAACCACAATCTTCCCAATCTCTACGAGCTTGTTGAGAACAAGGAATGGACTATGGCTAAATTCTCCGAGCTTTCCCTCGGCACTATCCAGGGCATCAACCCCGACGGCTCGGCTTGCTACAGTGTAACCTTCCCCAACAACGTTGAATACGACAGCCTTTTCTACGGCGCAGGCTTCCGCTTTGTTGACCACAATGCTGACGGCAATCTCGTTATGTCCGAGGAGCTCGCAGGCGACCGTCTCGAGACCTGGTACCAGACTTGCAACAGCTTCCTCTTTGATAACGCAGACGTTGAGATTCTTGCGATCAACGGCGCAAACGGCTTTACCTCCGGTAACGTTCTCTTCCACTGCGGCGGCATCTCCGACGTACAGAACAGCCTTCAGGATGTAAACTTCGACTTCGCAGTTCTCCCCTTCCCGCTCTATGACGAAAACCAGGAAGAGTACTACACCATTACAAGCTACTGGGTAAGTATGTATTCCATCCCCACCAACGCAGCTGACCCCAAGATGTCCTCTGCTGTACTTGAGTGCCTCTCCTCTTACGGTTACCGTTACATCACTCCCGTTATTTATCAGGAAGCTTTCCAGTACCGTTACCTCGACACCCTCGAGAACGCAACAATGTTTGACCTTCTCCACAACACCCTCGTATTCGATCCCGGCCGTCTCTTTGCGGACCAGCTCAACTGCTTCGCAGGATTCCGTGAGGCAGCCAAGGCTGCTAATACCGCATGGAGCTCTTATTACGCAAAGAATTCCAAGCTTTGGGGCAGAAGTCTTGAAAATATTATCAAGACTCTCGGTTGATCCATACATAAAAGCACTTGCCCCAGGGCAAGTGCTTTTAAAATTTGCATTAAAATTATTCGGCAAACTTTGTCAAAACTGAACATATTGCCGTTTTTTCAAAAAACTATTGAAATCATCGAAATAATGTAGTATAATATATCAGTAAAAATTTTAAAAAATAAAAGGAAAACAAACATGAAAAACAAGTCCGAACATCCCATTATTACAGTTGTCGGCTGCGGTATGATGGGTTCCTCCATCACTTGGCCCGCTGCTTACAACGGCTGCAAGATCCGTTACGTAGGTTCTCCACTTGACGGCGAGATCATCGCTCATGCACGTGCAACCGGCGAGCATCTCACACTTAAGCGCACCATCCCCGCAGGCACTGAGTTCTACACCGTTGATGAGATGGAAAAGGCATTCGAAGGTGCAGACCTTACAATCTGCGGTGTTTCCAGCTTTGGTCTTGACTGGTACCTCGATTACGTAATTCCGCGCCTCCCCGACGGCGTTCCGGTCCTCTCTATCTCCAAGGGTATGATCCACCTCGGCGAAGGCAAGATGATCTCCTATCCCGAGAAGATGGAAGAGGTTGCTGCAGCTTGCGGCAAGAAGAACATAGATTTCTGCGCAGTAGGCGGTCCCTGCACCAGCTACGAGCTTGCTGATCTCGACCCCTCGTGCGTTACTTTCTGCGGTCGTAAAATCGAGCTCCTCCGCGAGATCCGCGATCTCTTCGAGGCTCCCTACTACCACGTAAGCCTCTCCACCGACGTTCGCGGCGTTGAGTGCGCTGTTGCTCTCAAGAACGCATACGCTCTCGGCGTATCTCTCGCAATCGGTATGTCCTACAAGCGTGAGGGCCGCGAGTTCGAGCATTACAACTCCCAGGCTGCTCTCTTCGGTCAGGCGGTACGCGAGATGAGAATCCTTCTTAACATCTGCGGCGGCCATCCCGACAACATCGAGCTTGGAGCCGGCGACCTTTACGTTACCGTATTCGGCGGCAGAACGCGTAAGATCGGTACTCTCCTTGGAACCGGTATGAGCTTCAAGGATGCTATGGAAGCTCTCAAGGGCGTTACTCTCGAGTCCATCGCTATCGCAGGAAGAACCGTTGAGGCCGCAAAGGCTCTCGAGTCTCTCGGAGTCATCAAGGCTGACGATCTTCCCCTGCTCTACCACATCGGCAGACTTCTCGACAACGAGACAGGCATCGACGTTCCGTGGAAGAAGTTCGAAAAGGAAGTTTATTAATTCTATAATTAAAGAAGGAGCTGACTCGTCAGCTCCTTCTTTATACTGTTGTCATATCATTTTCTCAAACGATCGTTAGCCCACGACTTATGGTAGTGCATCGTAGTAAGGCAATTGAAGATCGGGAAAGCAATTGCAGCCAGCAAATATACCACGGTGGTAATCCAATTGCCCCAAATTGCCATAATAATAAATACTACGCAAACCGAAATACATTCGCCCAAATACTGTTTATCGCGCAAAACCATGCGAAGATCTTCTGCGGACGCGTATTCTTTGCCCTCCATACCCGCAAGATATCTTCTTTTGGTTTCGGTATCCTTATCCTTGGATTTATAAGCAAATACGAGAACCGTTCCGGCGGATAGGATGCCCATACATATTACAGTTGGCACCAAGCTGTTATCAGAACCGAAAATAGCGTTAAAAATAGTTAGCAAGACAAGATTTCCGAGCACAGTTACAGCTACAACAGAAGCAATAACCACTCCTAAGTAGACAAGAATGTTTTTCATTACGCTTTTCATTGGAATACCTCTTATGTATTATATTCAGGCGATTGCGTTCAATACTGTCCGCCCCCCCGTGATTATATTATAGCACACAATCATTTGATTGTCAATAGGCATTATTAATATTTTTCCAAAAAAAGAGCAAGATTTTTCATCTTGCTCTTTTTATATATTTCAAATCAACCTACGTAGATGGGGAACTTTGCGCAAAGCTCTGCAACGCCCTCTGCGATGGAAGCCTTCTTGTTCTCGAAATCGTAAACGGTATCGGCGATGAATCCTGCGATCTTGTCCATTTCCTCAAGTCCGAATCCACGGGTGGTGACTGCGGGTGTACCTACGCGGAGACCCGAAGTGTAAGCGGGCTTCTGGGGGTCGTTGGGAATAGCGTTCTTGTTCGCGGTGATGTGAACTGCATCAAGGTTTACCTCAAGCTCACGTCCGGTCATGCCGGTTCCGCGGAGGTCGAGAAGCATGAGGTGGTTCTCGGTACCGCCTGAAACGAGCTTGATATCGCGCTCGAGAAGTCCTTTCGCGAGTCTTGCAGCATTTGCAACGACCTGCTTCTGGTAGTCTACGAACTCGGGACGGAGAGCCTCGCCGAGTGCTACAGCCTTTGCGGCGATGATGTGCATGAGAGGACCGCCCTGGGTGCCCGGGAAGATGGCCTTGTCAATTGCGGTAGCAAACTGCTCACGGCAAAGAATGAGACCGCCTCTGGGACCGCGGAGAGTCTTGTGGGTGGTGGTGGTTACAATGTCTGCATAAGGAACGGGCGAGGGATGTACGCCTGCGGCTACGAGACCTGCGATATGAGCCATGTCAACCATGAGGTATGCGCCAACCTCGTCAGCGATCTCACGTAACTTCTTGAAATCGATGATTCTGGGGTATGCGCTTGCACCCGCAAGGATCATCTTGGGACGGCACTCGAGAGCCATGCGGCGAACCTCATCATAGTCGATAAGACCCGTCTCAGCGTCAACACCGTACTGATATATATCGAAATACTTACCCGAAATATTGATGGGCAAGCCGTGCGAGATATGTCCTCCGTGCGCAAGGTTCATCGAAAGAACCTTATCTCCGGGATTGAGAAGAGCGAAAAATGCCGCAAGGTTAGCGTTAGCTCCGCTGTGGGGCTGTACGTTTGCATGGTCCGCACCCCAAAGCTTGCATGCGCGTTCACGGGCGATGTTCTCCACCTCGTCAACAAATTCGCATCCGCCGTAGTAGCGCTTACCGGGATAACCCTCCGCATACTTATTGGTGAGAACTCCGCCTGCAGCGAGAAGCACCGCCTCGGAAACGATGTTCTCGGACGCGATCAGTTCGATGTTTCCGCACTGTCTGCCAAACTCTCTGCCGCAAGCCGCGCCTACCTCCGGGTCAAATTCCTTTACTCTTTCAAAAAACATATCATGTCCTCCTATGAAAAATATTGATTTATTTTATCACATTTTGTTAAAAAAGTCAATAGTATATTTACACAAAAAGGTCAAAAGCAATTGGTTTTTTAGTGCATATATAACAAATACATCAAAAAAGCGCCTGCACGAAGAACGTGCAGGCGGTAAAAACATATTATTCGTATGCTTCCATAAGGGTCTTAAGTTTGGACTCGATAATTCTCGTGTTCTTAGAGAGCGCGGACAGGAATCCGGAGGGGTTACCCGACAGACAGGTATCGCTGAATACCTTGGAGGTGGTCTTTTCCATAGTGTAGTAGTAAAGCTTACCAACGTCGAAGGAAACGTTTTCCTTAAGAATATCAAACATATCCGCAACCTGAGGATCGTCGGTATATCTTACCTTCATAGCAACTTCAAATACTGCGGGTGTTACGCTACGGTAGTTTTCAGAGCCCATAGCCTCAAGAGTGGTCACGGTTGCCTCAAGAGCATCGGACTGCGCATTGATAGCATAGATAGTGAAGGGGTTACCGAGGTTAGTCTTATAGTCAACTTGAGATTCATCGAACTTCGGAACGGGAACTACGCCAACAGAGAATTCAAGCGGAACGCCGTCACCGCTATCGGTACCGGGGATGTTGAATACACGGTCCATATGGAAAATGGACTGCTGAGTCTTGAATGTAGATCTGTCGGTATTGCAGAGAATACCCTGAAGATTCATAGCTTCACCAACGGTCTCACAGATATCTGCGCAACGCTGGCTGTTCCACTTTTCGGAGATACGGAGTCCGCCGTCCTCGTCCTTTTCAAGCGAGGTAATACCCGCGCCGATCATAAAGGAGTCGATATCGGTGGAATAAATGGTAGATCCGTAGAAGTCGGTAACGTCCTTCTGACCGTCGTTATTGGAGTCGATATAAATGTCCTGAACGAGAGCAAGGAAGTTCTGAAGAGTCCACTCATCGTTATCGACCATATCCATGGGAGTCTTACCGCCGTTCTGGATATGATTTTCATAGAGTTCCTTATTGTACATGAAGGCTATCATGTACCAAAGCATACTTGTCGAAATATCGCCGGTGCAGAAGTAAAGCTGGTCCTTAATGGTACACTCAGTAGTAAGAGCCTCAGGCCACCAGGGCTTATTAACGTTGAATGCTTCATGCTCAAGGAGATTTGCAGTCATCTTCTTAATGGAAAGAAGAGGAACTGTACGGCTGTATCCGGCGTAGATGTCATATACATTATCAGCGGACCAGTCATTTTCTGCCTGCTGGACATAAGCTGTGTGATTGGTAGAATCGCCGGGTTGAGCAATGAACTCAAACTCGATGCCCAGTCTGTCGGCTACCTTAATATTACGTCTGTAGATAGCGTCCTCAATGATGTCTCCGGATTCCTCAGCGAAGAACTCGGTCATTCTCCACTCTTCCCAGTAGAGTACTGTGATTGTCTCGCCGAATTCATACTTATCTTCAAGATCATCTTCAACATAGAGAGTCTCTTCCTCGGTAGCATCGCCCGATTCGCCGGGAGCGTTGGTGGTAGGAGTTTCGGTCGTTACCTCGGGGTCATTTGTGTTTGCGCAAGCGGCGAACATGCCCGTAAGGGTAATAAGCGCCAGCATAATTGCAATCAATCTGACATTTTTTTTCATAGTTAACCTCTTCATAATTAGTATTTTTATTGTGATGCAGCAAGCTCACAACGCAACCCGCCACAATTCCAATCAACTTTTAACGACATAATAAATTGTATCATATTTTTTATAATTTGTCAATCATTTTTGTCAGAAAAAATAATTTTT
>JAZSMP010000167.1:0-6006 GCA_045535915.1 Eubacteriales bacterium | reverse complement strand
CATCCGTTTACAGATAGCGGTATAGTAGCTTTCAGAAACGAAAATGAAGAAATAGTACAAGCAGCCATAACCGCAGATACACAGGCATTAAAAGAATGGCGACGCCATATTATTGAATTGATCAATGAATCGCGCTCTGTTTCGGATATAACAGCGATGGTAACCAAATCATATAGCCTTGGCTTTTTGAAATACATTATGGATTCGCTTTCTGTAGCAGATATGTCCGAGATCTTATCCGACATGTGGGTAAGAACAGAGGCTCCAAATGCCGATCCTAATATGAGGAAAAGCGATCTCTTACGTGCTTTCAAAGTCTCCGATCCGCAGTATCTTATGAATGAGGATGAATACGAGATATTCATTGCTCTGAAGAATAAAGTTAAAGTATACAGAGGCGTGACATCTCATAATGCAGACAATATAAAAGCCTTGTCATGGACACTTAATCCTAAAACCGCCGCATGGTTTGCTCACAGATTCGATGAGAACGGGACGGTATATGAGGCGATGATCGACCGAAAGCATATATACGCATATTTTAACAGACGCGGAGAAGATGAAGTGATAGTAGATCCCAAATATCTAGAGGATATTGTTCCTCTGAATAATAACAAAAACATAAAGGAAGGTGATGAAATGAACGAATTCAGAAGACTTGAAGAATTGGCGAAACAGTATAAAGCACTGTATCCGCCCGGCACTCGAATTGAGATGCTGATGATGGGCAGCGATCCGAGACCGATCGAGCCGGGAACGAGAGGAACCGTTGATCACATAGATGATCTCGGCACAATTCATTGCGTTTTTGACAACGATCGCCGTCTCGGTATCGTTCCCGAAGAGGACAGCTTCAGAACTCTTACGGAAGATGAGATTCTTGACGAGCGAAGCGAAAGACTGCAAAACGAGTTTATCTCAAAGGTGAATAAAGAGGTTATTCCGTCCATCGGGTGGTACGGTATGAAAAAGGCATACGAAACCGGAGATATGACTGTCCCGACCGATCTTCTCCGAATGCTTCATGAAAACTATCTCGAGGTATACGGCACAAACCACCTTGATAGCTCTGACGGAATCACGACAGTACCTGGAGTTGTTCTTGCAGCTGACGGTAATATCTATCCTGCACTTTTGGATATAGACGCGTGCTCCTCGGGTGAGCATTGGGGCACTACGTTTTTTACTCCAAGTGGTGTTTTGTCGGACAGCAGTGAGGACGATGAAGTTCTCCACGAGATCAGAAAACTGGTGCCGTATAAATACTGGTATACGGTCGAGCTCGAAACGGATCATCATGTGAATTGGGACGAATGCCCCGAAAAGGTCGCAGATATGATTGATGCGGCTACCGCTCAAAGCCCTGCAAATGAGGTGAGGCTTGAGTGACAAAAATTAAATATTTGGATATGTTCGCCGGTATTGGCGGGTTCAGGACAGGACTCACCAATGCCGGCGATTTTTTTATGCCTGTAGGTTGGTGCGAGATAGATAAATATGCGCAAAAAGCCTACAGAGCTTTATATGGAACGGAAGGTGAATACTTTTGTGAAGATGCAAGACAAATCAGAACAGACGAGCTCCCCGAAATTGATCTTATCTGCGCCGGATTCCCTTGCCAGCCGTTTTCGGTCTGCGGAAGAAGATTGGGATTTGATGATACGCGCGGCACTCTCTTTCACGAGATCGTCCGCGTGGCTGAAGCCGGGCGGCCTGGTTATCTTCTCCTTGAAAATGTGCCGGGGTTACTCAGTCACGAAGACGGGGAAACGTACCGAACTGTCCTCTCCGCAATTCATGAGTTGGGGTATACTCTTGAATGGTGTGTGCTTAACAGCGCGTGTTTCGGAGTCCCGCAACAGCGCAGGAGAGTATACATTGTCGGATATCTTGATAGCAGACTGTCCGGAAAAATATTTCCTGTCGAACAAGGCGATGCTCCGCCTCTTGTCGAAATTATACCCGGAGGGCAGGGACAGCGAGTCTACAGTCCCGACGGAGCAAGTACAACCCTTACCTCAGCCGGAGGCGGATGGGGAGCAAAAACAGGACTCTACTTTGTAGATATGAATCCGAATTCCGTAGTTACACATGAGGCTCGTTGTATAACTGCAAGACAGGACAGCGGTATCAGCAACCGTAAGGGTGAGCATTCGGGAGTAATAATCACGGGAGCGAGAGCTGTGCTTACGCCGGAAAGAGAGAAAGTACGGCAGCAAGGAAGACGTATGAAAGAACCCGATGAACCTATGTTCACTCTGACCGCAATGGACAAGCACGGTGTTGAATATAACGGTCTCGTTCGCAGACTAATGCCCCTTGAATGCTTCAGACTGCAAGGCTTTTCGGATGAGCAGTATTATAAACTTGCACACGCAGGTATACCCGAATCGCAGCTATATAAAATGGCGGGCAATTCTGTCACAACCACCGTCGTTACTGCTATAGGTAAGAAACTTATAAAAGAAATAAAGAAATTGGAGGATCAAGATGCCAAATCATGTAATTAACAGACTTGAATTCGATTGTACCGAGGAAAGGCTGAAGGAAATACTTTCTTCAATATGCTACGATGACAATGCCGAAGCAGAAGCTGTCGGAATCGGTACTGTAGATTTCAACAAAATCATTCCAATGCCTCAAAGCTTGGAAATTGAATGCGGAAGCAGAACAGACAGAGGTATAGATTTGTATCTTACTTCAATAAACCCCTTTGTTGCATACTTCGGTGACAAAAAGATGGAAAACGATAGGTTCCTTGCGCTAAATGAGCGTCTGAACGCACAAAGGTTTTTTATACGCCATAACGCGTATCTCACTCTTGAAGAAATTGAGAAACATACAAAATACGATTCGCGTGAAGAGCTTATTAAGCTTGGAAAAACAGCCATAGAAAATCTTATGAAATACGGAGCAACCACGTGGTATGATTGGCGTGTACGCGGCGATACGTGGAACACTAAATGGAATTCATATAGTCCTTTTTATGACGGCGGCAAAGAAATTACTTTTCTGACAGCATGGTCCGCCCCTCATCCAATTATTGAGAAGCTGTCTTCAATGTATCCGGACGTATTAATCAAGCATCGCTTTGCAAATGAAGATCTGTGGCAGAGCTGTGGAAGCCAAACATATCTCGGGGGTGAAATGATAGACCATGATTATCCCGAAACAGACACCGAACAGCTTGAAACTGCGGCATCAATATGGGGTAATTCGCTTGAAGATTATGGACTTGTGATGAGTGCTTCCAAAACTGCTTATGTAAACGTTGAAAACGAAACATACGAACTTGTTTCAGTATGCGGCAAACCCGGATTGTTTTCTAACGGGCGTCTCACCGAAAACGATATTCCACTCGGACTCTTTCTCTACCATCTGCGAAGCGATGGGAACGGTGTCCCCTGCTCTGTTGAAAGCGGAGTTACAGTCAATCACGGCGGATCAATTGTGACAAGTGAGCCTCTTGAGCTTGGTACGGTAGGTCATATTTTGTTCGACAATGAACATTCGTTGGATTTTTTAGATGAGAATTTAACCTTTGGTCAGTTTATGACCGGAGATTTTGAATCTCGAGAGGTTATGGATCTTGGCTAGTATTAACATTATTAATACAGAAGACCTTCGCCGTATGAAAAACAGCGAAGGTCTTATTATTCAGGGCTGCGGCGGGGATTTGCTCGAATGGATAGACGGAATAAATGAACTGCTTACAAAAGATGAAATTCTTCTGGATGGCACGGTGTTTACCGAAGTATCTGCCTTCAAGCACGGGGAGCTTACAAATCTTTTGTTCCCCTTCAACGAGGATGTTCATTTGAATATGGGTAAACTGGCTATGTGGCGAATTGCTTCTCACGCAACCTTTGGAGGTACTTGGTTGAGTGATTACGTGGATAATTATCTCGGTGGATTTTTTATGAGTGATTATGAAAAAGAGATCGAGCGTCTGAATACGTTCGCAGATACCGAAACCTCTTTTGCATTCCAATGCGATGTCAGCGGAGGCTACCCTGTTTGTCTTATGTGGAATCGAAGCGAAGGAAAAGCGTGGCTTTCTCCTAATGATGCTATAAATAATGATAATGAATCCTATCAGACCGTAATCAAGGCATGTGAGAAATTCGGAATCCGATACTGCGAGAGTGTGAAAGAGTTTAATGCCATTCTCGACTCACTCGGAGAGGATGCCAAGAACTGCAAAATTTATGATAACTGCGATGAAACGGAGGAACAGACGATATGCTGACATTTATTATAGGTGCAATGGTCGGAGGTGCGATAGGCGTTTTGATCATGTGCCTTTTTCAGGTCAATAAATAAAGAAAGGCAGGTATATATTGAACAGTTTCATGAGCTGGATCGGCGGGAAGAAGGCTCTCCGCGACGAAATACTCGCAAGATTCCCGCTCGGCTATAAAAGATATATCGAGGTATTCGGCGGCGGGGGTTGGGTTCTCTTCCATAAGCCTCCCGGCGGAGACTTTGAGGTGTACAACGATTTCAATCCCAATCTCGCAAATCTATACCGCTGTGTAAGAGACCATCCCCACGAACTCATCAGTGAGCTGACTTTTGTGCTCAATTCCCGCACGGACTTTGAGTATGTAAGAAAACTCTTACACAGTAAAACCGAATTACCCGACATAAAGAGAGCCGCATATTTTTATCAGGTAATAAGACAGAGCTATGCCTCGGGGCTCGACTCCTTCGGTGCACAGCCTTGCAGTATGTGGAATAACTTTCCCCTTATTATCCGCGCATGTGCAAGATTGCAGAAGGTTGTTATTGAAAATAAGGATTTTGAGAAACTCATAGCTCAGTATGATCGTCCCGAATCATTTTTCTATTGCGATCCCCCTTATTATTCTACCGAGAATTATTACGAGGATGTTGGATTCACCGTAAATGACCATGCACGTCTTGCCGATGTGCTCTGCAATATTAACGGCAAGTTTCTTCTCTCATATAACGACTGCCCCGAAATTCGCGAACTTTACTCCCGACCGGCCATCACGATAGAAGGAACAAGCAGACTGTCTAATATTGCTCAACGCTATGAAGCCGGAAAGCAATATGCCGAGCTTATTATTTCAAATTATGATACGGCAGAGAGATCGGATTCTCTGCATCAGCTGTCTCTGAATGACAGCGAGAATGAATACATAAAAGAAAGGAATATAATATGGACTTCAAAACAAAATTCAGATTCGACATCCCCGAAGCCTTGATCGAAGCTCTCGGAATCAATGACGACACAATCTTCATTGTAAGCTATGAAAACGGAAGCATTACCGTTGAGCCCCTCACCGATGAAGAAAACACGGAAGCAATCGAAGACTACGAGGACGAGATTGACACAGCCTTTGATGACGGATACGATGAAGGTTACTATACCGGATATCCCGATGGATACAAGAAGGGATATACCGATGCAAAAGCGGGACTCAAGTATGATGCAACCGTCCTCGAAGAAGAATGAGAAGGTAATCATGAGCAAAACATATAAGATTCTTGGCAAAAAGGGACGCATTACAATTCCCTACGAAATACGTTCAAAGCTCGGATTTACATATAACGATGTAGTCTCCTTTGAGGATAAGGGTAATGGCTGTGTAGTTATTAAGAAGGAAAAGATATGCGACTGCTGTAACAAACCTGCAGAATCAGATATGAGCATCCTTGAATACCTTGACAGCCTTACACCTATTGAACAGAACGCCGCCTTGGCATACCTCTCAAGAAAAAGAGTAGATACTCGCGCGAGACAGATAAAATGAGAATTAAGGTTTATCAGGTTGAGAACGACCTGGACAGCAAGGGAGTCAAGTTTTGTTCTTATGACAGTGCGCTGAAGCTTGCATCGGTAATTGATCCATCAATCTATGAATGCGTCTTTGACGGCAATATTGATGCAAGCAATCTAGAGGATGTTTTTGAAGCTCTCAACCGTGAGCATCCCATAGGTTACAGAGGTCATTCGTTATCCGTCAGCGATGTGGTTGA
>JAZSMP010000023.1:0-3241 GCA_045535915.1 Eubacteriales bacterium | reverse complement strand
CGAGGAACGCGCTTTTTTCCGCAGATGCGCCGACGCTTTTCATTATCTCGCCGAGACGCTTTTTACCGGGCTTCTTGCAGTCGGCGTAGGCATCAAGTCCGAGAGTGCGGTTGAAAAGCTCGATGCGGTCGCCGTGATTGTTCGAGACGAGAACGACTCTGATCCCCGCGTCCTTCAGCGAATCAAGCCACGAGCGAATGCGATCGTCGGGTTCGGGAACCTCGTAGGGCGCGAGAGTGTTGTCCACGTCGCTGAAAAGAAAACGCACACCGAGGGATGAAAGATATTCGGGCGATATGTCGTCGAATTTTTCAAAAATTCTGTAAGGCAATAGTTTTGAGAGCATTTTTGTCCTCATTAAAGTAATATTTATTATATTTTATCATAAAAAAGTAATTTTAGCAAGAGAAATGAAGATTTTTTTGAAAATGTGATGACATTTTATCGTTAATATGGTATAATTAAATTGATAAGTACTTGAAGGAGAAGTATAATGCAATATCTGAAATCATTCACCCTGCCGACAGATGCGGATGAGCTTGAATATTTGCTCCCGAGCCAACCGGGTAAGCTTACTAAACTTGATATGCAGTGCTATGCCGCGAATCAGTACCCTTTTGGTATCTTTCCGCACAAAAGGCTTTCGAAGATAGAATTTGAGCCGATAACGATCTTTTACGGCGGCAACGGTTCGGGTAAATCGACGATCCTCAACGTCATCGCCGAAAAATTGAAGCTCGAACGCACCGCGCCGTTTAATAATTCTCCGATAATCGAGGATTACGTTAATCTATGCAAATACAGCTTCTGCTACGGTACGCCATATCTCCCCGACGGAAGCGCGATAATCACGAGCGACGGCGTTTTTGACTATCTTCTCGATATGCGCGCGATAAACGAGGGCATCGACCGCCGCCGCGACGGTCTCCTTGAAGAATACGATTTGATACGCGGCGAGCTTACCCACTGCGGCTGGCAGATGAAGTCTCTTGACGATTACGAGGAGCTCCGAAAGAGAAACGAGGTCCGCAAGGGCACGAAATCGCAGTACGTATCCGAAAGATTGCGCGGTACGGAATACAGAATGCATTCAAACGGCGAGAGCGCGTTTGCGTATTTCACTAATAAAATAGAAGCCAATTCGCTCTATCTGCTTGACGAGCCGGAGAACAGCCTTTCGGCAAAATTACAGCAGGAGCTTGCCGTATTTCTTGAGGAAGCGGTCAGGTTTTACGGCTGTCAGCTTGTCATATCTACGCATTCCCCTTTCCTTTTGTCGCTCCGTGGTGCTAAAATTTACGATCTCGACGGCGACCCTGCAGACGTAAAACATTGGAGCGAGCTTGAAAACATCCGCGCCTATTACGATCTTTTTGACGGCAGGCGCAGAGAATTTGAGTAAAAACAAAAATAATTTCAAAAATCTTCGGTTTTTTTCGATTTACCTATTGACAAATGCTTCAAATTGTGGTATTATATTAGGGCGGTTTTGAAAGAGACCGAAATACGCGGGTGTAGTTCAATGGTAGAATTCCAGCCTTCCAAGCTGGTCGCGTGGGTTCGATTCCCATCACCCGCTCCATAGGGACAGAACGATCGTCATTATGACGATCGTTCGTACCCCGATATGATGCGCCTTTAGCTCAGCCGGATAGAGCAACTGCCTTCTAAGCAGTAGGCCGGGGGTTCGAGTCCCTCAAGGCGCGCCATATGGTGGGTGTAGCTCAGTTGGTTAGAGCGTCAGGTTGTGGCCCTGAAGGCCGTGGGTTCGAATCCCATCATTCACCCCATAAAGAAACAGAGGAATCGCATCGCGATTCCTCTGTTTCTTTATGGGGTGATCGAATCGTGTACGATTCGAACCCATTACAAGTTGCACAGCAACTTGTATAATTTGCGCGTAGCAGATATAAACGAATCTGTACTGTACGATACGCGCAAATGGGGGTTCAGAATCCCATCGGAGATGCTCGCTGCGCTCGCGTGATATTCGGCTTCGCCGAGTGATATTGCTTCGCAGTGATATTCGGCTTAGCCGGGTGATATTTTTCGCCTTTGGCGAAAAGTTAAGGTAAAAATCCGCTTTGCGGATTTTTTCATAAAAATAAAAAATTTCCCAAAACCGTGCAACGGAATTTCACGGATTGCAACTATATAAGTGAAGGGACCTTTCAAAAACGGCAAGGAGGTAGCGTATGACGGATGAAAAATTGATAGAAATGTTCAAGAACCGTGACGAAGGCGCAATACGCGCGGCGGAAGAGAAGTACCGCAATTACTGTCTCGCGATCGCGGCAAACTATCTCGCACTGAACGAGGACCGCGAGGAATGCGTGAGTGACGCTATGCTTGCGCTGTGGAATCAAATACCGCCCGACGAGCCGAAAAGCTTCACAGCATATCTCGCAAAGATCGTCCGCACGCTCGCGCTTGAACGTTCGCGCGACGCAAACGCCTGGAAGCGCGGCGGCAGAGTAACCATCGTCGGCGAGGAGTTTCTGTCCGATCTGACAGACGGCAGAACTTTAGCCGATGACTACGAATCGAGCCGCGCGGGCGCCGTGATCAATGAATTTCTCGATTCATTATCAAAGACCGACCGCAAGATATTCATACTACGCTACTGGTTTGACGAGGATATCCTCGTTATCGCGCGCAAGACCGGTTTCAGCGACACAAAGATCAAATCATTACTTAAACGTCTCCGTGACAGACTCAGGGAGAAATTGATCAAGGAGGGAATTACGTTATGACAAACGAAGTATTCAGAGATAAAAGACTTCTCGGCGCGCTTGACTACATCGACGAGCGCTTCATAGCCGAGGTGACCGAGAGCTACACGTTTGAAGCTCCCGGTGAATATAAGAGAGATAAAAAGACTGTTTTCAGGGCGTACAGACAGTTCGCCGCACTCGCCGCGTGCCTGCTCTTGCTTTCCGCAGCCTTCCCGGTTCTTAACTACGCGGTGCAGAGATTCGGTACCGGAACTTGGGAAGGCTTTGCAGGAGCGGGAACAGAGGAGCTTGAAGTGCCGACTCAGCCGGAAACACAAGCACTTGAAACCGAAGCTGAGATCACCGAATCCGAGATCATCGACTCCGGCTTTGATAAAGCACTTGAACGCTACGCCGATATGTCTGCGGAAGAGATCTATGCGGATGTGCTGAAAGGCGGGTGGGTAATAATTTACGATAAAAAAAGCCAAGAAGTTGTTTCCATAGAGCTGTGGCGAGAGTTTTTA
>JAZSMP010000315.1:0-3035 GCA_045535915.1 Eubacteriales bacterium | reverse complement strand
GGTTTGACCGCAAGTCCCGTGTAGTTCGTCATAGCAGACGCGAGCTTCGACGCCGTCAGAAGGATCTGATCGAGCTCTGCCGTCTTGCTTTTGAGGATGCGGTTGATCTGCGCGATCTCGTTGTTTGTCATCGCGTAGTGCTCGATGAGCTGGTCAACGTAAAATCTGTAGCCGAGCTGCGAGGGCACTCTGCCCGCCGAGGTATGCGGCTGTTCGAGATAACCGAGTTCTTCCAGCTCCGCCATCTCGTTTCTGATGGTTGCGGAGGAACAGCTGATTCCGGGCAACTGCTGGAGAGACTTTGAACCGATGGGTTCGCCGAGCTCGATATGTGATTCGACGATAGCTTTGAGTATCTGCTTTTTTCTGCTGCTCAGTTCGCTTCCGTACATGGCTTTCTCCTCTCGCAAAAACGAATCGGCACCGTCTGCGGTGCGTCTCTTTAGCACTCTTTTAAGTCGAGTGCTAAACCACGCTAATAATATACCACAAACGATGCCGTTTTTTTACTCTTTTGTATTGAAAAATTGTGAATTATTTGTGAATATTGGCAAATAGAGTGCTAAACTGCAAATTTTACCGCAATTCAGTCGGTAAGAGCCCAATATTCGATAGCGGTTACTCCGTTATCTGAAAATCTGAAACGGAGTTCGGTCTTGCCGATAGTATAAACAGTGCTTCCGTTCTGCTCGGTATAAGAGCTACCGTAAGCCGCAATTACTTCGTCGCGGGTCGAACCGAGCATGATTCCTTCGGGAGTGGTAACGCTGTCGTCAACGAAGCAGACGTTGAGAACGTAATCAACGCCGTCCATGGGGTAGGTGCGGAGCTTGAAACCGGGATAGGTATAATCCTTATCGAGTCCCTGATAGTAACAGCTCTCGCTCTCTTCATAGGTGGTAGGATCGCCGAGACCATTCAGAAGCTCTGCCATCTTCGCGTGAGGAGCAACCTCGGTATTATTATAAACGAAAACATAAGCGTTATTCTCTGCCTCACCGTTTGCCACGGTGGTGTTACCGTCCTCGGGAGGAAGGGTGATATCCGATCCGCCGTCGCAGGCAATAAAGAGAGACGACATGATAAATAGCGCGATGATCAGCGAAATGATTCTGAAGTTCTTCATTTTTTCAAGTCCTTTATTCAAAATATTTTGAAGGTATCTCAAGGTTCACCATCTGCCATTTTGATACCTCGGGGAATTTTTCAAGGTCATAGGTGTAATAATTTTCAAGCTTGTAGACGTCGTTGCGCCATTTGGTATAGGCTTCAAGCTGTGCGTTGGTCATAAGGTAGGTTGCAAGGTTAAAAGGTGCGCGCTGGGGGGTGGCGTCAAAATGATACCATCTGGGAGACGCCTCGGTTCCTATATTGACAAGCACCCAGAAATGGGTTCCGGTGCCCTCGATCTTTGCAGACTCGGCGCGCTCAACGATATGAACATCAAAACCAAGATATCCGAGGATCGCATAGGAGGTTGCGCAGTAGGTGAAGCAGTCACCGGTGAAGCCGCCGCTCAGCGCCGTATAAGCCTCCTCACGCCAGTCAATGTGATTTGAGGTGTTGCTGTACTTCATATTGTCGTAAACGTATCTGAAGACGGCGTAGACCTTATCCTCGACGCTCATCTTGCTTGTGATTTTAAGATTCTTTTCAATCTTCTTTATAGCATCGGTGAGCATCTGCTCGGTCACGCTTCCGTCGTGGACAGTCAGAGTGACCTTCTTACGGGTCTCGTTACCCGCGGCATCTTTTGCAACGATATAAACGGTATACTTGCCGGGTACGTTCAGGTTTGCTTCCAAAGTATCGAGAGAAAGTTCGACTTCACCGCTGTCGTCCGTTGCTTCGACGGATGCACGCCAGATCACCGTGGCTCCCGTATCAACTTCAAGCGTATCAGGGGCTTTCAGTATCTGCGGAGCTACATTGTCGTTCATCACGGTAAAATAGGTGTTATAAGCTGTTGTATTGCCGTATGCGTCGGTGAGGATGATAACTACGTCAACCTTGCCCGAAGAGGACATATCGGGTGTTTTCTCATAGGAAACGGTAACGCGGCTGCTGTCAACAATTTCCGTAACGAATTCGGATGCTTCGGGGAGCTTATTGTAGCAGGTCTGCGGGGTTACGGTAGCAGTGGGCGCTTTGGTATCCTTGATCTCGAGAATAATATCATAAGTCGAGCCGTTATACGATATCTGAAGCATATATATTCCCGCAGAATAAGGGCTGATCGAGTTGATATCCGAAAGATATTCGCCGACTCCCGCGTTGCCCGTGAAAACGTCTGCCGCGGGAAGCGGATCGCCGAGTTCGGAGACGTAATGGGTGTAGAGCAGTCCGGAAGAGGACACTACCGAGAGAGTGAAGGTGTATTCTTTGGTATTTCCACCGCCGTCGGTGAGGATGACGGTGATCTCCTGTGTTCCGATCGCAGAGGTATCGGGTTCGTTCTTAAAGCTTACGCTGACTTCAGTTGCATCCTTTATATCGGCTACACAGGCTTCTGCGGAAAGCTCGCTTCCCTGACGGACCGAAATATCTCTTACGCTGCCCTCGGGGGCCTTGGTGTCGACTACGACAAGCTTGGTTGAGCATTCCTTGCCGTCAACGATAAGAGCGATCTTGTATTCTCCAACTGCAGAAAGATCGTAATATACTCCGTCGGCAAAAGAGGCTTCGTGGTTTTTGTCTATCAGGAAATCCGATGCACCGATCGAGCTTCTGCCCGCCTCGACAGTGACGCTTCGAGCGACGTAATCGGGACGTGAAAAAACGTTCATCACGAGCACTGCTACTATGATGCAAAGCATTAAAGTAAGCGCGATTATGGCATAGAGTATCGGTTTCGAATTCTTTTTGGGAACATTCTGCGGTGATCTTCTCGGAGCGTCGTCCTCTGCGTATTTACTTCTGTATTCTTTATAATCCATAATTTTCCCTTATAATTAAAATTATTCTACTATATTATACCACCGAAAGACATTCATTGAGTTACCAAATGATAAATAAAAAATAAACAATAAAAGCGA
>JAZSMP010000095.1:0-11396 GCA_045535915.1 Eubacteriales bacterium | reverse complement strand
GTACTTAAACGGCATCCTCAATCAGCGTTCGCAGGATATGTTGACCGCGAACAACTGGAACGTGGTTCAGTACGCAACGCTTCTTTGCATGTTTGCGCAAGTCTCGGGACTCATCCCCGGCGAGTTCGTCCACGTTATTGCGGACGCGCATATTTACGATCGCCACATTCCGCTCGTCAAGGAAATGCTTGAGCGCGAGCAGTTCGATGCGCCGAAGTTTAGCCTCAATCCCGATATCACGAATTTCTACGATTTCAAGGTCGAGGACGTGATTTTTGAAAACTATCAGGCAAACCCGACGGGATTCAAGATCCCCGTTGCCGTTTAAGAGGTGCGATATGAATTTGATCGTAGCCGCTGACCGCAACTGGGCGATCGGCAAGGGCGGTGACCTTATCTACTCGATCCCCGAGGATATGAAATATTTTCGCCGTATGACGCAGGGTAAGACGGTAGTTATGGGCAGAAAGACACTCGAGTCCTTCCCCGGAGGTAAGCCTCTGCCGAAAAGGGTGAATGTGGTTCTTTCTTCAAACTGCGATTACGCGCCCGAGGGCACAGTTTCGGTACATAATTACGCGGAGCTCTTCGCCGAGATCGCGAAATATCCCGAGGATGAGGTAATGCTCATCGGAGGCGGACGGCTCTACACCGATCTCGCAAAATACTGCCGACGCGCGTATATTACCCTGATCGACGCCGAGACCGAAGATGTTGACACTTTCATTCCCAATTTTGACGAGCTTGACGGTTGGAAGCTTGAAGAGGTTTCCGAGCCGCTCGAAACGGGAGGTTATACTATCAGATTTGCCACATATCTCAATGAAACCCCCGAGGTTTACGGCAAATAAACAAAATCTCCCCGTGATCATCGGGGAGATTTCTCTTAAAGGAGTCAATATGAAAAAATACATTTCTGTTATAGCCTTGATACTTCTTTTCGCCATGCTGTTTCCGTCGTGTACCGGAAGTCCCGAAGTCCCCGTGATAACAACACAGAGTCCGGATACTACCGCGAAGCCCGAAACCACAGTACTGCCCGAAACGACAACCGAGCCTGAACCCGAAGCTGAAAAAAGGTATCTGATAAATCCTTACATCGATATCGAATTCACGGCTGACGGAGGTTTTTTGGATGCTAAGGGACACGTTGATTGCGTTCTTGACGACGCGAAAAAGGGAAGTGTTGTCAATGAAAATATCGTTATAAACGGCAAAAAATACGAAGTTCCGCATCTTTACGTAAAGGAAAAGGGCGGGGTCGGCAGGCTTACTTACAATTCGATAAAATCCAAGAACGAGCTTTACGAGCTTCTTGCGGGCGGCTTTACCATGGAGACTCTCGTTGTGAACGATAATGCATTCAATTCCTCGTCGGGTGAGCAGGGCGTGGCGATGTCCTGCCAGAGCGGCG
The DNA here is from genome assembly GCA_045535915.1 of Eubacteriales bacterium. Taxonomy (GTDB): domain Bacteria; phylum Bacillota; class Clostridia; order Oscillospirales; family CAG-272; genus CAG-390. The sequence goes on along the minus strand of JAZSMP010000095.1, from coordinate 9,982 downwards.
GATATAATTTTACCGTTTACAAGGGAAAATATTCGTTTTCCGTCCACACGGGCGGTGCTTACAGTACTCCCGCAGAGAAAAATGCGCCGAACCGAAAAGAAATGACGCACCTTATGGGCGTTTACGATCCTAACAAAAAGACCGCCACTCTCTACGTCAACGGAGAGTTTGAATCCGAGCTGTCCGCCGAGGGAATATTGGCTCTCGCAGGAGGCAACGGATGGACGACAATCATCCTCGGCGGTGATACAACTGCCGAATGCACGACCTCCACACACGCGACAAATACCCGAATCGCCGATTACAAGCTCTATGGCGCGGTCATGAACGATATGCAGATCAAGACCGCATACGAGCTGATGCTTGCGAAATTCACGGGCGCAGAGTTTGATTACGAGGTAGCATACGTCGATCAGGCGGAAGTTATGGGTGACAAACTCTTCGCATCTGTTGCCGAAAGCTACGCCGAGGTCTACGAACCCAAGACCGCGATGGTCAATTCGCCGACCGTTGTTACTTATGCAACAAAAGATAATTTCACGTCGCTTTCTCTTGACGGCATACGTCCTGCGACTATGGTGTTTAACGTTAACGCCAAGGACGGAGCGCTTTACGCATATTCCGAAAATAATGAAGAGCTCACTCTGCTTAAAGATGCCGTCAAGTCACTCGGCGCGAAGATCATCCCCGCCTTTTCGGTGAATGACGCGGGCACGGCAAGTCTGTTGATCGATTTTATCAATTATCACAATATCGGCGACTGCTTTGTTATCTCGAAAGAAGGAGAGATACTTAAGAGTCTGCGCAGATCGACCCGTTCGGCGCGTCCTTTGCTTGATTGTACGGGAAAGACGGCTCTTGATCTCAAGGAGATCAAACTTGCGGTTTCCGCAGCTCTCGCGAAGGGAGTTATTCTCGATTCCGCAGTGCTTTCGGCTTCGGACGTGACCACGCTTCGGGCTTATGCGCTTTCCGTATTTCTCAAAACCAACACAAGCACCGCGGCGATCCACGATGCCATTTTCAAAGGCGCAATGGGCGTAATTTGTTCCGATGCGAAGGGCGCTGTTGAGTATCTTGAAGGCTTTAAGCAAACCACTCTCTGCTTCCCGACGATGATCGTCGCGCACAGAGGCGATATGCAGAATTGTCCCGAAAACACTCTCCCGTCCTTCATTTCGGCGGCGAAATCGGGTGCGGACGTTATCGAGCTTGACGTTTATATGACCCGGGACGGCTACCTTGCCATCAATCACGACGCGACGACGTCAAAATGGGATAAAAAGCTGACCGTGACCGAAAGCACTCGCGCGGAACTCAAAGCCCTGAAAAATGTTGAAGCCGATGCAACAGCTGACGATGAATTCGCATTCTACGAAGAGGTCGTTGAATATTTCTCAAAGAATTATACCGACGTCGTTTTCACTGTCGAGATCAAGGACAAGCGCAATGCGGTCATCGACAAGGTCTACGAGGTCACGAAGTCGGCAGAAATGCTCGACCGCATACTGATCATCTGTACCAATCACAGCATAATAAGATACGCGTATCAGACCTACGGTGTAGCCGTGCAGATGAACCGTTCCTATATCCATGACCCGAAGGATCTGCAAGCTACTCTTGCGTATGCATGCGAGGAAGTGACTGCGCTTAACAGCTCGTACTTTACCGTCTGGGGAGATTGCATTTACGCTCTCAACAAGTCGCTTCGCCATAGGGGAATCAAATATTCACCTTGGACAACGACAACCGAAAAGGCGACAGATTCGGATTTTTCGCTCGGTTATCCGGAGTTTACGACCAACACGCCACATCGCGTTGACGGCTACGCGCGTTATCTCCGTGCCGAGGTTGACGGTAACGGTGCGGTCAAAGTTTACCGCGTCAATTACGACAGAAGTGAAATGCTTGTTACCGCCGATGCGAAGTTTATTGCGCTCGAAGGAAACGTAAGCTTCAAGGGCGGAAGGATCGTCGGAAACGGTACCTTCGCGTTCTCGTACAGCTCAAAGGTTGGCAATTATACCTACGAAATCTGCTCACAGACAATAACAAAATGAAAAGAGGAAAATAAAAATGAAGCTTGAACTGATCAATAAGATCCTCGCCGACACCGCGTACGTTCGTATGGGTGGAAGAGAAGAAGAAAGACGTGCTGCCGAATATCTCATCGGCGTCTGCAACGGATTTGTAAGCGGTGCTTATACCGAGGAATTTCCCGTCGATCTGGCGGATATCAAGCGTGCGAAACTCTATGCCGACGGCAAGGAGATCGCGTGCAAGGGTTATTTCCTTTGCGGATCGGGAATTGCCGAGGGCGAGCTTTACTACCTTCGTTCGACTGATAAATATTCGCTTTCGCTCTGCCGCGGCAAGATCGTTATGATCGACAGCTACCTCGGCTACTGGAAATACCGCGACCTTATCGAAAACGGTGCGATCGCCTTCATCACCTTTGACGGAAACATCAACTACGCGGACCGCGACATCGACCAGCGCGAGCTTCGTTCTTACGTAAGTAAGGGCGAGAAGATCCTCGGTGTCAATATAAATGCCAAGGATGCCGTGAAGATGATTGAGGACGGCGTGAAGGAAGTCCGCATCGAGATCGAGCAGGATGAATATGAGGGAAAGTCGCAGAACGTCGTTCTCGAGCTCAAGGGCGAGCGCGAGGAGTTTATTGTGCTGACGGCGCATTACGATTCGACTTCGCTTTCCACAGGTGCGTTTGACAATATGTCGGGTTGTCTCGGACTGCTTCATATGATCGAGTATTTCTCGAAGAATCAGCATTCCTATTCGCTCCGCTTCATCTTCTGCGGAAGCGAGGAGAGAGGTCTTCTCGGCTCGAAGGCGTATTGCGAGACACATCTCGAAGAACTCGACAAGTGCGTTCTCTGCGTAAATCTGGATATGATCGGCTGTATCATGGGTAAATTTGCTTCCTGCTGCACCGCGGAGAAGGAGCTTGTCAACTATATTTCCTATATGGGACTCGAGTGCGGTTTCCCCGTCCACGTGTACCAGGGTGTTTACTCGAGCGATTCGACACCCTTCTCGGATAAGGGCGTGCCCTCGGTATCCTTCGCGCGTTTCTCTCCCTCGAATACCGGAACGATACATAACAGCTACGACACCAAGGCACTTCTTTCGGCAGAACAGGTCGAGGCGGACAGCGAATTTATCACAAAATTCGTCGCGCGTATGGCAAACGCTGTAATGTGCCCCGTCGCACGCAAGATCCCCGATAATATGAAGCAGAAGCTTGACGAGTATCTGCTTCGCAAAAAAGCGGATTAAGTGAAAAATCGGCGCCCTTTAATAGGGACCCCACCCCCACCCCCGCCCCGTAAACCGGGGCCGGGAGTCTTATTTCTGCTCAAATTATATTTACTGGTAATGATATTGACGTAATTATCATAATTTCGAATCGGCAAATCGGGACCCATCCCCCGCCCCTTCCCTTGAACAGGGAAGGGGAGAGAGCGCGCTGAACGTTAATTCAGCTTAATTATTTGATGAAGAAATATTCCGTGATCAAAAGTTGACATTTATCTTGACTTTTGGTAAAAAATATAGTATTATTATATCAACAATTCAAGAAAGGTTGGGTCAATAAAATGACTAAACGCATTTTCAGCTTCGTTCTGGCACTGACTTTCGTTCTTTGCCTGATCCCCGCAAGTGCACTCTCGGTTTTCGCGGAGCCTACGGTTCTTGACGTTACCTGGGTAAACGGCACTGTCGGCGGTCCCACGAACAACAGTAAATACCAGTTCATCTCTAACAACAGCTATCGTTGCACCGAGATCGTTACCATCCCCAAGGCGGGCACTAAAGTATACTACACAGCCCCCACGGTTGCCGGTATCGGTCACACCCTGCTTGCATTCTCTACCTGGGTTCAGGAAGGAAACACCTGGGTAGTCGATAAGGCGGGCGCCAACGTTGACGGCACCTTCAAGTATGGCAAGAGCATCGGTCAGACAGTTGTTGACGGCGGTATCAGATACGAGTTTATCACCGACCACGATAACCAGTCGATCCGTATTTCCTATGCCGCAGACGGCAACGGAAGTACTCCCACTGTTTACTGCGAGCCCACAACCGAGCCCTCTACGCTCGCTCAGCTTAATGCCCGTAACTTCACCGCAACCTTTGACTCGAACGGAACCATCGGCAACCTTCAGTGGTTCTGCGGTTATGCTTCCTCGGATTCCAACACCAACGGTTCGGCAAAGGAAGTAAGACTTGCATCCGCGGACTACGCTCATTCGGGTCTATTTACCGTCCCCAAGGCGGGAACAAAGATCTCGTACACCATCAACACAGATAACCCCAACAATGCGTACAACGCTTTCACAAGATATAAGCTCGAGGACGGAAGATACGTTTACGATATCGGCTTCGACGCAAAGAATGCTATCGTCAAGAACGGTTACACCTACACATACGTTACCTCCTATGATAACGAGGTTCTCCGTCTTGCGGTACGCGCAAACAAGAGCTATTCTAATATCGAGGTCGATCCTCCCGTAACCGTTAAGTGGGAGCAGACCAATCTTCCCGGTACTGCGGCGGACCAGGTCGAGCTCAAGACGACATGGCCCGATCCCGAGCTCCTCAGCCTTGTTACCGGTGCTCCTCTGATCGCGACCTCCGAGGTCAAGGATCTCAAGTGGTACGACGGCTACATAGGCTCGCAGTATCACGATTCTCAGGCGTTCAATATCACCTCTCCCTCAAACGCCGATTACGAATATTCGGACGTATTTAACGTTCCCAAGGCGGGCACGACCGTCTACTTCTTCGACCAGACCTTCACCGATTTTGACGGAAGCCAGTATGCCTCCACAAGCGTTATGACCGTTTCCCATTGGAAGCAGGAGGGCGGCAACTGGGTATTCGATAAATCCAAGGAATACCTCAACGGATGTGACGTTTACAACGTTCTTATGACCGAAAATTACCGCCTCTACGCATACACCACAAAGGAAGACAACGTAAACCTCCGCCTCTGCATGCGTTATGCGCCGGTATATTCGACAGAGGAAGAGCTTATTCCTCCCGTATATCTCGTTGAGCCCGTAGAGTTCAAGACCGTTTCTGCGGCAGGTGCGCTTACAGCGGCATCATATACCGATCAGTCGGGCGATAAGGTCGATTACAATATCTACCTTCCCAACGGTTACTCTGCTGACAAGCAGTATACTCTCGTATTCGATAACTCTGCAGACTCCGCTATCGCAAACGTTCTTTTCAGCAAGAATTATAACGGCATCGTCGTTTCCTACAGCGGTGAGCTTGCAAAATCGCTCAGACTCCTTGACGAGATCATAAAGAACTATCCCGTAAAGGTCTCCGACCTTCTCTTCGTCGGCGACGAAAACCTTGCGAAGCACGCTGTCGAGTTTGAATGCATCAGACTCTGCCAGGCTATGGTCGTAACCTCCAATAATGTTCCCACCGCAAAGTATGCAACTCTTAAGGGGCTTTCCGGGTTCAAGGATGCAGAAGAAGCTGCTCTCTGGCTCGTAGGGGAGACAGAGGATTACTATGATGTTCTTGAGGGCGTAAAGATGTACGCTATCGGCGACAGCTATTTCGGCGGCTCCGGTCTCGGTCAGCATCAGACATGGGTCAACCTCCTCGGTTACAAGTACGGCATGACCTTCCACAACTTCGGTATCGGCGGTAATACCGTTGCTACTGCCAAGGGACAGTCGGGCAACCAGCCTCCCATGTTCACCCGTTACGATCAGATGCCCACAGACGGTGATATTTACTTCATCGAGGGTGGTCGCAACGACCGTCACTACAGCGTCCCCTTCGGTAAAAACGACAGCACTGCAGGCACTTCCTTCAAGGGTGCGCTCAATATCATTATCAAGGGTATCCGTGAGAAGAATCCCGACGCCCTCATCGTTCTCGTAACTCCCTGGAGCTACGCTACAGAGACAGGTTACCTTGGCACCAACAATGACTACGCCGACGCTATGAAGGAGCTTGCTGAGTACTACAACGATCCTCATATCGTTTGCATGTATGCCGCAGACGCTGAGTACACCGGCGTTGACATGGCTGACGCAAAATTCCGTCAGCAGTATTGCCTGACCGCGAGTGACGTAAGCCATCTGAACGCTGACGGTATGTACATGGTCGCTCCCAAGTTCGACAAGTGGCTTGCAGAGGCTTATGCGAACTTCAAGGGCATAACGCTTACCAACTCAGCGGAAGCAGATCAGTTCCTCAGCGCACCTGATGTTCCCGAAGAGACAACCGAGGCTCCCAATGCTACAAACGCTCCCGACGGCAACACCACCGAACCCACCGGGGAAAAGAAGGGATGCGGAGGATTCTCGACCTACGCAATTCTTACTCTCATCGTTTGCGGCGCGTGCATAATGAGAAGAAAAAACAATTGAGTGCAAAATGCAAAGTACAAAGTTAAGGAAAATTTTTGTCAAGGCTAAAATCACTGATCAATAATTTTGTGCTGCGCTGATAAGGTATTGCGCGGCGAAATAACAAAATAAATAAATAGAATAATCTCGGATATCCTGAAGTTCACACGCTTCAGAATATCCGAGATATTTTATTTAGATATTAATTTATCCAATCCATTGTTGGATCATCAACGCTTAGTGCATTTATCCGGAAAGTCATTTCCGAGCATATCGAGGAAATTTACCTCAACTTTGCACTTACTTCTTTATCTGCTCCGGCATCTGGCCGTCTGCGAGTGTACCGGGAGTAGGAGCTATACGCGCTTTGCTTACGGTTGCGGTAAATGTATAGTTGTTGGGATAATTGAATATTACCGCTTTATCGGGAACAACATCAAGATCCCCTTCCCAGTTATACCAGCAGCGAGAGATGACGGTACTGCCGTTGAGGATCTCAAGCTGTACGGGATTGGTATCGGGAATGCTTTGGCCGACGATCATGATGATATCCTTACCGCCGACAAGCGATGTGCCGTAGTTCTTGTTGAAGTCGGCAACGCTGAGTTTGTTATCCGAAGCAACGAACCAGAGAACAACCGTAGAATGCGGCGCAATGGTACCCGAAAGCTTCCATGTGTTCTCGGCAAGAGAATCGGCCTTTGCACCGGGTTTTGCGTAGTAGCGGATCGAGTAATCAAAGAGATTTACGGTTCTGTTTGAGTTGTTGTAGAGCTCGATGAACTCGTAAGCTCTCTGACTGCCGCCCTTGCTGGTCTTGGAAACGATCTCTGAAAAATATATGTTGGAAATTTCGGTATATTTTACCGCACCGTATTTCTGACCGTCGGCTTCGGCGGTGACGATCACGTAAATACGGTTTTGCCCGATGGCGCATGGCAGGTCGGCAAATACCTCGGCCGTCGCGCCTGCCGCTATCTTATCGAGTCTGACGGTTGCAGCTGGAGTTTGTGAGGTTATGTTTATTCCGGAGGGTGCGGATATGTAGAAGGTGGCAACAGCATTGGTAAGAGCAACCGAGGCGGAGTTCTTGACGGTTGCGGTGATGCGGTGATCGCCGACATTAGCGGCATTGGTTACAAGCGACTGAGAGAGCTCGGTAATAGTAAGCTCTTCTCTGTTTTCGATCCAGATAGGAGCAGTAACGCACCAGATCTTATCCGATGAAACTCTGACATAGTAATAATCATAATGAGGATCCACTTCGAATTCCCAGGTATATTTCTTTGTCCTGCCGAGGTTCATCGAGGCAACTACTACGTTATCCTCAGCCACGAGCTCAACAAGTCCGAGACCCTGTACTTTACCCGTCTGAAGGTCGATGCTGACTTTCAGCTTATCGGGGTTATTGAGGCGCGAGCCCATCCACTCATCGTTGATCTTGTAGTATATCTTCAGAGTCTTATCGGTGGTGGTATAAGTACGGTTCTTCTGGAAAGCTTCGATGATATTCTGACGGGTGAGCGCGGGCGCGAGTGCGTAACCGCAGTATTCGTATGCGGCGCCCCAGTTAGCCGAGTGATTATCCTCGTTGTAGAGGGGAGAAACGTGCCAGCCCTTGGTAAGAGAGAGGGCATATTCGCCGTCGTAGGATTTACCCTTGATCTCGGAGAGATTTACGACCTTGTCGAATTCCTCCGACCAGAAATCGTATTCGCAGAAGTTACCCCATGTGTATCCGGGGTGGTTGAACATGACGATGGAGCTGTCCTCCCTTGCCATAACACCGTAGTATTGCTTGAGCTTGATCGATCTTGTTGTGAGCGAATCGTAGTTGAGGGTATTGAGGTGACCGTAGTATGTTGCGTTATTGTAGGTCTGCTCGTAGCCGTAGAGGGCGACAAAATTGCCGGGATCGTTATACTCGTCAGCATTCGAGAGATGTTTTGACTTATATACGTCGTTAGCAAAGGAGTTCGAGTGGTCGGTTACCGAGAAGAAATCAAGCTTTGCAACGTCGCGCGCGTATGCGTATGCTTCCTTGACTGTTGACACACCGTCGGAGTCTCCTGTGTGAGCATGGAGCTCGCCCGAGTAGAGATTCATCACCGAGCCGTCGCCGCAGCTGAATGCTGTGTCAAGGACCTTGATATTGCCCGCGCTGTCCGAAAGAGAGACGAGAACTGTGTAGTCGCCCGCGGGGAAGTTGACGTCTGTCAGAGAAACGCAGTCGGCTTCCCACTTTGCCTTGTTTGTCATATCGGTGCCGTTGATGATGAGCTTGGACTTCGATATGTCAACAGCCCCGCTCTTGTATTCGTAGAGAAGAGTGGGAGTATATACGTCCTCGTAATAGTAGTATTTTTCGGGATACTGGGAGAGGACCTCGGGAGCCGCGCCGGAACTGTAAGACAGATCCTCGGGGATGGCGAGATAACCGCTCTTTACGGTCGTTGCCTTGAGGTAAGCGAGGCCGTCAACGATATTCTCGGAGCTCTTACCCGAAACGGTAAGAGTCTTGCCGTCGAGGACTGCGGAATACTCGCAGGAGAGAGAACTGTCGGGAAGAGACACCGTAATGATATATTCGGTTTGGGGAGCTTCAAGCTCATTACAGAGGGCGAGCTTTACTCCCGTCATTTCCAGAATATAATCGCGGTAGCCTGCCGCAGCCTTATAGATCGCGGAGTTACCGGAAGGATATACTATCGTGCAATTTGCCGCGATATCGGGACCCGCAAGGAGGATTCCCTCGGGGACAACCGGCTCGAGAACGCCCGTGGATGTCGATTCGGGGGTGTTCGTTATAATGATGGGATCGGAGTCGCCGCTGTCAATGGGGTCAATACCGGGAACGGTACATGAGGCAAGCGTCAAGATTGCCAGAAGAAGAGCGACGGATGATATGAGTTTGTTCCTTTTCATATTGCACCTCTGTTTATAAGATATTAATACCATTATACCAAAAAAAGAACGGTATGTCAATAAAAAAACAAAAAAACACCGTCCGAAAAAATCGGACGGTGTTTGGAAGACTTGAGAGAAACTAAAATTAGTTGAGCTCTGCGAAGTACTTGATGGTGCGAACCATCTGGCTGGTGTAGGAGTTCTCGTTGTCGTACCAGGAAACGACCTGAACCTGGTAGGTCTCCTCGTCGATCTTTGCAACCATGGTCTGGGTAGCATCGAAGAGAGAACCGTAGCGCATACCGATAACGTCGGAAGAAACGAGCTCTTCCTCGGTGTAACCGAAGGACTCGGTAGCAGCAGCCTTCATAGCAGCGTTGATGCCTTCCTTGGTTACGTTAGCGCCCTTAACAACAGCTACCAGAATGGTGGTAGAGCCGGTGCAGGTAGGAACGCGCTGAGCGGAACCGATCAGCTTGCCGTTGAGCTCGGGAATAACCAGGCCGATAGCCTTAGCAGCGCCGGTGGAGTTGGGAACGATGTTCAGTGCGCCTGCACGTGCACGGCGGAGGTCACCCTTTCTCTGGGGACCGTCGAGGATCATCTGGTCGCCGGTGTAAGCGTGAACGGTGGCCATGATACCGCTCTGGATAGCTGCGTACTCGTTGAGA
>JAZSMP010000372.1:0-12763 GCA_045535915.1 Eubacteriales bacterium | reverse complement strand
AAACAGATTTTTGACGCTTGCGAGGATATGAACGAATCCTACGTATCAAAATCTCTCTACGATCTTTACGACTCGCTCACCGCGGCGGGTGCCGACAGCTTTATCTGCGCATCCGATGCCACCGAATGCGCCGTTGTCGATTTCACGGGCGGCAAAGTCGGCTTCTGCGGTTCGGTCGGCTTCGACTCGCAGGGTCTGGGCGGAAGATTTGATTACAACCACAGTCTGCGCGGTGCTCTCATGCTGACTCTCACGCCACACCGCGCAGAATACTCACTCTCCGAAATTTCTTACATATACGCCGCAGATCTCGGTCTGTGCGAAAGGTAATTTATATGGAATATAAAACTCAATGCCGAATCTTGCGCGGTGTGGGCGGTCTTTACTGCGTAAAGCTTGCCGGCAGCGCGGAACACGCCTCTCTCTATGCGGGAACTGAATCCCCTCTCGCGGGCAGAACTCTGCTTACGCGCGCGCGCGGTTCGCTCCGCACTCCCGACGGAGGCAAGATCAAGGTCGGCGACATCTGCGAATTTATCTATACCGACAATTCCTTTACCGAGGGCGGCATCCCGCAAGACGATTCCTCGGGACTTCCCGAGGGCGCGGTCTCTGCGATTCTGCCGCGCCGCAACTCCCTCATCCGTCCGCCTCTCTCGAACCTCGACCTGCTCGTCATCGTCTGCGCCTCGGCGGCTCCCGCTCCAGCAACAGAGACGATAGACAAGCTCCTTTCTGTGGCCGAATACCACGGGATCGAGGCGGCTGTCGTCATCGGCAAATCAGAGCTCGCGCCCGAGGTTGCCGAAAAACTCAAAGCGACCTACACCTCCGCGCTCTATCCCACCTTCACGCTATCCTGCTACGAGGGCGAGGGCATTGCGGAGTTCTCGGAATACATCAAAAAGACTCTCCCCGGAAAGGTCGCGGCATTCGCGGGAGCATCGGGAGTCGGCAAATCGACACTGATCAACGCCGTTTTCCCCGAAATGAAGCTCGAAGCGGGTGAGATCAGCCGCAAGATCGCGCGCGGAAAGCACACAACCCGTCAGGCGGAGCTCTTTCCGCTTGAGATCGGCGGATTTCTCGCCGACACGCCGGGTTTTTCGATGATAGACTTTGAAAACTTCGATTTCTTCCCCTTTGAAGCTCTGCCCGATACCATGCGCGAGTTCCGCGAGCACTACGGCGAATGCCGTTACCTCGACTGCTCGCACACCAAAGAGGAGGGCTGTGCCGTCCTCGAAGCGATCGAACGCGGTGAGATCGCCGAATCGCGCCACGAAAGTTATCTTTCAATGTACCGCACGCTCAAAGCCAAACCCCGCTGGGAGAAAAGATCATGAAAGCCTTTATCTACGTCGGCGGTAAGATCGACCCCGACTTTATCACAGAACACCCCAAGGGCGACGACATCACCGTCGCCGCCGACTCAGGGTTACTTAACGCAAAACTGCTCGGCGATCACATCGGCATCGCCGTCGGCGATTTCGATTCCTTCCCCGAGCGCGACATCCCCGAGGACGCCGAGGTCATCCGCCTCAAGCCCGAGAAGGACATGACCGACGCGCAGGTTGCGGTCGAGGTCGCGATCGAGCGCGGCGCCGATTCCTTTGTCATCATCGGCGGACTCAGCGGCAGACTCGACCACACTCTTGCCAATCTCTCGATCCTCGAGGACCTTGCCGCACGGAATTACTACGCGATTATGACCGACGGCGTCTCGCGCGTGCACTTCGTTGGCGGCGGCTCCGCGCTGATCGGCAGAAGCGGTTTTAAATACTTTTCACTCATTGCCGCCTCAGACATTGTCAAGGGCGTCTCTGTCGAGGGCGCAAAATATCCGCTAAAGAACGCCCGTCTTTCGCGCAAAAACGCGGGCCTCGGCACCTCAAACGAGATCGACGGCAACTGCGCGCTGATCTCGGTCAAAAAAGGCTCACTTTTCGTCATAGAATCGCGCGATGCGTGATCATTCCGTCCTCTTTCCGCATATAATGCTAATGAAAACGTATCGCGGAGGTGGAATATGCGAGATTGCAGAAAAATCAGACAGACCGTGGGAGTGCTTGCGCTGACTTTTGGCGCGGGAATACTCCTCGCCTTCCTCTTGCCGGGCAAGGTACTTGCTTTTATAGAGGCGGCTGTCCTCCTCTGCGCAGGCTTAATGCTTATCAAGTAGGGGGTCAAATGAAAATCGTTTTAATGCGCCCGCCCGCAATTCTGGCGCCGATTTTAAGAAAATTCTTTGGAATAAAGAAGACAAAAAAGTAATTGATTTAAAAGTACACATATCTTTTATGCAGTGCAGACGGCGATCTCCTCATCCACCGCGCCAAGCGCGGTCCCCCTTCCCCGCTGGGGAAGGCTAAAAAATTTGCACTCTAATTCTATATGTACAGCGAACATAGCATTTCTTGAATCTCATATATCAAATAGGAATATTTTATTTTTTCGCATCTATATTCAGATTCAGTTTTCAATAAAATGTTCCTATTTAATATACAAAATTATTAATCTGAATAAAATCCGCTGTACTTTTGAAATTAGCGATCAAGCCAATTTGCCTTCCCCAGCGGGGAAGGGGGACCGCGCTTGGCGCGGTGGATGAGGAGAACGAAGTCTGTACTCACTAAATTCAGGAGAAATAAAATGCTCGGAACAGAATTTCTTCCCATATCGCGCGCGGAAATGACCGCGCGCGGCTGGGAGAGACCCGATTTTGTATACGTAACGGGGGATGCCTACGTGGATCATCCCTCATTTGGCGTTGCCATAATATCCCGCGTCCTCGAGGCGGCCGGATACCGCGTTGCCATTCTCGCACAGCCGAACTGGAAGACGCTCGACGACATCAAGCGCTTCGGTAAGCCGAGACTCGGCTTCCTCGTCACCGCGGGAAACGTCGATTCTATGGTATCCCACTACTCGGTCACCCGCCACCGCCGCTCCTACGACTATTATTCGCCCGGCGGAAAGACCGGTCTGCGCCCCGACCGCGCAACGATCGTCTATTCAAACCTTATCAGACAAGCCTACGGCGACGTGCCGATCATCCTCGGCGGTCTTGAAGCCTCGCTCCGCCGTTTCGCACACTACGACTATTGGGAGGACCGCATGCGCCGATCGATCCTCATCGACAGCCGCGCCGACATCCTCACCTACGGCATGGGCGAGAACATCCTTGTCCGCATCGCAAATCTGCTCGACAAAGGTGTCCCGGTCAAAAAGATCCGCGACGTGCGCGGTTCATGCTATCTTTGCCCCGCGGACAAGCCCGAGATCCACTACGAGGTTGCCGCAGAGCTTGACTGGGAAGAGCTTAAGGAGGGCGGACGCGCCTACGCCGATGCCTTCGGCAAACAATACCGCGAGCAGGACGCTATCGGCGGACGCGCCATCATCGAGCATTACGGCGACAAGATACTCGTTCAGAATCCCCCGATGCCCCCGCTTGAGCGCGAGGAGCTCGACCGCGTCTACGCACTTCCCTACACCCGCCGCGTCCATCCCGTCTACGACCGTGACGGCGGCGTGCCCGCGATCGCGGAGGTTGCTTTCTCGGTCACTCACAACCGCGGCTGCTTCGGCGCCTGCAATTTCTGCGCGCTCGCATTCCATCAGGGACGGAGTGTTCGCAGCCGTTCGAAGGAAAGCGTTCTCGAAGAGGCACGCGAGATCGTAAAGATGCCCGATTTCAAGGGCTACATACACGACGTCGGCGGTCCGACCGCGAATTTCCGCGCGCCCGCCTGCGATAAACAGCTAAAGCACGGCGTTTGCCCCAACCGCAAGTGCCTCGCTCCCAAACCCTGCCCCAACCTCAAAGTCGATCACAAGGAATATTACGATCTCATTGAGTCGGTTGAGAAGATCCCGGGTATCAAGAAGGTCTTTATCCGCTCGGGAATCCGTTTCGACTACCTCATGGCGGACGCCGACGACTCCTTCTTCCGCAAGCTCGTCCGCGACAATGTATCGGGACAGCTCAAGGTTGCTCCCGAGCATTGCTCGTCGGGCGTTCTCGCGTACATGGGCAAGCCCGATTTCTCGGTCTACCGCCGTTTCCGCGAGAAATTCTTCGACCTATGCCGCGAGTGCGGCAAGGAGCAGTACCTCGTTCCCTACCTGATGTCAAGCCATCCCGGCTCGACGCTGCACGACGCGATCGCACTCGCGCTCTATCTGAAGCGCGAAAACCTCTCGCCCGAGCAGGTCCAGGACTTCTACCCCACCCCCGGCACGGCGTCGACCGTTATGTTCGCCACGGGAATCGACCCCTTCACCGGCAAAAAAGTCTACGTCGCCCGCGACCCGCGCGAAAAGAGACTCCAACGCGCGCTTCTGCAGTACGGCAAACCCGAAAACGCACCTCTCGTCCGCGAAGCACTCATCGCCGCACACCGCGAAGACCTCATCGGCACGGGCAAGGACTGCCTCGTCCGTCCCGAAAACAGCTTCAAGCCCCAAGGCAAGAATCAGAGCAAAAATCAGAATAACCGCAACCAAAAGAATTCCCGCCCGCAAAAAAACGCGAAAAACTCAAGACCCGCCAAGCCCGCAAGCGGACAGAAAAACAACAAAAAGAATACTGGACATAGATAAAAAAACAGTGCTGAGTTCTTATGAACTCAGCGCTGTTTTTACGTAATCATCTTCTCTTCTTCAAAACCACTGCGGCGGCGAGGAGTATTGCAATGCTTGCCCCGCCGATTACGGAAGAGCATCCGCTCTCTTCGGGCGTGGGTTCGGTTACGAGGTCTGTCGTCGGCTCTGTCGTGGGTTCTGTCTCGGGTGCGACGGTCGTTTCGGGAGCCTCTGTGGTCTCGGGAAGCTTGATCTCCTCCCAGCAAGGCTCGCCGGTGCCCTTATAAACGACGATGTTGTCAATATATCCGTTGATCTTCCCGCCCGCCTTCAGCACGAGCGACATTCCGCCCGTCTTGCGGTAGGCTGTGCTCGTTGGCGTGTCGCCGCCCGCTCTCGAAACGAGAACGAAATCTCCGTCCGCGGTATTGTTGCGGATATAAACGCGCGGACCGATATCGAGCTTTTCGCAAACGATCCTGACCGTCAGGTCAATATCCTTCAACAGCGAGTTGCCGTTAAAATCCCTTCCGAGTATCTTTTTTGCGATAGTCGACGTACCGTCGCTGTCATCCTGATCAGCCGCGTAGTAATTGCCGGGCGCGTCAAAGGTGCTCCAGGTTCCGTTCATGCGTGCCTGATTGTTCGCAGAGCCGTTGATGCGGAGGTGGAAGGAGTGATAAAAACCGGCTGTGCTGTCCTTGTAGTCGGTAAGGATCGCAAGATAACGCGATGTGTCGCCGTTTGAGGTCAGTGTGACGTCATACTGAAGAGTGTAATCACTCAGCCAGGTGCTCATCATATGCACGTCGTCAAGGATCTTGATATAGGAATCCTTGCCGTTTGCCTTGTTGTTTTCGATGTAAAGTCTGCCGTCCTTGATCGAGTAAGTCGCGGTCGGGTCGGTCACGGCGTTCTTTGCCGACTTCGAAAGGATCTTCCAGCCGAGAAGCTTTTCGATTTTAGCGTTGCCCGTCGTGTTTTCATAGTTGAATTCTTCGTAGTAAATAACGTTGTAAGCCTCGCCGGGCTCGGCTTCGTCGCGCGGCGCGGCGGAAGCGGTCGGACTAATAACCGATAACGCGAGAATTACTGTCAAAATGCATAATAACGTCTTTTTCATCTTTTGTTCCTTTTGTGTTACCATTCTTTATCGTAAAATCCGGGATTGGCTGCTTTATACAGATCATTGACGTCGCGCAGGAACGCGCCTGTGACGATTCCCGTTTCCAACGCCTTGCGCAGACGGTAAAACTCCCCATCCTTATAAATAATCAAGGGGTCGCCGATCTCATACCAGAAGTCAAAGGACGAGCTTCCGAAATACTCGCGGGTCATCGGCGTGGAATAAGGCTTTTCGATATAATCCTCAAACTCGATGGGAGTATATCCGACGGGCTCAACAAAAACGGCATAGGCACCGTCCTCCGCGCCGAAGCAACGGACCTTGTAGTTATCCTCGGAGAGACTTGACGCCGAATAAATGATAAAACTTCTTATTATCTCGGTTTCCTCTTCGGGAGTGAGTTCAACCGGACTTGCGGTCGGGTCATAGGGCGGAGGAGTAGTGTCTATTACTTCAGTAGTTACAATGGGTTGGTCCAATCCAATACCGTCGCAGGAGCAAAAGAGTCCGCACAAGATAACCAATATCATCAACACTGCTATACGCTTCATTTTCCATCCTCCCAAAAATATTTCAATATAATACCATATTCTTTTCCGCTTGTCAATATTTTTTCAAAAGGCAGAGGTAAGCATAACGATCATAAAACTTAAGAGACGCTGCTTTATCATTTTCCCCTCTGTTGTTAATCTTGTTTGATCGTGTCGGCATAATTTTCATATATTATCCGAAGGTCATCATCTGTAATAATACCGTTATCCAATGCGCTTGTAAGAGCATAGACCCTCCCCAAGCAATATACGTTTATGACCTTAAGCTCCGTATAATCAAATCTGTATCCGTTAATTATCTCTTGGGTTTCTGTGGCTATAACGTCTTCTCCGTCAATTAAAGCAGCATACGCATTCTCGGATTTCCAAAAGCATCTGACCGAATAATCACGCGTTTCATCTCTGTTTGCATTATGAATAAACGTATCAATTATCTCTTTTTCTTCCTCGGGAGTCAGCTTGACAAGTCCGGACTGAGGCTCCGTAGTAACGGCAGGAAGGTCGTGGCCTATACCCTCGCAGGAGCAAAAGAGCACGCACAGGATAACCAATATCATCAATAGTATTATGCGCTTCATTTTCATTCCTCGGTTAACAGATTTCTTCAATATAATAATATCACATTCTTTTCCGCTTGTCAATATTTTTTCCAAAAGCACTTGACTTTTTTCCCACATAGTGTATAATTATATATGATAGAAAAATCACATAAGGACGGTAAAAAACATGGCAAAGACACATTATAATATGAACATTGCGGGATGCGACCGTGCGCTTCCGCTCTGCCCCCTGAACGAAAACCTTCAGATCGGCGCTTTTGTCATCTTCGGCGACCCCGAGCTGACCACCGCGTGCGCGCAGAAGATGCTTGATCTCGCACCCGAATACGACTACCTCATCTCCGCCGAGGCAAAGGGCATTCCGCTCGTTCACGAAATGGCACGTCTTGCGGGAAATCAGAAGTACTTTCTCGCGAGAAAGGCGGCAAAGCTCTATATGACGGGCGTTTTTGAGGTGACCGTAAACTCGATCACCACCGCAAAGGAGCAAAAGCTCTACCTTGACAAAGCCGATGCTGATCTTATGAAGGGCAAAAAGATCCTCATCGTTGACGACGTTATCTCGACCGGCGAGTCTCTTCTCGCTATCGAAAAGCTCGTAAACGCCGCAGGCGGCAATATCTGCGGACGTATGGCGATCCTTGCCGAGGGCGACGCTACCAAACGCGACGATCTCATCTACCTTGAAAAGCTCCCCCTCTTCGATAAAGACGGAGAGCCGATAGCGTGACAAAAATGAGCCGAGCAGTCGGCTCATTTTTTGAGGGCAAAGAACAAAGCACTGTCGAATAAAAAATTCCGAGCCTCGGCTCGGAATTTTTTATTTGTTTTCAGGATTCCTGTATTCACTCGGAAGCACTCCATACTTCTCCTTAAACGCCGTCGTAAACCTGCTGCGGCTCTCAAAGCCCACGCTTTTTGCGATCTCGGAAATACTCATACGGCTCTCGCGCAGGAGCGAGGCGGCTTTTTCCATTCTGTGCTCCTTTATATGAGCCGCGAGCGAGGTGCCGTACTCCGCCTTGAACGCATCCTTGAGTGTCGTCGCGTTGATATGGAACATCCTTGAAAGCTCCTCTATCGTCACGCGCTCACTCAGATGCCCGACCAGATAATCGTGCACCTTACGCACCGTGTCTATGCTCGATGCGCCAACCTCATCGGCGGGACAAGCGACCTCCATTATCGACTCGACCGCGCTGTGCATCCTCACCGCCGTTTCGCTGTCGGCAAGTCTGTACCAAACCTCCTTGCCGTCGCGGCGCGAATCGATCAATCCGCATTCGCGAAGCACGCGCAGGTGATGCGCCGCCGCAGGACTCGAGATCCCAAGCCGCTCGGATAGCCCCACTCCGCATTCCTCGCTGTGGCAGAGTATCCAGAAGATCTTTATTCTCGTCTCGTCACCAAGCATTCTGAAAAATTCTGCGGCGGTGCCGAACTGCAACGCGTGCGCGTGTGCGTGAGTGCAATTTTTTGACATAATATGCTCCTTTTTGGCAATGGTTTTTGCTCTTTTGGCAGATATGGAGTAGAAAGTATTGATTTTTCATTCCCAAAACAGTATACTATATGCAGAACGATTAAACAAGCGTTTAATTGTAAAATTTCTCACGGGAGATTGAATTTTATGAAAAAGATCTACAAAATCGAAATTGACTGCGCACATTGCGCCACGAAGGCAGAAGACGCTGCAGGAAAGATCGCGGGCGTCTGTGATCTCACCATCAACTTTATGACACAGAAAATGACTGTCGAGTTTGCCGAAGGCGCCGACGAAAAAAAGGTACTTAAAGATATTCTCAAGACTTGCCGCAAGGTTGACCGCTTCTTCTCTATCGAGTGCTGATGAAACGGCGTCAAAAACAAATGCTCGCGCGGATCATCACCGCCGCCGCGGGCACTCTCATTCTCAATCTTATCCCGCTTGAAGGCTTGCCGCGTCTCACTCTTTTCGGCACGCTATACCTCCTTATCGGCTACGACATCCTATGGAGCGCCATTCTCAGCATATGGAACCGACAGTTTCTCGATGAGAACTTCCTTATGGCGATCGCCACCGTAGGCGCGTTCGCTCTTGCGATCTATTCGAAAAGCGGAGACTATAACGAAGCCGTTGCAGTCATGCTCTTTTATCAGACGGGCGAGCTCTTTCAGTCGATCGCGGTCGGCAAGAGCCGCAAAAATATCGCCGAGCTTATGGACATCCGCCCCGATCACGCCAATATTGAACGCGACGGCGTGATAATCGAGGTAGATCCTACCGAAATCGCGGTCGGAAGCATCATAATCGTTCAGCCGGGCGAGAAGGTCCCGATCGACGGCAGAGTCATTGAAGGCTCATCCACGCTCGACACCTCCGCGCTGACGGGCGAGAGTATCCCGCGCACGGTTTCCGCAGGCGACTCGGTCATCAGCGGCTCTATCAACCGAGAGGGAGTGCTGAGGATCGTCACCGAGCGCGAATTCGTCGAATCGACGGTCTCAAAGATCCTTGAGCTCGTCGAAAACGCAAGCTCGCGCAAGTCGAAGTCGGAAAAATTCATATCGAAATTCGCGCGCGTCTACACGCCCGCAGTCTGCGGCGCGGCACTTGCGCTCGCCGTGCTGCCTCCGCTCTTCCTCGGCGATTGGTCGCTCTGGCTCTACCGCGCGCTGACCTTCCTTGTCATCAGCTGTCCCTGCGCGCTCGTCGTGAGCATTCCGCTCTCATTTTTTGCGGGCATCGGATGCGCGAGCCGCGAGGGAATACTCGTAAAGGGCTCGAATTACCTTGAAGCACTCGCCGAGGTCAAAACCGTTGCTCTCGACAAGACGGGCACGCTGACGCGCGGCGTTTTTGTGGTCTCGGACATCATAAAAAACACGATCCCCGCAGAAAAACTGATCGAGCTTGCCGCGCACGCGGAAAGTGCATCCTCACACCCGATCGCGCAGAGCATAATTTCTGCCTACGGCAAGGCGATCGACCGTTCGCGCGTGTCGAATATCCGCGAGGCGGCGGGCATGGGCATCGTCTGCGAGGTCGACGGCACAGCCGTATCCGTAGGAAACCGAAAGCTGATAAAAAACGCACCCGAATATTCGGGCGCGTCTACGGCAGTATACGTCTCGGTCGGCGGCAACTTTGCGGGCATCATACTTATTTCCGACGTCATCAAGGAAAATTCACGCGAGGCTATCGAAAAAATGCGATCTCTCGGCGTCTCGCGCTGCATTATGCTGACGGGCGACGGCGAAGAGATCGCGAAATCCGTCGCAGACGAGCTCGGACTTACCGAATACCGCGCCTCGCTTCTGCCCACCGACAAGCTCGAAGCCGTTGAATCCATGCTTTCGGACCGCGGAAAGGTCGCCTTTGTCGGCGACGGCATCAACGATGCCCCCGTCCTCGCCCGCGCCGACGTCGGAATCGCTATGGGCGCGATGGGCTCGGATGCCGCTATCGAGGCGGCTGACGTTGTGCTGATGAAGGACGATCCCCTTGACATCGCAAAGGCAATAAAGATCTCACGCAAGACTCTCGCGATCGTCAAACAGAACATAATCTTCTCACTCGCCGTCAAATTCGGATGCCTCGCGCTCGTTGCCATCGGCTTCGCCGATATGTGGCTCGGCATCTTTGCCGACGTCGGCGTCATGGTCATCGCCGTGCTCAACGCGATAAGGGCGATGAGGATTAAATGAGGGCAGAGGGCAGAGGTAAGGTAACTTTTTTCGCAAGGCTCAAAAAGCATTAATAAAATGGAAATTTCCGCCTCGGCGGAAATTTTTCTTCATTTTACCGAAGGCAAATCATCATTCGCTGTAGGCGATTCCCATTGACAAACTACGCGAAATATGGTAATATAATATTGAAGCCTCTTTAGCTGTCAAAATGCACAAAAACGGTGCTGTATTTTTATGCAACCCGACGATTCGAAAAAATTTTAAAAATTTTTATCAAAAACCTGAAACCAAATCGGCATTTTCGGTTACTTGATAAGTGAAGGGCAAAAACAACTTCGGAAAGGAGGCGAGCCCATGAATGACGAGAGAATTATAGAACTCTATTTTGAGCGAGACGAACAAGCACTCAGCGAAACACAAACGAAGTATGAAAACTTCTGCCACACCGTAGCCGCGAATATACTGGCGATCAGAGAGGACCGTGAAGAATGCGTCAATGACGTTCTTTTGGCGCTCTGGAACTCGATCCCGCCCGAGAGGCCGCACAGCCTCAAATCGTATATTGCGAAGATCACGCGCAACCTCGCGCTCAACCGCACCCGCGCCGAAAACAGATGGAAGCGGTGCGCAAATTACATGACAGTCGGCGAGGAATTCCTCACCGTGATACCCGACACAGCCGATCTCTGCGATCAGTTCGAGGCGGCGCGCGCGGGCAGGATCATCAATGAATTTCTTGAATCACTCCCCGAACACGAGCGCAAGGTCTTCGTTCTGCGCTACTACTTCGGTGAGGACGTAGCCGCAGTTGCCGAGGATATGGGATTTACCGTCGGAAAGGTCAAGTCTCTCCTTATGCGAACCCGCGACCGGCTTGCGGCAAGGCTCGGAAAGGAGGGCATAATCGTATGAAAAAGGACAACGGACTGCGCAACAAGCAACTCCTTGAAGCGCTTGAATACATCGACGAAAAATTCGTTGACGAAGCGGCTGAGCAGATCAAGGCAAGACCGAAAAACGGCGCGCACACAGCCGACGGCAGCGGCTTCCGCAAGTCGATCAGACTGACGCTCGCGCTCGCCGCGGGACTTCTCCTCATCAGCGCGTTTATCCCCCTCGTCCACCACATCATAAACAATTATCTGAACATTTCGGGCTTCAACGAGACTTCCGCGGATGAAACGACCCTCTCGCCCGATATCACAAGTGAGGAGGTCACCACCTCGCCCGAGCCCGAGCCCACGTCACCCGAGACCACGGTGCCCGAGCCCGATAACTCAGAAGAGGAAACCACAGAGCCGCTCTACGACGGTACTACCGCTTCTCCCGAGCCCGAATACGACGGCTCGCGCGGACTCGTTTATAAGCTCGCCGAGGACGGCAAGTCGGCGTGGCTCTTCGGAATGGGAACCTGCACCGACGCGGACATCACCGTGGCGTCAGCTTATAACGGAGTTCCCGTGACTATGATCGGTGAGGCTGCTCTCGCTGACTACCCGAGAGTCAAGAGCGTGACCCTCCCCGAGACGGTGACCGCGATAGATATGCGCGCCTTCAAGAACTGCACGGGGCTCGAAAAAGTCAGCATCCCCGACAGCGTCAGCTTTATCGGTGGGGATGCGTTTGAAAACTGCAAATTGCTGAAAAGCGTTACTCTCCCGGCAGGACTCGGAAAACTCGAAACGACTCTGTTTATGAATTGCATCGGACTTGAGTCGGTCGTTATTCCCGCGGGAGTCAAAAGCATCTCCGCGCAGGTCTTCCGCGACTGCACCGCGCTCCGCAAGCTCGACTATCTCGGTAGCGTCAACGAATGGAACGCCATCGCAAAGGACGCGGAATGGAATCTCGGAAGCGTGATCGAGACCGTGCATTGCACCGACGGCAACGTTGAGATCACATCAGCTCAGCCGCCCGAACCCGAATACGACGGCTCGCAGGGACTTGAATATCAGATCGAGGGCGACCACGCCGTGCTCGTCGGAATCGGCACTTGCACCGATAAAGAGATCGTTGTTGCTTCGACCTACAAAGGTCTGCCTGTTACTTCAATCGGACGCAGAGCTATTTATGGGGTTGAAGGTGTGACGGGCATAGTCATATCAGATACTGTAACTCATCTGGATTTCATGGCTATCTCGCACTGTTACGATCTTGAATCCATCCATATTCCCGCTGATCTGACGGTTATGGAAGAAAGTGCGATCATAGCATTCGGGAATATTCGCAGCATCACCGTTGATCCGAAAAATCCGCGCTATTACAGCGTA
>JAZSMP010000024.1:0-6666 GCA_045535915.1 Eubacteriales bacterium | reverse complement strand
TTGCTTGCTCTTGGATAAAAAATAGGAAATGAGATGGAATCAATCCACCGTCAGATCAACAAGCTCGAATCTGAGAGCTTTACGTAATTCCTCAAGCGTGATCTCGACCTGATATCCGATCTTGCCTGCGCTGAAAAGGATCGTTTCGAAATTTCCTGCGGTTTCGTTGATGAAGGTTGAAAACTGCTTTTTCATACCGATAGGCGAGCATCCGCCGTGGATGTATCCGGTCAGAGGGAGCAATTCCTTTTGCTTTATCATAACAATATTCTTCTCGCCCGCCGCGCGCGCCGCCTTTTTGAGATCAAGCTCGCGGTGAACCGGAACGAGAAATACGAAATGATTCTTCGACGCACCGACGGTTACAAGAGTCTTGAAAACGTGATTGGGATCCTGATGCAACACTTCCGCGATTTCTGTGCCGCTGATCGCATTTGTGTCAACGTAAAGATGCTTTTCGTACACGATTCTTTTTGAATCGAGCACGCGCATCACGTTTGTTTTTTCATCTGTCTTTTTCATTTCAGCTCAAACTCACCGAGCTTGGACTCTGCGATATATTCGTTTCTGAAGGTGCGGAGAGTTGCCATATGCGGCTGACCGATGTGCACCTGCTGGTGCTCCTTGGTTTCCCAAGCCTCGATGAGCAGAAGCTCATTGGGGTTTTCGTCAGCATAATAATAATCGTAGCGGATGCAGCCGTCCTCCGCGCGTACAGCTTCAAGCACGCCCTCGGTCTTCATTCTTTCAACGAAAGCCTCTCTTTTGCCATCGTGGCAGATGAAATTAACGTAAATAGTGTACATTTTTTCCTCCTTAAAGTTCCGCAAGAATATCTGCGGCATTTGTATCGGGTTTTACTTTCGGCATAATCTTTTCGATGTTGCCGTTTTCGTCAATAATGAAGGTCGTGCGGACTACGCCCATTGAAACTTTTCCGCACATTTTCTTCTCCTGCCAGACGCCGTATGCCTCAATGGCAATTCGGTCGGGGTCGGAGAGAAGAACGAAGGGAAGGTTATATTTCTCGGCAAATTTTACGTGCGATGCCACGCTGTCCTTGCTGATGCCGATGACCTCGACGCCTTTTGCCTCAAACTGTTTGTACGCACCCGCAAATGCGCAAGCCTGACGTGTGCATCCGGGCGTGTTGTCCTTAGGATAGAAATAGAGAACTATCTTTTTGCCGAGAAGAGAAGATAGCGTAAAGTCGTTTCCGTTCTTGTCTTTTAGTGTAAAGTCGGGTGCTTTCATTCCGATTTCAAGCATTGTGTTTTCCTCCGTTATTTCAAAAGATTATCGATCTGATCTGCAGTCAGTCGGTATATGGTCCATTCGTTCATAGGAACTGCGCCCATCGAGAGGTAGAAATTAATGCTTGGAGTGTTCCAGTCAAGGCAAGTCCACTCCATTCTGCCGCAGCCTCGCTCTTTTGTGATTCTTGCCACCTCGCAGAAAAGTGCCTTGCCGTAGCCACGGCCGCGGTATTCGGGCCATACGAAAAGGTCTTCAAGATGAATTCCCGAACGTCCGACGAAGGTGGAGTAATTGTGGAAGAAGAGCGCGAATCCGACTTCTTTTTCTTCTTCAAGGACGAAAATTACCTCTGCGTTTCCCTTACCGAAAACGATTTCCTTTATCATTTCTTCGGTGTTGACGACTTCGTCAAGCATTTTTTCATAGGTTGCGATACCTTTTATAAATTCAAGGACGAGCGCGGCGTCCTGTTCTGTTGCTTTTCTGAATTTGAAGTCTTTCAATTCAGTGTTCCTCCGATATGGTCTATTACTTTATTATACCACATTTTTTTCGATAATTCAACCGATTATAATAAAAAGGATGGCTGAATCGAAACGATCCAGCCATTAAATTTTATCCCCCGGGGAAGGGATTTACGTAAACGGGGTAATATTCAAGGTTTGAATATTTCAGGTACTCGCCGTCGTATTTTGCGGCGGCTTTTTCGTACTCTTCTTTCGTCGTTTCCTTGCCCTCAATGTAATATTTCACATTTTGGGGATCCGAGAAATCGTATCTCATTATCTCGCGGGATTTGAGAAGCAATCCGTCAAAATAGAGTATGTCAAGTACCTGAACCTCCCCGGCACTCTCGTGCCAAGGATTCGTGCCGTCACTCTTAAGCCCGTCGCCGCCCCATTCGTAGCCGTAGACCTTGCCCTCGTGACAGCGCAGAATGAGTCCGTAATACGTTCGCGGCATATTCGGGAATACAAGCTCGGGGACGGAATCGCCGTCGAGGTCGAGGAGCGCGTAGCCCTGCGACTCCGCGCCGAAGGGCAGAGTCGGCAGAAGCTCAAAGGTTTTCAGGTAGGTTTCTTCTGTAGTATAGGTATATTCCCCATTTGAGTAGCTTTGTTCAACAAAAATAAACTTTTCGCGATTGAAGACAACGTCAAGAAAGACATCGGGGATGTCGGGGTAATCGTAAACCACCTCGGTGCATTCGCCCGTGTTCTGGTTGACAAATATCTCCTTTTGAACCTCATAGAGGTATGTATCGGGTACCCATTCGCAGAGCGCGACTTTGTAGCAGTAGGGGTATAAAGGTGATTTTGGTTTTGTGGCAAACTCATATATTCCGCCGATCTGGCTTTTCGGGATGCCGAGAAATTCTCTTGCCGCCTCGTATGCTTCGGCTTCGGAGATAGTGGAGAGGAAGACGTATCCATTTGTGCAAGTGATCCTTTCGGCGGGAACTCCTTCATACCAGACGTAATTATTTCCGTAATCCCTGCCCGTAGAATCGACCGAATTCCATTCCTCGACCGTGCCGTCATAGTAAACGTTCTTGAGCCAAATGCATCCCGCAAATGCGTCGTTTGCAAGCAGACGGAGACTCTTGGGGAATCGGACAGAGACGAGCGAGGTGCAGTTTTCAAACGCACTCTCCTCGATCAGCTCGACTCCCGCGCCGAGAGTCAGCAAGGAAAGATTCTTGCAATCGCTGAAAGCTCTTATAGATATTTGTGTTACGCTGTCGGGAATTGTGATTCGTTCAAGACTCTCGCAACCCGCAAATGCCCAATACTGAATCCATTCAAGAGTTGACGGAAGCGTAACTTTTTTCAGATTCTTGCAGAGGTAGAACGCCTCGTCATGAATGATCGTAACACCTTCGGGGATGACTACCGATTCAATGAATTGACAGTTATAAAGGGCATACGAGTCGATCTTTGTCACCGGCAGACCGTTGTACGTCGAAGCGATAACGATATCCTTATCGGTGCAGGTACCGATTCCGGTGAGAATGGCATAAGTGCCGTCATCACTGATCTTGTATTCAAGCCCGCGCGAGCCGTCGTAACCGAGAAGGTTCACGTCTCCGACGGAGCAATGAATGACGGTTATTGCGCTTCCCGTATTCCAAGAGTTGTCTTTGTCTACCGAATTCCACTCTGCTTTCGTTCCGAGGAATTTAATCTCGTTCAGTGCTTTGCACAGTCCGAAAGAAGACCAGTAAATCTTCTCAAGAGAATTGGGAAGGACAACTTCTTCAAGTTTTGTGCAATTTTCAAAAGCACCGTAGTATATCAAAGTTACCTTCTCGGGAAGGTGGATCTTTTCAAGTGAGGTACAGTTTTGGAATACCCAAGGACCGATTTCTGTGAGCGACTTAGGGAAACTGATGCTTTTGAGGTTCTTGCATCCGGCAAATGCCAACTCATCGATTTTAGTGATTCCTTCGGGAAGTACTATGTTTTTGATGTTCGGATTACCTTGAAAAACGCATCTTCCGATCTCTTTGATCGTGCCGTCGGTGGGGATAACGCTTGTCTTACATACGAGGACAAGAGTTCCGGTTTTTCTTTCTATCAGACAGTTGCCGTCAACGTAGAAGTATTCGGAATTATTCGGAATTGAAATGACCTCTATATTGGTACTTCCGGAAATAATATTTGCTTCAGCTGCGCCAATAGATTGAAGCGTGCTCGGCAAGTGTAATTCACGAAGGTTGGGGCAATTATTAAACGCGCACATTTCAATATAAGTCACGCCCTCTGAAATTGTAATGGAAGTAATACCGCTGATATTATCAAAAGCATAACCGTCTATATCGGTTACTGGTAATCCCTGATAGTAGGTTGCGGTGACGATCTTACTGTCTGTGCAAGTTCCAATGCCTACGAGAGCTGCGTATTCTTTGCCGTTATAACTTCTTATTTCATACTCAAGCCCACGGGATCCATCGTATTCGGGCTCGTCATAGAGCTTGACATCGCCGTTGGAGCAATGGATGACAGTTGCCGCACAGCCCGAATTCCAATTGTCTTCTTTTGTCAGCGAGTTCCACTGAGAGACGGTTCCCTTGTAATTGATCTCGGTAAGTGAGCTGCAATTTTTGAAAGTATTGCGCGACACGCGGGAAAGATCGCTTGGAAGCGTAATGCTTTCAAGGTTTTCACAGCCTTCAAACATACTGTAGTCTGTGTATTCTATTATGATTCCCTCCGGTATCGTCATATTTGTAAGAGAAGTGCAATTCATAAACAACATCGGTCCTTGGATACGCTGAATACTCGAGGGTATGGTAAGAGTCTTCAGAGAGGTGCAACCGCTGAACACCTCGCTTCTGAGCACTTTGACCGTATTGGGTATTTCAATGGTTTCGAGAGCAGAGCAATACTGAAAAGCTCGAAAACCGATTTCGGTCAGCCCCTGCGGCAGGCTTACGCTTTTAAGCGACTTGCATCCTGTGAAAACATCATAAGTCAGGATCTTCAGGTTCTTCGGGAGTACAACCGACTCAAGTCCGCTGAATGCAAAGGCACCATGTCCGATATCGATAAGGCTTTCGGGAAGCGCGACCTCCTTAAGAGAGGCGCAATTACTGAAAGCGATAATACCGATAGACTCAAGACCGTCTCCGAGATCAAGCTCCTTCAGCGCAGAGCATTGGTCGAAGGCACACTCGCCTATGGTTTTTACACTGTTTGGGATGATCACTCTTTCAAGCGCGCTGCATTTTGTGAATGCGTTAGCACCAATCGAGGTTACTCCGTCCGGGATGATAATCTCTTTTAGACTTGTGCATTCATTAAAGAGAGAGGGGGATATTTCTTTGAGCGATGCCGGTAAAATAACGCGCTCAAGCTCCGGGCACCGCCAGAATGCACCACCTCCTATTTTTTGCACGCTGTTCGGGATAACTATTTCCCGAAGTTGGAAGCATTCTATGAATGCGCCTTCGCCGATCTCGGTCAGTCCGTCCGGAAGAGTTATTTCGGTCAGCAAGCGGCAGCTGTAAAAAGCATACTCGCCTATCTTTTTTACGCTGCTCGGGATTGTTATGCTCTTAAGATTTCTGCATCCGCCAAAGAACCATGAGCCTATCACCTCGAGTCCGTCGGGGAGAACAAGGCTCTCAAGGTTGTCGCATCCTGAAAAAATTTCCATGCCCTCGCCCGAAAACTTCACTCCGGCAGGTATGACAAGGCTTTTAAGATTATCGCAATTTCCGAAAACGCCGTTTCCGAGAAGCTTCAGGTTCTCCGGAAGCTCAACCTCGGTTATTAAAAAGCAGCAATAGAATGCGGTGTCACCGATGCTTTCTACGCCTCGGCCGAGCTTGAGTGTTTTGGCTCTTTCGCAATCCATAAACGCCGAGTCGCCTATGATCTTGACGCTGTCGGGGATAACGATGCTTTCAAGCATCATGCACCAGACAAAAGCTTCCTCACCGATCTCGGTAATACCCTCGGGAATCGTGATATTCGTGATTCTTGCGGCTTCAAATGCTTTGTTGCCTATTTTTGTAACACTTCCGTCGGCGGGAATTACGCTGTTTATACACCCAAGGACCAAGGTTTTGGTTTTGGTATTTATCAGACAGTTGTTTACGCTTCGGTATATCGGATTCTTTTCATCAACTATGATCGATTCGAGATTTCCGCAGGTCGAAAACGCGCCCTCGAGCTGTCTGACACTTGCCGAAATATAAAGAGAGGTATATTTTCCCCCGCCCAGCGCCTCTTCCTCGATGATCTCGACCGTGTCAGAGACTCTGACGCTGTTTATATCTTCGAAAAACAGAGCTCTCTCGCCGATAACCTTTACGGGCAAGCCGTTGTACGTCGATGCAACAACGATATCCTTATCGGTGCAAGTGCCGATTCCGGTGAGGTAAGCATACGTGCCGTCGTCGCTGATCTTGTATTCAAGCCCGCGGGAGCCGTCGTATTCGTTGGCTTCAACGTCGCCGTCGGAGCACTTGATCACGGTAAACGCCGCGCCCTCGTTCCAACGCTCCTGCTTTGAGATCGCGTTCCATTCCTTGACCGTTCCCTCGAAGCGAAGGTCGGTAAGCGCAGTGCATCCGTAGAAGGTATACATGCCGATGCGCTCAAGGCTCTTCGGCAGAGTCAGCGATTTCAGCGAAGTACAGCCCGCGAAGGTGTTGCCGACAAAGCCCTCAAAGTCCTCGGGAAGAGTTACGCTTTTCAGATTTGTACATTCCGCAAAAACGGCTCCGAGTTCCTTTACGCCCTTCGGGATCACGATGCTTTCGATAGCGGTGCCGAGGAAGGCTTCGCTGTCGATAAGAATGAGCGTGCCCGGGAGAGTGACGCTCTTCAGCTTCGAGCAGTTACGGAACGCGCCGTTGTAGATTTCCGTGACGCCCTCGGGGAGAGTCAGCGAGGTGAGTGA
>JAZSMP010000356.1:0-6636 GCA_045535915.1 Eubacteriales bacterium | reverse complement strand
CCAACCTGTTTCAAAATTAAAGGAAAGGAGAATAAAATGAAAAACGAAAAACTTATGCCGTTTGCGGCGGCGTTTGGATGGTTTGGCGCGTATATTCTCTTGAGCCTTGTTTCGGCACGCCTGCCCGACGGTGTTGACTGTGCAGTAACCATCCTTGCGCTTTGGGGACTGATATTGCTTTGCGCTGGCAGATTTGAAGGGAAGAGCACGATACCCGAATGCTTTTCTCACGGCGGTGTGAGAATGACCGCACCGATCAAATTGCTTCTTGCGTTCTGCGCGGGAGCGGGACTTAATCTTGCTTTCAGCGGACTTTTACCGCTTTTGCCGTTGCCTGAAAATATCGTCGAGTCATATATGGGCGCATCCTCGGTTTACGAGGAGCCGACAAACGCGCTGATGTTCAAAACCGTGTTTTTGGTACCTGTACTCGAGGAGACCGTCTTCCGCGGACTTATCGGAGACAGACTTGCACGCGCTCTGCCGAAGTGGCTTGCTCTGCCTTTCGCTGCACTTGTTTTTGCGCTGATGCACGGAGATATCCTATGGATATCCTACGCATTCCTTTCGGGCTTGATACTTATGTGCATTTATTACAGACTCAATTCTGTTCTGCCCTGCATATCCTTCCATTTAGCATTCAACGCAAGCAATTATCTTTGGGGAAAGTTCCTCAAACTGCCCGATGACGCGCGTGGATATGCCGTAAGCCTCGTGCTCGGCTTGATTATCACGGTAACTTCACTGATTTTATTGTTTTATAATAAACAACTGCATAAGAAATAAAGAATGGACGACATTTGCCGTCCATTCTTTATTTTATTTGAGTACTACCATCAGTCCGTTCGCCACAGCGCGGAGTGCGCCTGCGGAGGGACTGTTCTTGGTGGTGTAGGTACTGCCGTTGCGGATGATCAAGGTCGAAGATCCTCCGCCGTCGAGATTGATTCCATCCGAGCAGCCAAAGGTGCCGAGAAGGAATGCGAGGTCGGCGAGAGTCGCACCGTTTGAGGTATCTGGCTGTCTGCCGTCAACGATCATAAGAACAATGTCGCCGTCGGGAGTGACACCCACAGCGGTACGGGGATGGATAGTATCGGCAAATTCGGTGCCAATCGAAAGGTTGTCGGGATTGTCATTCTTAAGCAGAATGTGCGAGCCGCCCACAGCGTGCAGGAGGTTGTCCTTGTGGGTGTTGTAATCTGCGGGAAGTCCCATTACAGAGTTTCCGTCCTTTGTGATTCCGAACCAGGGACGGTCAGCGGCGCCGTGGATAAATACACCGTCCTTGACGCAAAGACCGCGCATGATATTCGTACCGCCCATATCAAAGAAGTCGGCGTTGATAGATACGATCGCGTTTTTACCGTTTGCAACAGCCGCGGAAAGCTGATTTTTCATATTCGAGACCTTGCCAATGGATTCAATACTGTCCTGAGGCATTGTGGTCTCAATGCTTGCCGCCCCCTTCTTGATAACTACGGAGTAAACTCTTACGGGACCGCCCGTTTTGTTGTAGTAAAGCTGCTCAACGTATGTAACTCCGGGAGCGAGCTCGGAGGTTTTGGTGCTCGAAACAATAAGCCCCTTTGTTCCGTTTGAAAGATGCAGACCTGTAAGTATATCGCCTCCAAGGTCGATCTTATCGCGGGATAGAAGCTCGTTTATGAAACGGGATGCTGCGGTAGTGGCTACGGCGTTTGTCTTGAAATCTATGTAAAGATTTCCATTATCTTCGCCGATGAAGTAGCGGTATGTGCCGTAGGTCTCGACGTTGTGATGCGAGCCGTCAGCCTTCTTGCATCCGAAGAAGATCGCGGGACCGTCCTTGTATTCTGTGACCGACACAACGGGAATGTTCTTTCCGGTGATACGGCTGATGGTGAGTGCGATCGAGTCAATGCCGTTCAGCTTTTCATTGCTGACAACAAGAGAATACTCGGAGATGTCGCGGTCACCGATCTTTATGACGGTACCGTCATAATTGTGCGTATAGGACTTTGAAATTTCAGCGGAAAGCTGATTGGCGCTTCCTGCTGTTATGATCTCTCCGGTTCCGGCGTTTTCCTTGTACCCGAGAACGTCCTCAAGGAAGATTTGGACTGCGGCATATGTTGCTTCGGGCGATCCGCCGCAGATGACGATGATGTTTTCGCTTATGACCTTGTATGTCCAGTCATAGTAGGAGAGACTTGCGGATATTTCAGCTGATTCGGGACGGTTGGTCGCGCCGACAAGAATTTCAAATTCGTTGCGCTTGAGCTCCTCGGACGGCTTTTTAAAGTCGGTGAGCATCTGGCAGGTGAAGCCGTATGCGCTCTTGATGCCGCGTGAGAGAAGTTTGAGTGCGGCTATTTCTTCATCAGCCGCTTCATCGGGACGCAGAAGCTTGTGATCCGCATTTATTGAAAACGATATTGCTTTGGTTTCGGGAGCTGTGGTTTCGATAAGCCCTTCTGTCGTGATCTCATCTTCGGGCGGTGTCTGAGTGCAGGCAGCGGCCGAGAAGATCATACAAACGAGAAGGAACAGGGATATTAAACGGAGACGGAGATGCTTCATCTATTTAACCTCTCAGGGGAGTTCGATGTATGCGCAAACGGGGTTGTGGTCGGAAATATAGAGTCCGTCTTCGGGAGTGTCGGTTACAACGTAAGACTTCGAGATATCGCAGGGCAGATCGGTGAATATGTAGTCGATCTTTTTTGCGTTTTCGGGAGTATAATGGCCAAAGCCGTGGAAGGTTCCGCCAACGTTTGCGGTAGCGTCGATGACGGGTCTGCCATTGAGCTGATAAGCTGTGAACGCTTCGATCTCGGGAGTGCCGGGATATGCGTTCATGTCGCCCGTGATGATTACGGGGAGCTTCTGCTCGGAGAGATATCTTACAACGTCGAGCGCACCGAGCTTGCGTGCTTCCGAGCCCTTGTGGTCAAGGTGGGTGTTGAGGAATATGAATATCTCATCGGAATCGTTGTGCTTGAGAGTTGCCGCGGTGTAGATTCTGGGGCAACCGCTCTGGTCAACCGCGTAGCGCGAACCGGGAACAAGGGGAGTTGCAGAGAGCCAACGGGTCTCAAGATCGATCAGTTCAAAGCTGTCGCGCTTGAAAGCGATGCAGGTTGCCTCACCGCGGTAATCCTTGCCTCTGCCGCATCCGACAACGGTGTAGCCGAGGGGAGAAAGCTCGTCTCCGAGCCATTTCTTCATAACTGCGGAAGCCTCCTGAAATCCGATGATATCGGGAGCTTCGTTTTTGATGGTGTCGGAAATTCTTCCTGTGCGGTTGTGGAAGATGTTGATCCCGTCAACTTCTGCGACAACGCGGAGATTGAAAGTACAAACTTTGATAGAGGTGCTCATTTTTTGTCTCCTTTATTCTTTTTGTTATTGAATACTATTATGCCGATAACGGCAGAGATTACGAGAACTGCGGCAAGAGCGATCACCAAACCGCCCTCTTCCATGGTGAACATGAATTCTTCCGCGGGTGAAACTGCTACGTCAAGAGTGAATATTTTGTTTGCCATTGATAATTACCTCCGATTCGGATTTTTGATTATTGATCATCATTTCCTTGGACCATAATTTCTGTTTATTGATCTTGCGGTAAAAGTAGATAGTAAACGTAATGGCAGTAACAATCAGAATTGCTGTGATGATAAGAAATACCACAATTTCGCCATTCGTAAGATCGGGACCTTCGACTTTTGGGGAAGGGTAGGGATTATTACCGGGTAAAAAATCTTCCATATTGTTCTCCTTTCATACTAATGACATTATCACGCTTCCGAGAAAGAGCGAGCAGACGTTAAGAAAAACTGAAACAATGAGGGCGCGTTTTAGGGTAAGATTGCAGAGTGAGCGCAACAGAAAACCTTCGCCGATGAGTACGGCAAGTTCTCCGATAATTAATGCAGAGAAATATACAGTATGGTTTTGTGTCAGTGAAAACAGCACGAGCAGTACTGTATTCAGCGCGGGATTTGTCAGAACATTTATGAGAATGAGCGGAATTACCGAATCCTTGCTCCGCAACAGGAGTGCTCCGAGAGGAATTTCGATAAGAAGAGTCAGAGCAAGCGCGCAAAGAAGGTTTGTCATTTCTCGGGAGGAACGCGGACGTCATCGGTCGTGACGAATACCGCGGCAGCCGCGATCAGAGCGAGAAGCGGGATAAGGATGGTTGCGGTAGTGTCTTCAATCGGCTTGACAGTATTAACAAAATATCCGATGAAGAGCGAAAGTGTGGTCAGACCGAAGACAAAGCCTTCGTGGCGCGGGAGCTTTCGTGCCGCACATACAAGTGTTATCGGCATTGCGATGTTGAAGAAGAAGGTTGCGGCGAGAAAGAAAAGATTCGATTCCGCGCCGAGGTAGTATAGAGGTACGCAAAGCAGGAGCGATGCGGTGCCGACTCTGCGTGCGCCGAGAAGATCGGCAAGTATTCCTCCGGCAAATTTGCCCGCAAAGGAAGCGGCGGCGATCGCGAGGAGCAGAAGGGTCGAGTCGCTTTCGGGTCTTACTGCGGCGTGTCCCGCATAAGAGCGGATCGCTACGGCAAAAAGCAGAACGAGAAGCGCGGGCAGAGAAGCCGAGAGCAGGGTCTTCGCGTTGACGGAATTTTTCTCGCTTTCGGAAGGCTCGGGAATTTCGATCTCTTTTCTTTCACCCTTGCAGAAAGTCCATACGGCAACAGCCATAAAGACGAGTATTACTATGTAGTAGGTCTTTGGGAAGAGAAGCTTTTCGCCGAATTTGCATCCGAGCGCGATTCCGAGTGCGCCCGACGAAACAAAAATTCCCGCGCGGGTCATTCCCCTGCCTTCACAAAGAGCGTCCGTGCCGCCTCCAACGTGGAACAAAGCGTTACCAAGCCCAATGAGACAAACGGTAAGATCGGTATTTTCAGAACCTATAAAGAGACCTACCGCAGTTGCGGTAATGCCGATAACGGCAAAGAGTCTGCCGTTAGAGCGGATTTTATCGGATATAACACCGAAGATATGTTGCGTTGCAAAGGCGAGCAGATTGTAGAGCATGAAGAGCCCCGCTGATGCCACGGCGGTTATTTCGCCTTCTATGTACATTGCATAAAGTATGTATCCGCAGGCGAAATCTACTAGCAGATGCGCCGCGGTGTATGTCAGCAGAGATGTGTTTTTCATTCTTTATCCTTCTTTGACGGGATCCGTCGTGCCGATGAGAGTGAGATCAGGAAAGCGATAAACGATGCTACCGCGAGCAGTCCCGAGACGATAAGCAGAGCAAGCGTGATATCTTCACCGCCGGGACTTGCAGCTCCGAGTGATTCAGCAACAGGCGGCGCAGCGTCGGGTTCCGCGTATGTTTCGGGAGAAGCTTCGGTTGCTTCCGCAGCTTCGTTGGTGTCGGGCAGTGCCATGGTCGCTTCTTCGGCTTCCGTGACTTCAAACATTTCCTTGTCGGATTTGTCAGTCTCGGTTTCTACTGCGGGTTCACCGGGTACGCACTCTTCTTCAACGGTCAACGTATCTTCAGCCGGTTCCTGGATCTCGGGCGCGGGCGAGGCGGGAGCTTCGCTGCTCGAGGATGCTATGGTTTCTTCACGGGTGCTTTGTGCTACCGGAATATTTTCGGGCGGGACGTCGTTTGTCTTTTGTCTGCCCGGAAGCATTGCCCATGCGGCAACCGATGCAACGAATATCAGCGCACATGCAACCGCGAGAGTACCTCTTCTTATAAGTTGTCTTCGGCGGCCGCGCGCACCTGTTTCGGATAGGATTTTGTCGTGAACCTCTTGGGGGATCTTTTCGGCAGAGGCACTTGTGATTTCTCTGAGTGCCAGAGAAAAACGCAACGATGCACGGCATTCTTCGCATTCGGCAAGATGCGCTTCGAGTTTTTTAATCTCCTTTTCGCTCAGCAGACCGTCAATATAGTCGTCGATCATACGATCGTATTTGTTGCAGGATCTTTTGTTTGACATAATAACTCCTTCCTCATATTTTTCTTTACATATATACAGACGAAGTTTTATTCGGAAAGTTTCAAATTTATAAAATATTTTTTTCGATTATGAGACGGCGCAGGCGTTCTCTGGCTCTGAAGAGACCCGATTTTACGCTTCCCTCGGGGATACCGAGGACACTGGCCATCTCGGCATATGTGAGACCGTCGATGTCGCGCATGACTATAAGCTCGCGCATCGGTAGTGGAAGCGAGTAGATACACTCGCGTACCGTTTCGACCGTCAGCTTTTTTATGTACGCCTCGTCGGGACGCAGATCGGAATCCGAGTCTTCAAGCGTGACGGCTTCATCGAGATCGATGATCTCCCGCTTGTTTTTCTTTCTGACAATGTCGATCGAGATATTCCGCGCGGTCTTGAAAATATAGCTTTTCGCAGACGCGCCCTTGTAGTCCTCAAGCGACTTCCACAGACGCATATATGTCTCCTGAGTCGCGTCTTCGGCATCCTCGCGCGATCTCGTTATCGAGAGTGCAAGGTTGTAGATCTCTTTTTCGGTTCTGAGCACTATCTGCTCAAAGGCGGCGCCGTTGCCTTTTTTAGCAAGCAAAAAGAGATCTTCGAGATTCATCTCGGATAATTTCAAATTACGGCACCTCCTTCGTTTGTTTTTATTCTTCTTCGTT
>JAZSMP010000107.1:0-7366 GCA_045535915.1 Eubacteriales bacterium | reverse complement strand
GAAGTCCTCCTCAAGGTTGTGGCGCGCTCCCGAGTTTTCAACGAGAAAGTCAAGCGCACGCTTGCCGACCTCATATGACATCAGGGCGCGTTCGCCGTGGAAGCGACCCTGAGCCGCAAAGCAGTATTCGCAGTTGAGATTGCAGGTGTGGGCGACGTGCAGGCAGAGTGCCTTGACGATATTTGAATTGTTCTTGAGCTTGCCGACGAGGGGAGCGTAAATGTCCTCGGCGTAGAGCTTGCCGTCCGCCTTGAGCTCCTCGACGTCCGAGATCGTGTCGAGCACATCCTGCTCGGTGATGCCCTCGGCGGCAAATTTTTCAAGGCAGATAGAGACGATCTCGTCAGCAGTCTTGGTTTCATAAAGGTTGATTACGTCGTACGCCAGATCATCGACCGCGTGAACCGCGCCCGATCCGACGTCAAGGATTATGTTGTAACCGTTAAGTTTATAGGAATGGATCATTTTTACCTCAAATTTGTTTTTCGCCTCGAGGCGAAAAATTTCCTTCATTTCGATCCGTAGGATCGAATAACCATTCGGCTTTGCCGATAACCATTTGGCGAAGCCAATAACCATTCGGGCGAAGCCCGATAGCAATAAAAGCCGCCGCTGTCTGCGGCCGCTTTTATCAATTACTTAGTCTTCTTCTCGCAAGCCTGGTTAGCAACGCCGCAAGAGGTCTTGCAAGCGGACTGGCAGGAGGTCTGGCACTCGCCGCATCCGCCGTTCTTAACGGAAGCGCGGAGGTCACGGGTATTGATAGTACGAATTCTCTTCATAATAAAAATCCACCTTTCAAATATTAAATATGCACTATATAGTATAAATGATTTTTGCGCGTTTGTCAAGAGGTTTTGATGATTTTTGGCGAAATCCCCGAATTTTTCAGCATTTCGAGGTGATTTTTTATCTCGTCGGTGATCACCTCACCCGGCAGAAGCAGGGGAACACCGGGAGGATATACCCAGACGTAGGCGTTCGAGACCTCGCCGTCGTCGGGGATATCGAGCCATACGGCATCATATAGGGGGATCTCTGCGGGGGGCAGAGAGGTGATAAAGGAAGGACATGTCTTGCCCGATGAATATTCCGCCTCGGCGTCGAGAGCCATTATTGCTTCCGACAAAGCCGAGAGAGTCTCGCGCGTGTCGCAGACAGAGGTCATACAGAGCAGATAATCCGAATGGACCATTTCGGGTTCGATATGGAATCTGTTTCGGAGTGCATCGGCGAGAGATGAGCCCGTGAAGGTCGTATTTCTCGTCGAAATCGAGATCTTTCCGATGTCGTCGGTTTTGATGAGTTTCAGTTTTTGAGGATTGACGGATGAATAAAATCTGTCGAGCATCGCGCGGTAATTATCGAACAAAATCTTGCTGTCTGCGAGGATATCGGCGCATTTCGCGATCGAGTTCATTAATATATAGGAAGGACTGCTCGTCTCAAAAATACCGAGATTGCGAGCGAATCGAGAGGAATATTTTTCATTGAAAACGAGACCGAGCGCGGTCCCCGTCAGCGTGGGAAGGGTCTTGTGGAGACTTGTGACCGCGATGTCCGCGCCTCGCGGAAAATCGGGAAAATGCTCCGAAAAGCCGAGGTGCGCGCCGTGCGCGGCATCGACAAAGAGCGTAGCACCGTGTTTTTTGCAGATTTCGGCTATGGCATTTACATCAGATAGCACGCCCTCGTAGGTCGGCGATGTGAGTATAACGCAGACTGCGCCGCCCGAACGCTCAAAGGCTTCCTCGACAGATTCCGCTGTGATCGCGCCGCAGATGCCGTGCTCCTCTATGATTGGCGGGAGGATGCAGATGGGGCGGAGTCGGCAGAGCTCGATGGCGTGCCAGACCGATTTGTGGCAGTTTCGCGTGACGATAACGGAGTCGCCGGGTTTTGTGAGCGTGCGGATGCCGGCGAGAATGCCGCAGGTCGAGCCGTTGACGAGGGGATGAGCCGACCTTGCTTTATAAAGTGATGCATATTTTTCGCAGAGTGAGCCGATGATGCCGCCCGATTCGGGGTCGTGCAGATCGTCCGCGCCGTTGATCTCGGTCAGGTCGATCGAGTAGGGAAGATCGTTGCCGAGAAGTGCCGTGTTGCGCTTGTGACCGGGCATGTGCATGGGGATCGCGGAGGAGGTGATTTTTTCGATTGTGGATTGGAAGGAGGTTTTCATAGTGAGTTCCTTAAGGTACAATCGCGCGTGGCGCGAATGGTTATCCGCTACGCGGAATGAAGGTGAATTTTCGAGCGCAGCGAGAAAATTGACCTTAATTTTGCATTTTGCATTCTGTATTTTGCATTTCAAGAGCATCCAGCGCTGCGGGGACATCGCCGTACTTTTCGAGTAATTCGGCGGCGTGCTCTCTGTCAACGTCCGCAAGCTGCATTATGATGCGCGTTGCGCGCTCGACGAGCTTTTCGTTGGTCGGGCGGACATTGACCATTAGGTTCGAGCGCACCTTGCCCGTTTTGATCATCGCGCAGGTCGAGAACATATTAAGTATCAGCTTCTGCGCCGTTCCGGCTTTGAGCCTGGTCGAGCCCGAAATGACCTCGGGACCGACGTAGACCGAGACGGCAATATCGCAGTGGTTTTCCATAAGTGAGCCGGGGTTGCAGGTGACGGCAACAGTCTTACATCCGAGTTCTTTTGCCTTTTTGAGCGCGCCGATGACAAAGGGCGCGCGTCCCGATGCCGAAAGTCCGACAACGACGTCGCCGTCATGTGCACCGTCGGCTTCGATGGCGGTCATACCCTTTTCCTCGCTGTCCTCGGCGTTTTCCGTGGCGCGGAAAACGGCTTGATTGCCGCCCGCGATAACCCCGCGGAAGAGGTCGTAGTCAACGCCGAAGGTGGGAGGGCATTCCGATGCGTCTACGATACCGAGTCTACCCGAGGTGCCGCAGCCGACGTAAATGACGTGTCCGCCCGCCTCGATCGCCTCGCTTATCATGTCGATAGCCGCCGCGATCTCGGGGAGCTCCTTGTCGATTCCGTCCTCAACGGCGCGGTTTTCCTGATTAATGAGGCGCACCATTTCGAGCGAGGAAAGCTTATCAATGTCCATCGTCCGAGGGTTTCTGCCCTCGGTTTTCAGAGCGTCGTAATTGTCGCGCATATCAATATCTCTTAGGCTCGAAGCCTTCAAACACGGCAACGTCGCCGCGCGCCTTGGCTTCGCCGTAGAGCTCGGGGGTGTTGACGGTCCAGGTCAAGGTCATGACGTTATATATCTTCTTGCAAAGCACGAGAGGGAGAAGCTTTGGATGACGGCAGTCGTAGGATACGTAGTCGGGCTGCGCGATGCAGTTGAGGACCATAGTTGTTGCAAGGAAGCGGGTGAATATGTTGCCCTTGTGCCCCTTCGCGAGGAAATTGGAAACGAGCACGCCGCGCACTACTCTCGGGCGGTTCTTGCGGTACCAGCTGATGAGGAAGGGATTGAAGGATTTTACCGAGTAGTATCTGTCTTCCTTGTCGAGAAGCTTTGCTACCTCTTGACAAAGGCGAGTGTCGCTGCCCTTGAGCTCGATGCAGAGGGGAGTGGTGGGGTCGATGGTGGCGAGAACGTCCTCAAAGAGCGGGATCTTCTCGTATGTGCCCTTGATGTCTACCCAGGAAAGCTCGCTTGCCGTCTTCGAATCGACGCGTTCGGGGCGGTCACAAAGACGCTGAAGGGTGTCGTCATGGAAAACGACGACCTGGTTATCCGAGGAAAGGCGGACGTCAAGCTCAATGCCGTAGCCCTCGCGTTCAGCGGCGTAGAACGCCTGCATGGTGTTCTCGACCGCGAAGTCACCGTGGAGTCCGCGGTGTGCGTAATCGACCTTGAGAGGCTCAACCGAGGTCTTGTGTTCGGTTCGGGGACGGAGAAGGAAGACGTAGAGCGCGAAAAGCGCGATAAGAGCAATAATAATATAAACTGCGATCATTTTCATTTACCTCATTTCGTGGGTTTGGAATCTCCGTGGCGTACGAAGATCATGGTGATGAATGCGCCTGCGGCAAAAATTGCGGCGTAGGGGAAGAGAATTTTCAGTCCGAAGGAGTCCATGAGGTAACCGGAGACGACGGGGGTGAGGGTCTGAGCTGCCATGCTGGCGGTGTAGTAGAAGCCGGTGTACTTGCCGACGTTGCCTCCGCGCGCAAGCTCAACGACCATGGGGAAGGAGTTGACGTTGATGGTCGCCCAGCCGATACCTGCGATAGCGAAGAGGATCATCATGACGGGCAGGGGGGTTCCCGCGTCGAGGAAGGAGGCGGTCAGGAATGCGCCGCTGAGCATGACAACGCCCGCAAGGATCGTCTTTTTTCTGCCGACTTTGGATGCGATGAAGCCGACCGGGAGGTAGGCGATCAGCGCCGCGATATTTGCGACGAGAAGGGTGGAGTTGTAGTCAAGCTGGAGAACACGTCCCGCGTAGACCGAATACTTGCTTGTAACTGCATTATAGCCGAAGAACCAGAGCACGACCGAGGCGAGAAGGAGGATGAGCGAGAGTCTTTCCGCGCCCGAAAGCTTGCGGCTTCCCGAGGCGTCGTCCTCGTCGTTGCCTTCCTCAATGTTGTGCTCACGGCTGATCTCTTCCATCTCGGCAACGAACTTGCGC
Organism: Eubacteriales bacterium; assembly: GCA_045535915.1. GTDB lineage: Bacteria > Bacillota > Clostridia > Oscillospirales > CAG-272 > CAG-390. The sequence continues at coordinate 2,746 of JAZSMP010000107.1, read as the reverse complement.
TCGCGTACCGTAGATAGGAAGATAATAAAGCTGACGAGCATGATTCCCGCAACGATGCAGAAGTAGCCGGTGTAGGACATATAGGTGTTCTTTGTCGAGCCGGTGGCGAGTATCATTCCAAGTCCGAGGATCAGGCTTCCGCCGATGGTGCCCATAAGGTTAATGACGGCGTTAGCCTTCGAGCGGAGCGGACGCGGTGTGACGTCGGGCATCAGAGCGACTGCGGGCGTGCGGAAGGTCGCCATTGAAAGGAGAAGAACAAAGAGTACGGCGATAAAGGTTATCAGAGCCGAGGGATCCTTGCCGACGATCTCTTTTGCGATATAAGCAGAGCGCGCGGGAACGACGTAGTTGGTGTAGTCGGGGTTTGCCTTACCGTCCTCAAGAGTTGCGGGCATGGTCATGAACTCCTCGCGCGAAAATTCGGCAAGAACGTATTCTTCACCGTCGGGAGTCGCGAGGGGTGCGCCGTAGTCGTAATCGTAAAGGACGGTGCGTGCTTCCTCAGAATTGATGTCGGCGATGTTACCGAGTCTGTTCAGTTGCATCGAATCGACGAAGGAGAGAGAGATGAGAGCAGTCGCCGCGATCAGAGTTCCGACGATGATGAAGGGTGTGCGGCGTCCGAGCTTCGACTTGGTCTTGTCGGAGAGGATGCCGAAGAGGGGGAGAAGGAAGAGCGCTAAGATATTGTCGATCGCCATGATCGCGCCCGACCAGAACTGAGACATACCGAAGCGGTCGGTCAGGATCTTCGGAACGATGGTGTCGTAAGCCTGCCAGAAGGCGCAGATCAGAAAGAATGCGAATCCGACGAACAGAGTGCGTTTGTAATTGAGTTTCATGGTTTGACTCCTTGTTTTTTTGTTTGTTGAAATCTCGGGACGAGAAAAATATTTTTGTAATATTATTTCGAGTTTGCGGTACCTTATTTCAACTGAATTGTTACGCTTGCTTTATTTTTAGAAAGTTATGTTCGCGCTTGCGAAACGGGGTGCAGGGGCGGAGCCCCTGCAATAAAGACATTGTCATCCTGAGGGCGCGTCCGCAGACGATTTTGCGCCCGAAGGATCTCGTGCTGACCGAGTTGTTCCTCGGGCAGCGCGGTGCCTGTACGGAGTGGTCTACTGTGAATAATCGTATAAATTTTGATAAAGTGATATGTTAGCAGTAATAGAGGCAGAAAGTAAGGTGCAAATATATTTTTGTCGTTTGACAGTGCAAACATATCTGCTTGACTAAACCGTTACGGTTATTCATATCAAACTCCTTTGTTCCGGCACCGCGCCGCGCTTGTAAATGGGCGCGGCACGAGATCCTTCGTCGCGGGGGCGGCCTGCGGGCGCTCCTCAGGATGACAACGCTACCTTTGCAGGGGCTTCGCCCCTGCACCCCATTTTGCAACTACTAACACAGCTTTCTGAATTATGTCAAGTTTTATAATGAAGAAAACTAAATTGTTTTTCGTACAGTAATTATTTTCTCTTCTCCAAAATATACTTCGCTTTAAGCACAGCCGCGATCGTCTTGCCGTCCGCGATCTCGCCCGAGACACACATTTCGGCAAGACGGTCGAGCGGAATTGCCTCGACGTCGATGAATTCATCGTCGTCGGGGTCGGTCTCGCCCACCCGAAGACCCTCGGCGATATACACCGAGATCACCTCGCCGAGTATCGCAGGAGAGGGAATGAAGTCGCCGATGTAGGTAAGTGTCTCGCATCGCGCGCCTGTTTCCTCGCGTAACTCACGGAGAGCGGCGGCGGGGCGGTCGGTCTCACCCGGTTCGAGCTTGCCTGCGGGAATTTCGAGAAAGACGCGCCCGTGAGTGTAACGAAACTGACGTACGCAGAGTATCTCGCCCTTTTCGTTTATCGGAACGACGCAGACCGCGCCGGGATGACCGACGTATTCGCGGGTCGCTTCCTTCCCGTCGGGAAGCTCAACGCGGTCTACCATTACGTGAAGAATTTTGCCCGAGTAGACCTCGCGCCCGTCAATGCGCCGCTCGGTCATATCAATATTTTGCATAAGGTATCACCTCAAATTCTTATTTTATATTTATACAGAATAATTATACACCATTTTTTCCCTCTTGTAAAGATTTTTTTGCATACTTGCGCACCTCTTTTGAAATTTCTATTGCATATTTGTGCGAATTGTGGTAGAATTATAGCGATATTAGGGCTTTCTGAATAAAATGCCTACTAACGGCGCCACCCCTCATCCGTCTCGCAAGCGAGACACCTTCTCCCAAGATCCGGGAGAAGGCTAGTGGTTGGTCTTTGCTCTTCGCGTTTCAGCGAACATCGTTTAAGATGAAAGCCCAAGTTGGTCAAAGAGGAATATTTTATAAAAGATAGATCAATCGAAACCCAAGTTCAGCACTCTTTGTTTACTGTTTTTCAATTATAAAGTTTACAAATTTATTAGTAAAATAATAAATAGTTATATCGCGAAGCGATTCTGATAAAATATTCCTATTTGATCGACTGAATTATTGTATTGAATATTATTCGCTGTACAGATTAGCGGATTGCACCAACCCACAGCCTTCTGCCGGACCTTGGGAAAAGGGGAAGCGGGAGGAGCGGTGAATGAGGGGTGGCGCGGTTTGTACTACTATAAAGTTTACAAATATATTAGTAAAATAATAAATAGTTATATTATATCGCGAAGCGATTCTGATAAAATATTCCTATTTGACCGACTGAATTATTGTATTGAATATTATTCGCTGTACAGAT
>JAZSMP010000172.1:0-23782 GCA_045535915.1 Eubacteriales bacterium | reverse complement strand
AGGTGGCTTTGATGGGATGCGTAGTAAACGGACCGGGCGAAGCAAGAGAAGCTGATATAGGAATCGCGGGCGTAAAGGGCGAAGCGCTGCTGTTCAAAAAAGGTGAAATAATTGCTAAAATTAATGAAAACGACGTTGTTTCTTCTTTGATAAATTATATCAAAGCCGAATACGGTAAAAATAATGAAAACATTAAGAGAACTATTTAAACTATACTCACCGAGCGAAGAAATAGGCGCGCTCTTTGATTCTGTAGGAGAGTATCAAGTCAGGAAACTAAGAAAGCGCAACGATATTTTTGAAATTGATATACAGCTTGATAAGATTGTTTCCAAGCCACTTTTATACGAAGCTGAAGAAGAGATAAGAAGGGCTTATGACGGTAAATATTTTGTCAGATTCGTTCCTAAATATCCATCAGCCCTTTTTAGTTATGATTATATTCAACAGGTAATCATCGAAACAGAGAGAGTCGGTGAGATCACCAAAGGCTTTTTCATCGGTTGTGATTATACTCTCACAAGCGACAGCCTGACTTTTTCTATTCCTTTCAATTCCAAAGGAATAGACTTTTTGACCGCAGGTAAGGTTCAGCGCATAATTGAGGAAATAATAAAAAATGAGTTTTCGATTTCTTTGAAAGTTGTAATCAAGGAAATGGACGATTACGTTCCTTATTTTGAATCCGAAGAACATAAGCAGTTCCTTGAGGATCTCAATAATGCTTGCCGAGAATCTCTCAGGGAGTATGAGGATGCCTCAAGAAAAACTCGTGAAAACGATAACAACAAACAGTCTGAAGATAAGGGGGATAAAAACGCTAAAGATAATACAGCTGTTGATCTTAAGCGCATTTGGTCGGCTTATGACGAAGATTGTATGGCGATCGTTGAGGATGGCGTATGTACAATTGGAGGCGGTGTTTTCGATATATCCTCTCCCGAATACAAGTGGGGTGAGTTTTTCCCGATAAATCCTACGTCTATATCTACCGTCCGTGTTCCCGGCGGGGAAGTATGTGTTATCGGAACCGTTTCCGGTTGTAATCTTGAACAAGCGAGATTCGGTAACAAAAAATGGTTCTTTGCTTTTGGATTGTTTGATGGCAATGCTTCGATTACAGTGAAAATTGAAAGCGAAGACGAGGAAGAGTGCAAAGAGCTTGCAGCAGTTGTTTCGAACGGGATGAATATTGCCGTTAGCGGCATTGCTAAAAAAGAATTCAAAACAAATGATATATATATTATTCCCGATGCAGTTGCAACGATCAAGAAAGAGAAACGTAAGGATAAGGCTCAGGAAAAGCGCGTAGAGCTTCATTTGCATACGAATATGTCCGCGATGGATGCTCTTATACCCTCTGATGTTGCAGTCAAGACCGCGGCTTCTTGGGGGCATAAGGCGGTTGCCATAACAGACCACGGCAATGCTCAAGGTTTTCCTGAAGCTATGATTGCATTGGACAAGATGTATAACTTCACTAAACCCGAGGAAGGTGAGGAACGATTCAAGGTCATCTACGGAATGGAAGCTTATTTCGTAAATGATAGCGCAAGCCCTTTATATGGTAAATATAATGGACAAATAGATGACAAGCTGGTCATCTTCGACCTTGAGACGACCGGTCTTTCTTCTGCTACTTGCGAAATAATTGAATTCGGTGCCGTTAAAGTTATCGACGGTGAGATTGTTGACAGATTTTCATGTTTTGTAAAACCCGATAAAGCCATTTCTCAAGAAATTACGGATCTTACCTCAATTACTAATGATGATGTCAAAGATGCAAGAAAAATTAATGAAGTTCTCCCCGAATTTCTTGAGTTTTGCGGTGACTGCCTCCTGATTGCACATAACGCAGATTTTGACGTTGGCTTCGTAAGAGCCGCCGCAAAACGTCTTGCTATCCCCTTTGATGCTCCTTATCTTGATACCGTAGGTCTTTCTCGTTATCTTAATAATGACTTGAAGTCGCATAAGCTTGATGTATTGGCTAAATATTACGGCTTAGGTGACTTTAATCACCATCGAGCTGTAGATGATGCTGAAATGTTGACGCAGATATATTTTTCAATGGTCAAGAAAATGCAGCAGTTCGATATCTTCGAATTTGCTCACTTGGTTAAAGATATTCAGGTTAATGCTAACCCTCTCAAGTTGAAAACTTATCATTTGATCATCTTGGTTAAGAATCTTGTTGGACTCAAGAACCTCTACAGACTGATTTCTATGGGATATCTTAACTATTATCACCGTTCGCCCAGAATACCGAAATCTGAGCTTGACAAATATCGTGAAGGCTTGCTGATCGGTTCTGCATGTTCTGCCGGTGAGCTTTACAGCGCGATCCTTGACAATAAGGGCGATTCAGAAATAGAAGAGATTGCCAAATATTATGATTATCTTGAAGTTCAACCTATCGGAAACGATATGTATCTCGTCAAAGAGGGCGAACTCCCCAATGAAGAAGCTTTGCGTGACATAAACAGACGTATTGTTGCTTTGGGAGAAAAGCTCGGTAAGCCTGTAGTTGCAACCTCGGATGCACATTTTATTGATCCCGACGATGAACTCTACAGAAGAATTCTTCTTGCGGGATTAAAGTTTAAGGATGCTGACAAGCCTACGCCCATATATATGCGTACTACCGATGAGATGCTTGAAGAGTTTTCATATCTCGGCGAAGAGAAGGCATATGAAATTGTTGTAAAGAATACTAACGATATCGCTGATCAGATTGAACCTATCAGACCCATTCCGGCAGGCTCATATCCTCCTCATCTTGAAGGTGCTGAAGAAGAATTGAGAGAAAAATGCTGGACCAGAGCTCGTTCTATGTACGGCGAAAACCTTCCCGATCTGGTAAAAAAACGTCTTGAAGTTGAATTGAACTCTATAATTTCAAACGGATATGCCGTTCTTTACGTAATTGCGGAAAGACTGGTTCATTATAGCGAAAGCCAAGGCTACCTTGTAGGCTCAAGAGGTTCGGTTGGGTCTTCCTTTGTTGCAACGATGGCGGGTATTTCGGAGGTAAATCCGCTTCCTCCTCATTATTACTGTAAAAAATGTCAGTATAACGATTTTTCTAATCCTCTTGGGGCGGGTTCGGGGTTCGATATGCCTTCAAGGAACTGTCCGATCTGCGGAACTCCTCTTGAGCAGGACGGCCAGGACATTCCTTTTGAGACATTGCTTGGTTTCAAAGGAGATAAATCTCCTGATATCGTCCTGAATTTCTCGGGCGAGGTTCAAGGTAAGGTCCATAAGTTTACAGAAGAACTTTTTGGCGCAGAAAATGTGTTTAAAGCAGGTACGATCGGTACGCTTGCTGATAAGACTGCGTTTGGCTTCGTAATGAAGTATTTTGAGGGTAAAGGCCAGCAACTCTGCCGTGCGGAAGTTGACCGAATCATCAACGGATGCGTAGGCGTTAAGAGAACTACAGGACAGCATCCCGGCGGCATCATCGTTGTTCCGCGTGACAGAGACGTTTATGACTTTACTCCTGTACAGCACCCTGCCGACGACCCTAAATCAGATATAGTCACGACACACTTTGCATTTTCATACCTGCATGATACGATATTGAAGCTTGATGAGCTCGGTCATGATATTCCGACGAAGTATAAGTACCTTGAAAAATACAGTGGGATTATGATCGACCAGGTTGCGATGAATGACCGAAGCATTTATGCCTTGTTCGAATCAACTGAACCTCTTGGTATTCCTCAAAAAGAACGTGACAAGCATGAAACTAAAATGCTCGGTCTGATGGTTGGAACTCTCGGTCTTCCCGAGTTTGGCACCAATTTCATTCAAGGCGTTCTTGTTGATGCAAAGCCGAAAAACTTCGCCGACCTTATGCAGATTTCGGGACTGACGCACGGTACGGACGTTTGGCTCGGTAATGCGCAGGATCTGATCAAGGACGGTATTTGCGATATTTCCAAGGTTATCGGTACGCGTGACGGTATTATGCTTGACCTTATCAGATACGGTATGGAAAACCTTACCGCATTTAAGATTATGGAGAGTGTTCGTAAAGGTAAAGGTCTTACTCCCGAATGGGAAGCGGACATGCTCGCGCATAACGTGCCCGAATGGTATATTGCATCGTGCAAAAAGATCAAATACATGTTCCCGAAAGCTCACGCAGCGGCCTACGTTATGTCTGCAATAAGACTTGCATGGTATAAAGTACATCAGCCGGTTGCATTCTATTGCGCGATTCTGTCTGTTGCTCCCGACGGTTTTGACGGCGCAATCGTTGCACAGGGCAGAGAGGCTGTTTACAGAAAAATGCTTGAGATCGATAAAATGGGCAAGGAAGCATCACCCAAAGACAAGGAAACATTTGGAGCACTCCAGTTCGCCCACGAGGCAATGCTGAGAGGTATCAGATTCCTTCCTGTTAATCTTAAGTACTCACATGCCAAGGAATTTCTTCCCGAAAACGGATGCATCAGAATGCCTCTTACAGCGCTTCCGGGACTCGGTTTGAGCGCCGCACTGAACATTACTGCTGCACGCGATGAGGAGCCTTTCTTTTCTGTAGAGGATCTGAAGCTCCGCGGTAAAGCAAATAAAGGTGTGATTGATACTTTACGAGCCAACGGAATCCTTGACGGTCTCAGCGAAACCGATCAGATATCTTTGTTTGATATTATCTAATTAATCACAAGGAGATACAAATGAAAAAGATTATATCTATGTTGTTGACAGTTATTGTGCTGTTTTCGTGCTTCGCTTTTACTTCTTGCAAGCAAGAACTTTCCGAAGCGCAAACCGATCCCACGGAAGAATCTTCTGCATTCGAAAATATTGAAGAAGCTCCGGAAATTGTAATTGCCGAGGGCGGAGAAGATGTATATACTATTATAAGATACATCGACGCGTTAAGCGAGGAAGTTGATCTGGTTGTAGATTTCAAAAACTCGCTGAACGCAAAGTACAAGCTTTCATTCGGTATTTCATCCGACTGGACTATGCCCAGTCTTGCGCCTCCTGCTGATGCGCCGGAAATTATCATAGGGTTGACGTGCAGAGAAGAGACAGCGGAAGTTATAGAGCTTCATAAGCTTGGATACGGTGATTGCGCGATTCAGGTTTGCGATAACAACAAAATTGTAATGGTTGCTCCGGATTTCAACGATCTTGCCAAATGTTTTTACTATTTTATAGAGAATCTTAAAACAGTCGGAGATGATAATTCCGGAGAAAAAATAGTCTATACCGGTGGCAATTATCTCTACAAAACCGAAGCTGCTCATCTTTGGGACAAATCAGATGGCGTTCCGGATTTTAAAATCGTTTACGATAAGAATGGAACAAATAAGAAGAATGCTGAAGATATAGCTAAAGCAATCAAAAAGAATTATCAGATTGAGTTTGACGTTGTTTGCGAAACAGAGCCCAAGAGCGATTATGAAATTATAGTCGGTGTTCTTTCCGACAAATCACGCTTCGACTTTGATTATTCAAAGCTCAGTCCTCTCGGTTTTGAAATAGCTGTATCCGAAAACGCTATACTTATTGCTGCATCTACAAGTACCGCCATTGATAACGCTGTTGATACTTTCTTGAATCGTTTTATTCGAACCGGCAATATTATATCAACAAATTTACCGGTTGGAATGGTCATTTCATATAATACATTTACGGGTGGTGATTCCGCCGTACTCGCGGATGGTGCAGACACCAGAATAATGTCGTTTAACATTTTATCGGAAGAATGGGATGCGGCAGCAGTGTTGGAGGGAAGGGATGTTCGTGTTCCGGCAACGATTCTGAATTATCACCCCGATGTTGCGGCTCTTCAGGAAGTATCAAACGCTTGGTATCCTATTCTTGAAGATTATATTGGCGAAACCTATAAATTTACAAGAAAAAAGACACCTTCAGGCAAGGGGACTTATACCACTCTGGTCTATAATACTCAAACAACTGCTTTGATTGAAGAAGACATTCACGTATATTCTGTCGGCAACAGCGAGCGTTTGCGTTCTATTGCATGGGGCTTGTTCGAATCAAAAATTACAGGCGAGAGATATATTGTTTTCAGCACACACTGGGATGTGGGCGCTGAAAAGGCCTCACAAAGACTGACTCAGGCAAAAGAAATGGCTCTTCTTGCAAAACAACTTCATAATAAATATAACGTTGATGTATTCGCTTGCGGTGACTATAACGCATCCGAGAGTACTACGGAATACAAAACATTTCTCAGTGAAGCGGGATTCGTTGATGCTAAAACCGATGCACTGGTTAAAAACCGAGTATGCAAAACTTACCATACTCTTTTTCAGAATGTAAGCACAAACGTTTATGAATCTATAGATCATATTACTTTTTCTACCGAGGCAGCTCACAAGGTTTTTTATTATAATACTTTGATCAACGATTATGTTATTGACGCATCTGACCACTGCCCGATTTATATTGATATCAAAACCAAAAAATAATTTTAAAACAGCATCTCTTACGGGATGCTGTTTTTTCTTTCCGCAGAATCATTATTTTACTGCGTTTCAGTATTTAATTGCAGGGAATTATAATTACGAAACGGAGGATTGAAAATGAAAAGAAAAGAATTATTATGTTTATGTTTGACTTTGATTATAATCTTCTGCGGTAGCGTTATTGATACGCGTGCGGCTGCTTCATATTCATGGTACTGTAACAGAAGTAGTGATAATCTTCAGCCGCCGCTCCCTGTAGAATTTTCATTTGTTAATGAATATTCGGTTATATGGCAGAATACTTCACGACAAAACAATGCTGTTGAAAAAGTTGCATATCTGACTTTCGATGCGGGGTATGAGAACGGTAATGTTGCTAAGATACTTGATGTATTGAAAGAAAAAGAGGTCGTCGGTGCTTTCTTTATTTTAATAAATTTGATTGAAAGTAATCCGGATCTGGTGTTGCGAATGGAGCAAGAAGGTCATTATGTTTGTAATCATACAGCTCATCATAAAGATATGTCGAAGATTGCTGATCCGATCATTTTTAAAAAAGAACTTAGTGAGCTCAACGACAGCTATAAAAATCTGACCGGTAAAGACATGAAAAAGTATTACAGACCGCCCGAAGGACGATTTTCAATTGATAACTTGAAGCATGCAGATTCCCTTGGGTATAAAACAGTATTCTGGAGCTTTGCTTACGCTGATTGGGATAACAATAAACAACCTACAGTTGAATATGCAAAGAAGAAGATTTTAGATAATATTCATAACGGATGTGTATTGTTGCTCCATCCGACGTCATCGGTTAACGCGGCGATTCTAGGTGATGTTATAGATCAAATGAGAAATGAGGGTTATAAGTTTGGAACGCTTGATGACCTGTGTGCGGAAATGGGTAAATAGAATAACGGTTACTGTTTTTGCTTTGCAATTATGTTTAACAAGTTTTATAAATGTTCACGGAGTTGAAATTCAAACTTGTCCCGTATATTCAATAGGGACACCGGATGGTCACTTGATAGCTTTGACATTTGATGATGGGCCTCATTCGGAAAAAACTCCGGAAATACTTGATATTCTAAAAGAATTCGAGATTCAAGCCACCTTCTTTGTTGTTGGGGAAAATGCTTCTAAGAACGAAACAATTGTAGAAAGAATTTGTAAAGAAGGTCATGAGATAGGCAACCATACGTTGACACATAAATATTTGTACGGCGAGGGAAGAAACGTTGTGGAACGCGAGATTGACCTGTGTGACGATGTAATATTCAACCACTCGGAATACAATTCAATCGTTTTCCGTCCTCCCGGGGGCTTGTATGACGCTGATTTGACCACTGTATGTATGGAAAGAGGTTATTCTGTAGTTTTGTGGAGTATTGACACGCGTGATTGGGCGGGAACATCTGCTGTTAATATCTGTAAAGAAATATATGACAATATTGAAGACGGTTCTATAATATTAATGCACGATTACGTTTGCGGTGAGTCGCATACCGCAGAAGCATTGAGGATAGCGATCCCTAAACTTAAAAAGCTCGGATACCGATTTGTTACGGTATCCGAGCTTATAGGAAATTAGTTTTCTTTTATCATGTATTTTTCTATGATCGGGTAAGCGCCGTATGATATCAGAAGATTGACGCTCGGCAACAGGTATATCAAGGGGAATATAAGAGGAACTACTATACCCAAAGGCCAAAGAAGCAGAACGAGTAAAATGTTCAGACCGATAAGGAGCACCATGCCGAGTAGCGACATCAGATTTCTGCCAACACCGAGAACAGAAAAAATGAGTGCGTTCTTGAAGATCTTCTTTATCTTTATGTCAAAAGTAATAAGCATCAGATAAATGTAAAATCTCATAAAGAAATAGATTATGCAGAGTCCGCAGGTGATATAATAGAAGGAATCAAGCATAAAGGTTCCTCCGACTCCCGAGAAGTAAACGAAATCAATAAGAAGAATCGCGATTATGACGAAGTCGATAAGACCGAGTGCCAGTCCCGACCATAAATTACGTTTGATTGCATAAAAGAAATCGCTTGTAATGAACACAGGATCGCCTTTGAGCATGTTTCTTGTACAATAAGTTGCCCCTATGTTTACCCATCCCCAAATTACAGCCATAAGCACACCCAAGCCAAGCATCAGCCATATAACCGCAGGTGAAAATGTGGGCAGATTCATCTGTATACCGTATGTACCGAGCAGAGAAGTCCATATTTGATTTTCCCCAAGAACATGGGAACCGTAGAGAGTGGTATAAAGTATGCTTGTTTCCGAAGGTGTTGTGGGCGCGATTATGTAAATATAAACTAATGCAAGCGGGATGAGAAGAAGCGGAAGCATCAGAAAATTCAGAGATAAAATTCTGGAAAAGTTTCTGAAATAGAATTTCGGCATACTTACCAGATTTGGTACAAAGGGCTTTTCGTCTTTTGAAACGCCTTTTCCGTCTCTGTTCATATCGAATAATTTAAAATTCCTGTTTTGTGACATTGAGTTGCCTTTCTTGAATTATAATATTGATATTAGCGACAGTAATAATATTTTCAGTAAATTGAGTAAGATCATGCTTCCGCATGCGGTTAAAGCGCTATACAGTCGTGTGCCTGTTTGCGATGAAAAGATAAGCGATAATTCGTTCTTATTTGCATTATCGTTGAAAATGCTGATCGTATTTACAAGAATTATAGTGTAATTTATAAAAACTGCAGAATATGAAATTTTAAAAGCAATAGCAATTATTTTTGTAATGAAAGAAATTTCTTGATTGAATACAAATGCCGCATTTGCGTAAAGAGCCGTATGACATCCGTTTATTGCTGTAACAACTGATAAAAAAGATTTGGGTACTATTGCATATGAAGCCATCAAAGCAATAAACACAAAAATAAATTCATTATCCAATTGCCAAAGAAGCTTTTTGAACACAGAAAAAGCATCAGACATATTGCTGAGAATCGGTTTGGAATTTTCTATTAAATTCATAAGGGTATAGCGGGTAAAAGATTCAAAATCAAAAAATAATGCCAAGAGAATACCGATAGAATAAGAAATCCAAATATATATTTTTTCGGTAGGAATTTGAAAAGTTTTATCTAAAAAGTGAATTCTGTAAGTATTTCCTAACATGACTCAACTCCGTTTTTTATCAATTTATGCGGAGGTTGGCGTTAAAATGTTATTTTGATATATTTTGACGTAAGATTTCGTATGCAAGAATAGAAACAGCTGAAGCCGTAGAAAGCGAACCTAAGAATTCTCTCCCGTATGGAATTCTTACGTTCAGATCTTTCATAGACAGCAAGGAGGAAGATATACCTCGTTTTTCGCCCCCTATTACAAGCAATATGGGCAGGGTGAGATCAGCTTCGTAGCAAGTGAGAGAATCGGGTATGGCAGCACAAGCAACGGTATAGCCTTTATCCTTAAAATCAGACGCAATTTCAACCACGTCGCCTTTAAATATGTTTAAAAGCTCTGAGGCTCCCGCAGAAGCTTTACAGAGGATCGAATCAGATGCCGCGGGTAAGTGTCGCGGTAATATCACAGTGTCACAGCCGCAGGCATACAGAGCCCTCAGAGAATATCCTAAGCTGTAGGGGTCTTCGACACCTTCTATAATAGCTGCGAAACCTTGGGGATTGATGTCATTTGCAGTGAAATCTTTGTATGTAGCCGGAGAAACCTCGGCAAGTATACCTCCGTGAGTCTTTCCGGAAGAGAGAGCATTGATTTCATCCGAAGTTGCTATTTTAAGATCAAATCCAAGTTCTTCCGCTGCGCTCTTCAAAAATAAATATCTGCCGCGCTCTTTTTTGATCTTATTTTGGTCAAAATAAACACTGATAATTTCCCGACGTGATTTGTTTTTCTTTGCTGCATTGATAACAGCGGAAACCGAAGTTATGCCTTCAAAAATAATGTTGTCCATTGAATCATTCATAAAATAATCACCGTTATATAAGCATTTTTAAAATATAACAAACATATATTATAGCAAATTGTTATAGGGGCAAAGCTATGATATATTATTCACCAGATAGGGAAAGATGCGAAAATATTGCAATATATATGCTGGAGAATTGTGCAACGGTACGAAGTACTGCTCTGTATTTCGGGATCAGTAAAAGCACAGTACATAAAGACGTGTCACAAACTTTAAAGAAAACAAATCGAACGCTTTATTTACAGGTTGCTGAATTACTTGCAACCAATAAATCCGAAAGACACATCCGCGGGGGAGAAGCTACGAGAAAGAAATATGAGCTTAAACGCAAGAGAAATCTATAATATATTATACTACTTTATCGTAATAAAGTCAAGTTAAAAATTTATGTATCAATTGTTTTGACATATATAAAAATTTTTCGACTTCTTATGTCAAATTTCTTTTATCTGCATAGAATGTTAGAGGATAGAGTTTATCCGAATTCTTAAAGGAGGTACATTTTATGCCGGATTCGAGATTTAATGATAATGGCGCATTTGCACGCGGTTGTCATGATGTATGTTGCATAGAGGCAGACCGTATATATGACAGTTGCCGTGACAGAGACTGCTACGAAAACGTTAGGGTAAGCCTCAGCGATTACGGTAAAGATGTTATTAACCGCACCGGAAATATCCGGGCAAAGGATGCATACATTGCATGGACGTACATTGATGTTGACAAGGTTCGTTTCAATCGCGGTTTTTATACTGTAAATATAAGGTATTATATCAAACTTTTATTTGAAGCGTGTGTTGGCAGCAATAAGCCCCATGAGTTTGAGGGCGTAGTTGCGGTCGACAAAAAGGTCGTTCTCTTTGGTGGAGAAAAACACGTAAATATATTTAAGTCGGATAACGATGAAGTTAATTATTGTTCACACAAGGAAATAAACAATTGCGAGTCTCGCTTGCCGAAAGCGGTAGTTGAAGCAACCGATCCCATCGTTCTGGATGTGAAGGTTTTCGACAAGGGGGCGATACCTTCGGGATGTTGTTGCTGCTGTTGCGATATTCCGGAAAAAGTAATGAGTCAGCTTGAACTTCCGATCACAGATTGTAATGGTGACAGCGACAGATATCTTACCGTTTCTCTGGGAATATTTTCAATTATCAGACTGATACGATCTGCGCAGCTCTTGGTTAATGCTACCGAATACTGCGTACCCGATAAGGAATGCATCACGCCTTGCGAAGAAAATCCCTGCGCAATATTTAACAATATGGCGTTTCCGAGCGGTGAATTCTGCTCGCAGATTCCCAAGGAAATAAGTTCCTGCAACTTAAAGTGTAAATAATATTATAGGGTAGATGCTTGGCATCTACCCTATGTTCATTTGAGAACGATCTTCGGTTCATCTTTACCTTTGATAAATTCACCTGTGATAATAACTTTGGAGACGTCATCTCTGGACGGCAATTCGTACATCAATTTCATCATAGCGCTTTCGAAGATAGATCTGAGACCTCTTGCACCGGTGTTTCTTTCGATAGCCAGTTCAGCAACCGCTTCGGCAGCAGTATCATCGAATTCAAGATCTATGTTATCCAATGAGAATAGTTTGATGTATTGACGTGTCAATGCATTCTTGGGTTCCTTGATAATTCTGATCAAAGATTCTTTATCAAGGCTGTCAAGAGCAACAATAACGGGAATTCTGCCAACAAGCTCGGGGATGAGACCGTACTTTACGATATCGTGAGGAGTAACATCGGAGTAATCAATTCCGTGCCTATCCGCAGTTTTTTTCTTGAGTTCGCCGGAGAAACCGATCGTTTGCGAGCCGTGACGTTTGTCAATGATCTTATCAAGACCGTCAAAAGCACCGCCGCAGATAAAAAGAATGTTTTCTGTATTGATCTGAATGAATTCCTGATTGGGATGTTTTCTTCCGCCCTGAGGGGGAACGTTAGCTGTTGTACCTTCAAGAATCTTGAGCAATGCCTGCTGAACACCTTCACCCGAAACATCTCTGGTGATAGAGCGGTTTTCGCTCTTCCTCGAAATCTTATCGATTTCATCAATATAGATGATTCCGCGTTCAGCTTTTTCAATATCGAAATCTGCTGCCTGAATCAAGCGCAAAAGGATGTTCTCGACATCTTCACCTACGTATCCAGCTTCAGTGAGCGTCGTGGCATCAGCGATTGCAAAAGGAACTTTCAAAGATTTTGCAAGAGTCTGGGCAAGATAGGTTTTGCCCACGCCGGTAGAACCTATGAGAAGAACGTTGCTCTTTTGAAGTTCGACGGAATCCGAATCCTCTGAATCGTGCTTTGATTTGGGCTTCTTTGTAAGAATTCTCTTATAATGATTGTAAACAGCAACAGAAAGAGCAATTTTGGCGTTATCCTGTCCGATTACATATTCATCAAGAAGGTTTTTGATTTCGGTAGGCTTGGGTAAAGTGTCAAGAGACAGAACATCGTCATCGGATTCAATATCCGAATTCATCATAGCGAGGCTTTCGTCGATAATCTCGCGGCACGTATCAACACAAAAATCACAAATATAAAGCCCTGTACCCGAAGGGATGAGAAAATTCACCTCATGTTCTTCGCGACCGCAAAAAGAACAACGGGGAAGAGAGGAATTGTTATTTGATGCCATTTTATGAATAGCCTTTCTGTGGGGTTATACGTGATGTTCGATAATCTTATCGATCAGGCCGTACTCGAGAGCCTGCTTGGCTGTCATGAAATTATCTCTTTCTGTGTCGCGAGCAATCTCTTCAACAGTTCTGCCCGTATTCTGCGCAAGAAGCTCATTGAGAGTAGAGCGAGTACGGAGCAAGAGCTCGGTATGAATGAGAACATCGGAGACCTGACCCTTGCTGCCACCGAGCGGCTGGTGGATCATGATCTCGCTGTGAGGAAGAGCGATACGCTTGCCTTTTGCGCCTGCTGCAAGCAAAAACGCTCCCATACTTGCCGCCATACCAAGACAAATTGTAGATACATCGCATTTTACGAACTGCATTGTGTCATAAATAGCCATACCGGCGGTTACGGAACCGCCGGGGCTGTTAATATAGAAGGAAATATCTTTATCGGGGTCGACCGATTCAAGATAAAGCATTTGTGCAATAACGAGAGATGCGGTAGTATCATTTACTTCATCTGACAGGAAAATAATCCTGTCGTTAAGAAGTCTGGAAAAGATATCAAAGGAGCGTTCGCCGCGGCTGCTCTGTTCGATAACCATGGGGACCAAAGCTCCTCTCATAATATCCTTGCTGTTGTTTTCCATATAAAGATACCTCCGTTAAAATTAATGGATTATTCTGCGTCCTCGGAAGTCTCGGGCTCCTCGGGAGCCTTGTCAAGATAAGTAATCTTAGCTGCAGACTTAACTGCCTCAACCGCGCGGCGCATAGTGAGAGTGTGGACGATCTCTTCGGAAGGAAGCGCGCTCTTTGCGTAGTCGATCTCAACATTGTAATCTGCGCAGATCTGCTGATACTCATTTTCAATGTCCTCTTCGGAGATCTCGATCTTTTCGAGTTCAGCAACCTTTTCAAGTGCGAGTTCAGTCTTGACTCTTGTTTCAGCAGCGGGACGAACCTGCGCCTTGTATCCGTCAAGATCCATACCGAAGTACTGAAGATAGGTCTTGAAATCGAGACCCTGCATTTGCATTCTGGATTCGCCGTCACGAACCATAGCCTCAACCTCACGGTCTATCATAGCATCGGGAATTACAGCGGTAACCTTTTCTGCAAGAGCATTCTGAACCTTTTCTTCAACCTCTCGGTCAGCGTTGGTCTGATGACGCTTTTCTATTTTAGTCGCAACATCTGAACGATATTCAGCAAAAGTATCGAAGCTGGAAACTTCTACAGCGAAATCATCGTCAAGCTCGGGAAGCTCCTCGAAGATGATGGAGTTAAGCTTTACTTTGAATACAGCTTCCTTGCCTGCGAGCTCTTCAGCGTGATACTCAGTGGGGAATGTAACGTTAACGTCAAACTCTTCGCCGGCGTTGTGACCTACTACGCCCTCTTCGAATCCGGGAATGAACTGACCGGAGCCGAGAGTAAGTCTGTGACCCTGATCCTTGCCACCGTCGAATGCAACGCCGTCAACAAAGCCTTCGTAGTCGATAACAGCGATATCGCCCATAGCGGCTGCGCGGTCTGTAACATCGGTCTCGCGAGCGTTTCTGCGTCGTACGGTTTCGATCTCATTATCGATCTCTTCGTCGGTAACTGGAGCGAGAACTGCCTCTACCTCAATGCCGTTGTAATCTGCAAGCTCGATCTCGGGTTTGACTGCCATAACAGCGGTCATAACAACCTCATCTTCGATTGAAACAATGTCAAACTCGGGGCTGGAAACAACAGTTTTGCCGGAAGCGTTGATGATCTCTTCCCAGTTGGCATTGATGAGCTCGTTAATTGCATCCTCAAGAAAAATGCCGGTTCCGTACATCTTTTCGATTACAGAGCGGGGAGCCTTGCCGCGTCTGAATCCGGGAACGTTGAAGGAGTTAGCCTTCTTACGAAAAACCTTTGCTTTTTCAGCTTCGATTGCTGCAGCGTCAAAAGAGAATTCTACTACTGCCTGAGATTTTTCGTTGATTTCAGTTTTTCTGATAGTCATTTTTATATTCCTTTCGAAATGAATACATTCTAATATATTTTACTCTTTTTTTATTATATGTCAAGCGATTTAATAAAAATATCAAATATGCTTAAAAAATATTTACATTTTGAAAATTACAGTATGATTTTCTTAGGGCAAAAATCGAGGTAATCCGCAGATATAAGCTCGAATCTAATCCCTTCATAATCGAAATTGGCATCAGAGGAATACATGCCGTGAATGTGACCGTAATAGCATTTTGATACATTATGTGCATGCAATAGATCAATGATATCACTGCATATAGAATTGCTCCAGATGGGAGGAAAGTGGAGAAACACGATTTTTTCAATGCCGGTAACATCTTGGCGGCTTTCAAGACTCATCTTCAAACGCATTGTTTCTCGCTCTGTGATTTTCGTCCAAGATACGTCTCCGACGGTCTTCTGATTTGATTCTTCCGCAAACCAACCTCTTGAACCGCATATAAGTTTATTCTCTATTACAAAGGAATTGTTGTATAATATTTTTAAAGAATCGAAATGATTGTCTTTAAAGAATTTATACATCTTAGAAGCGGTCGCCCACCAAAAATCATGATTTCCTTTTCCGATTATTTTTGTGCCCGGAAGAGAATTAAGCATTGCAAAATCGTTATAAGCTTCTTCAAGTGTCATTGCCCATGAAATATCGCCGGGAATGATGATATAGTCTTCTTGTGAAATAATTGCATTCCAATTTTTTTTCAGTTTATCTGTACCGGCGATCCAACGGGATCCGAAAACTTCCATAGACTTTTTCTCGCCTTCTTTGCCCGGAAGATGCAGATCGGCTATTGTGAATATAGCCATGATAAACCTCCTTGTTGAAATGAATATAGTAAACGAAACTGTAACATAATAATTGCGATAAATACGAAAGGAGAAGCAAAATGAACGAAATAGATAAGAAGAATGTTTGCTGTCACAGTACTCACGATCATATAGAAGGAATTCTTTGTGATGTTAAGAACTGTAAGTATCACGATTGCGAAACACATTGTACCGCAAAACAGATCATCGTTGGTCCTTCAAAGGCAGAAAACAGCGGAGAAACCGCATGCACAACATTTAAGCCTCGATATGAATAATCATTTTCCGGTTGCCTTATGGCAACCGGTTTTTAATCGTCAAGATGCTCAAACAAATCGTCAGCCATCTCTTCGGGGGTGCAGACTCTCGAGAATCTCACTGTCCTCTTATCAAGACCCGCCAAAGGTGTTGAGATAGGTTCGTTTGTCAATTCAGAAAGCGCTGTAAGAGCTTCATAGCCCTCGGGAGGAATGCATTTGGTCAGTGCCTTGTAAACGCTGGCAGCAAATTTAAAGGGACTGGCGGTCGACAATACTACCATATGATTTGCCGAGTTGCATTCATTAGCGTAGTTATCCGCGCAGTACAGACCTACTGCCGTATGAGGATCTGCAAGATAATTATAAGTATCGTATGTGTTAGAGATCGTTTCGGTAGTATTGGTCTCGTTTGCATAATATCCGCAAAAGTCTCTCGAGATCTCTTTGAGGATATCTACATCAATCGAATACGCACCGGTATCCGAGAGAGATTTCATACAATTTACAACTGTTCCGCTTCCGGCGGCGAAATAGAGAAGTCTTTCAAGATTGCTTGAAATAAGTATATCCATTGAAGGAGATATAGTGGTATGGAATTCTCTGTTTCTGTCATAAACGCCGGTTGCAAGGAAATCTGTAAGTATGTTATTGGAATTTGAAGCGCATATCAGCTTACCGATCGGTAAGCCCATCTTCTTAGCAATATAACCCGCCAGAATATTGCCGAAATTTCCGGTAGGAACACAGAAATCGACCTTTTCACCGTATGTAATTGTATTTTTTGAGACAAGCTCGCAATAAGCGGCAAAATAGTATACTATCTGCGGTGCAAGTCTGCCCCAGTTGATTGAGTTCGCACTGGAAAGGAAATAACCCTTGCGATTGAGTTCGGCGGCAATCTCAGGATTGGAGAATATCTTCTTTACGCCGGTCTGGGCATCATCGAAATTACCCTTGATGGCGCAAACATCTACGTTAGATCCCGCCTGAGTGATCATCTGAAGCTTCTGAACCTTGCTTACACCGTCAACGGGATAAAACACTTTGATTTTAACGCCCTTGACGTCCTTGTATCCTTCAAGTGCTGCCTTTCCGGTATCACCCGAAGTCGCAACGAGAATCATAGCAGTTCGGGTTTCACCGAGCTTCCTGAGGGATGCTGTAAGAAGATGTGGCATAATGCAAAGAGCAAAATCCTTGAACGCGGCTGTGGGACCGTGCCAAAGCTCGAGAACCGACTGCTTGTCATTTACGGATGCCAGAGGAGCGACTTCCTCAGGGAATACGCCGTTGGTATAAGCCGCATTGGCATATTCGAGCAGTTCTTCAGAGGTAAAGTCGTCAAGATACAAAGACAGGATCTTGGCGGCTTTTTCCGGGTAAGAAAGAGCGAGAAGAGAAGTGACAAATTCCTTGTCTATCTCAGGAATAAATTCGGGAACATAAAGTCCTCCGTCAGGGGCAAGGCCTTGCTTAATGGCAAAAGCAGACGAAACTAAAGTATCTCCTTTTGTATCTCTTGTGCTTATAAATTTCATTTTTACCTCTTTATCTCCCGCCGCCAAAGGCTTTGGGTATATGATTGATTCTTTGGACGTTTATAGTTTTATCCGATTGTTCTATATATACTTCGATAACGTCGTATCGCGGTACTCTGCGTTGCGGATTTTCTTTCAAGAAGGCTTTCGCAGCTGAATATATTCTTTGCTGCTTTATTTTGTCAACTGCTGATGCTGCAGAACCGAATCTTGAAAGACCTTTGTAAGCTGTTCTTGTCTTGACTTCAACAAAAATGATGTATTTCATATCTCTCGCAACGACATCTATCTCATTACCGTTACATATAACATTTCTGCCGATAATCTCGTAACCTTTTTCAGATAGTAGCTTTACAGCTTCATCTTCACCGAATTTTCCGACTTCGCCGAGTTTTTTAGTATTTATTGTTTTCATAAATTGGTTTTATCAAGAAATCTGATAAATTGCTTTCTGTGGCAAGGAGCGGGACCAAGCTTTCTCAAAGCGTCCATATGTGCCTTGGTTCCGTAACCTTTATGTTGTTTGATTCCGTAACCGGGATACATTTCATCAAGCTCGTCACAAAGCAGATCTCGTGTGACTTTTGCGAGAATAGAAGCAGCGGCTATCGAAGAAGAAACCGAATCACCTTTAATTACACACTCTCCGGGAATATTAAATCCACGGAATATATTGCCGTCAACTATCAGGTAATCCGGCTTGATATCAAGATCATCGACAGCACGGCGCATAGCCAGTAATGTTGTTTCCAATATGTTCAACTCATTGATTTCTTCAACAGTTCCGTAAGCAATCGAGTAAGCCAGAGCCTTTTCTTTGATTTGTTCAAATAACTGTGATCTGACTTTCGGAGAAAGTTTTTTGGAGTCGTTGAGACGCGGTATGTCAACATCGGGGGGCAAAATACATGCAGCTGCTACGACAGGACCGCAAAGCGGACCTCTGCCGGCTTCATCTATACCGCATACATATTTAAAACCTTGCTCACGTTTAGCATTTTCAATATCAAAGCTCGGCATGGTTATTGATTACCTCCGTCTTCGGGACAAAGATCAAGTGTAATTCTGCCAATCTTTGCAGCACGGAATTCGTCGAGGATAACAGCAGCGGCCCTGTCGTAGTTGATCTCACCGCCGCGGAGCAGAAAACCACGGTTTTTTCCGATGATATCGAAAATTTCACCGACTGTTACATCTTCCGAAATATCATTTTCAGTTAATTTATACCTTGCGCAAAGAAGATCGGGATACGTCTTTCGAAGCCTGTTTATAAGAATAGCAGACAATTCAACAGTATCAATAACGTCGTCCTTTACAGCACCTGTCAAAGCAAGGTTTTCGCCGACTGTGGGATCATCAAATTTTGGCCAAAGTACACCGGGCATATCAAGAAGATCAAGATTGTATTTTGTTTGTACCCATTGCTTGTCGCGCGTAACACCGGGCCTGTCCTCAACTTTTGCGCGTTTACCGCCGGCAAGTCTGTTGATAAATGAAGATTTACCTACGTTGGGAATGCCGAGTACCATGGCTCGGATGTGTCTGCCGTTCATGCCCTTGCTTTCATAAGCAGCCAGCTTTTCTGCGCACAGTTTTTTGAGCGCTGGCATGATCTCATTAAAACCTGTTCCGTCCGAGCAATCTGTGAGGATGCAAACGGTATTTTTGCCGGAAAGAAACTTTATCCATTTATTCGAATCCGCGGGATTGGCGAGAGATGCTTTATTAAGAAGGATCAGTCTCGGCTTGTTTTGCGTAAGTCGTTCAATCTCCGGATTTTTGGAGCTGAGAGGAATTCGGGCGTCTCTCATCTCTATTATCGCGTCAACGTTTTTTATGTTCTCGGTAATCATACGGCGCGTTTTCGCCATATGGCCGGGAAACCATTGTATTACCTGAGAAGGCATGATAATAAACCTTTCTTTTATTAATCTACTGCTCCGAATTTGTCAAAAGGTGTGAGTCTGAATAAAACCTTTCCGAGAATTCTTCTTTGATCGACAAAGCCAATAGCATTTGCTCGGCTGTCAAGAGAATTACCTCTGTTATCTCCCATCACAAACAGACATCCTTCCGGTATCTGTATCGGATCTTGGGGATAGGAATATACTCCCGTTCCGTTTTCGTAATTGGCGTAATGTTCTTCAAGAACAATAGGATTTTCTTTATTGGAATCATATATTGTAACAGTCAATGATTTATTACTGTTTTTGACTATATGCAACCATTCTCCTTCTGTCGCTATGACTCTCTTGACAATGGGTTCGTTGAGATCGCCGGGATCGTTACCGGTCTGATGGAACACGATAATATCGCCGCGCTCGGGAGTATAAAGGACATCAGAAACAAGCAACATTTCGCTGTCGTGAAGAGTATTCAGCATTGAAGGACCGTCAACACGGCAAAGCCTGGTTACAAAACTGAATAAGATCAGTACTGCACATGCGGAAAAAACAAACAGTTCAAAATAGTCAAAGAACTCGCCCAAAAAAGTAGATTTTTTCTTTACCTGCGTTTCGCTTGCGTTTGCAGGGTTATTCGCATTTTGCAATTCAGTGGTAGTAATTTCATTTTCATTCATGTCAGTTTCTCCGATCATTTGCAAAGATCAATAAAGTACTCCATAAGCTTCCATCCGTCGGGAATATAAACACCGGAAGCGCAGGAAGATTCGCTGTATGAGTCAATTCCGGAATTACAGTTTTTTGAAGAGTAAATTATATACGGAACAGGCTCTCGAGTGTGCGTGCGTACTGAGATGGGGGTGGGATGATCTGGAAGAATCATGATCCCGTAATCGTCTCCGCAATTTTCAAGATAATCAAGAATAGGCGCCAAAGCTCTTGAGTCAATATATTCGATTGCTTTAGTCTTTAATTCTGCCTGACCTCCGTGTCCGTGTTCGTCCGGACCTTCAAAATGAAGATACACAAGATCGCTGCCGTTTTTAAATGCATCAATTGCCGCCCGCGCTTTGCCTTCGTAATTGGTTGACACGGTACCTGTGGCGCCTTCAACATCCACAGTCTGCATATCAGCGCAAATGCCGATACCTTTGATAAGGTCCACGGCAGATATAGCTGTAGCGTTTAAACCGAATTTATCCTTGAAGGAGGGAAGAGCAAGGGGCTTACCGGGGCTCCAGAGCCATAGAGAGTTTGCAGGTAATTTGCCATTTTTTCTTCGTTCATCATTGAGCGGGTGCTTGTTGAGAATATCGCATGTCGCCTTCATAAAATCCAAGAAGACTTTTCCGTTTTCATCATTGGGAAGATACTCACCTATACGCTTACCGATGATATCATGCGGACGTGTAAAATTATATTTATCATCGGCATTCTTCCAGATGAGACAATGTCTGTACGCTACGCCTACATAAAGTTTCTTGAACTCATCAGCTAATTCTTTATTTACAGCTTCAATCAAAACTGCAGCCTCTTCAGTGGTGATCTCATCAGCAGCATTATCAAGTATAATGCGATCTTCGAAGCGTTCGGCATCCGAAAGAGATACGGTATTGGCTCTGATTGCCACATCAGCTTCACCAAGAGTCAATCCCATGCTGACCGCTTCAAGCGGAGATCTTCCTTTTGAATAGATTTTTGGATCGAAGGAAAGTATCGCCATGTTAGCGGTATCGGATTCGGGAACCATACCTTCCGGAACGTTCTGAACAAGCCCGAAAAATGCTTCCTTCGCTAATTTATCCATTATTGGTTTGTATGCAGCTTGCATTGGGGTCTTACAGCCTAATGATTCGACGGGATAGTCAGCCATGCCGTCGGGGATTAATACTAAATACTTCATGAAATTTTGTCCTTCCATAGCATTTCATATTATTATATCACAATTTTGAAGAAAATTCAATAGAAATGCTTAAATATCCATATGATTTATCTAATTAATGGATAGTTAACACAAGAATTATACCAAAATAATAAATTTATGATAAGATAAACAAAAGCAAAAAGGAAGGTTTCAGCGATGAACAGTCAAAATTCTTCTATTAAGACAGAAAGAATAAATACAACAGGCAAAAGAAACAGAAGCAAATCGATTATGATCATTTGCATCTTATTCGGAAGTGTTCTGGGAGTAGTAATCCTCTCGTTTTGCGCTCTCATGATTCTTTCGAAAGATGAGCAACCTCAATCGGGTTCAAATCAAACTTATATTTTCTATGAACCCGATTATGATTTTGATATAATGTCGGATGAAGAATATCTTGAACTTGACAGGCAGATTTATTTTGAGAATCTGGAGACCGGAATTACTGTTGTGATCTCTAAAGAAAAACTTGATGACGTACCCAGTGATCAGAAAGAATATGTTACAGTACTCTGTGACTTTATTGATTACGCTATTAACGGCAAAACCAACGAATTCAATAAATTATTCAGTGAGGAATATATTGAAGCCGACGGTAAGCTGAAAATCGACTTTACAATGCAGCAACTGTATAACATCAAAATTTCCTATGTGCAAACTTTTAGTGAGGTAGTTGACGGTATTACTTGGACCAGTTGTGAATATTGGTTGGAATATATGATCAGAAAAAACAACGGAACATTCAGGAACGATATGGAAAGTGACTGTGTCAGAAAAGAATACATCAGAGTAACTCAACGAGAAGATAAAATAGGAATAGATGTGTTGGCACCGTACACAACGGTACCAAGAAACAACAATAGTATCCAAACTAAAGACATTGTAATAATCTCCGCGACGGCAATAGCAACTATGGCATTGTTTGTCGGTGTAACGGCATATATAATAAAAAAGAGAAAATCATAAAAATTACCCGGCAATTTAATTGCCGGGTAATTTGTGAACGAAATGTTAACGTTAAAGAGTTTGAATCGCACGATCAAGCCACTCATCGAGGGCTTTTTTCTCATCAGCGCTGAGAGAACCGAGGAACGGGAGTCCTCCTTTGATAAAGAAGACTTCGGGGAAAACGTTCGTGCCGGCCGAAACGAGCAAATCTTTAAGTGCCTTGGCACCTTTTTCGTTGCCATCTACGATCAAAGCTACGTTAGCAGCTTTGGTTTTGTCGAGTTGCTGGCAAAACAGTCTTACTTTGTTTTCGGGTTCATCCTTAACAGAGATGCCGATAAAAACAAATCTTTCTTTGTCACAGGGATAAGCGGGCGGGATTACATCTACAGCATTATTTACGCTGAGTTCGAATTTTTGTTTAATGATCTCGCCAATAGTAACGAATTTCTTTTTGCCTGAAGCGTAAAGATAACGCATTTTGATTGCCATGATAGATTTACCTCCAACAATACATAATTTTCAATTAAATTATATCATTAAAATCAGCAAAAGTCAAAACATTTTTTCAAAAAAAATAAATTTGTTGAAATTGTACAGTTTACGATTAGAATATTTGTTGAAAATGAACAAACAAAAACTGATGTCAAAACAAGAATATAGCCCGATGTTTTATAAAAGTCCTTCTCTCGCATTCGTAAAACTACCGTTTTACGAAGACGGCAGGTAATCTTTACATATATATTATATAATATTATATATATATAGTCAATTAGCAATTTCACCAAATTTCGACAATTTTTTTGTACAACTTGCACAAAAAACCACAAAACCACACAGCACTTTGACACGGAGCAGTGCTGTGTGGTTTACGTTTAAAACTGCAGTGGGGCGGGGGAGTAAAACTCCCGTGCCCTCTTGCAGTTTTTCCAAGTTTCGCTTTTTTTATTCCTTTCTGTCCAATCGGCTTTAAATGATATCATATTCGGGCCGACCATTCCCGAACACATTGTAAACAATTTGTTTGTCTTTGTTTTTGCTCACTTTTTACCTCTGTCCAAAATAATATTGTTTACAATCTGTTCAGGAGTGTTCTTCCCGAATATGATATTTCATTGTCGCCGATAGGGCAGAAAGGAATAAAAAAAAATGACAAAGTTCACAAACGAAACAACAGTAAAAGTCTCATTAACAAAAAAAGAAATATTAGAGCTAAAAACAAACCTCGACATATACATAGAGGAATTTAGCGAATTTCACAACGAAGAATATCAAAAATTTTTAAAAGATTTATCTTCAAAAATGTTTAT
>JAZSMP010000267.1:0-12039 GCA_045535915.1 Eubacteriales bacterium | reverse complement strand
CCCGAGTATCTTCCGGGCTTCTGAACCGAGCGCAAAAGTGAGCTGTCGTACATTTTATAATTCCTTATTTAAGTAATAGATTTGCCAGAACGATACTCGGTACTACCGTGAATATCTGGAAAAGAACGATATAGATGGAAGAGATACCCGCAAGCGCGCCGATCACTCCGAGGAAGAGGGACAGAAGCACGCCGATAGCGAAGAGTGTGATATTGATATTCGCATTCATCTTCGAGAAGATGCCGTAGCGCTTGCATGCGCTGACGATATCGAGGATGGACTCGGGGTTCTCACCGTTTACAAGCACGCCGCCGTCTACGCTCTCCTCGTTTTCGATAACAGGAGCCGAATTCGGGCTGTATGGCTTACGTACAAGAGTCAGCTTGCCGTCGAAGGTACTTGTAAGAATCCTTGAAATAAGATCAAGATTGATGTTGGGGTCGATGGTACGCATAACGATTCTGGTATTCGCGAGAGAAAGCTCGTTGATCACAGAAAGGATGCTGTCGGAGATTCTGTAAGTAAGATAAAGCTTGAAGACCTCGGCGCCGTCAACGGCGATATGAAGAACGACTCCGCCGGGATTTGAGGCGATGTACTTATCGTCATAATATCTCATGACCTGAATTCCGTGTGCTGTCAGATATGCATCCGAACCGACGCAATAGTGTCTGCCGCCGGCGTATCCTTCAAATCCTCCGTCGTCAACTCGGAGAACGGTTACATCCTCGGGAACGTCACCTTCTGATGTGGACGCTCTGAACGCACCCGCGATCCTGCCGCCGACACGGTCATAGAGCGCGGAAACACCGCACATGATGTCGAAAACGTCCTGCATACGGTTCTTATCGCATACCGAAATGCGGTTTATGGTAAGCGAAGTATCGTCAAAGAGATCTGATTCGTCGAACACAACGGTATCAAGCTTCTTGTATTCGTTGACGTCGGATTCGCTGAAGATCACTGAATCTGCATTGAGGTTTTTTGATACGAGGGTAAAGAATGGATAGCTCATGGAGATGAGCAGGAAGGAGGGCATGCTGAAAAGGTTGACCGTCAGGAATGCGTTGAACGCCTCAATCGCGGTCTTATCCGATGCAAGCGAGATAATAAACACAACGAGAGAAAGCGCAATGACGGGAGCTATTATGAAATTAAGCATCTTCGCCATCGGATTGCGTCGGTTGATGTGTCTGAAATAATTCTCGGCAAAGTTTGCCTTTCTCATGCGGAACGCCTGACCGATCTTCTGTTCTGCTTCACCGACGCGGTTTTCACCGAGTTCTGCGGCAAGTCCTGCGGAGTCAATTCGTTCAAGTGTTGCAACGCTCTGCCAGGAAGAAAGTCTGTCGAAAACATACAGCTCGCGCTCGAGTGTAAAGTAATCGTGTACCACTCCGAGGAGCAGACAGATCGCCGCAGGGAAATTATAAAGTGTGAACGCCTCGGGAGTCGCAATAGCAAGAACGATATCATAAAGCACGGTAATGATGACCGCCGCGGCACTCACCGAATGAACTATGGGATCAGCCTTGAATACATTATTGATGCCGTGGAATAACTGTTTTGCGGAAAACGCCGCGGTTATCAGGAGAAGCTGAAGCGACATCAGAATGTTGACAACGGGATATATCTTTACGTCAAGTGCTCCGCCGAAATTCTTTCCGAAAGCGTCGTAAACAAACAGAAGTATCGCAAAAAGCGCGGTTCCGCCGAGACGGACGAGCATCTTAAAACGGTCGCGGGAATACTCTGCCTTGATCTGTGCAGTCTGAGCCTGCGAGATATATTCCTTGCCATCGTAACCGTATGCGAGAGAAAGGTCGGTAACCTTGGCTTTGGGAGCCTTCTTGCGGGCGGTCACCTTGCCGATATCTGCGGAATCTGCTTCGGAATATCCGAGAGCAGTCAGAAGTGTGGCAGTATCCTCGTCAATTTCGGGAGCGGAAGGTTCTTCTTCAAATACCTGTTCTTCCTCGGGAGCATAGGTCTCCTCCTCATATACGGACTCGTATTCGGAAGCCTCGGATTCATTCACCGCGTACGTTTCCTCGACGAGAAGCAAACCTTCATCGGATTCATAATTTACAAATTCGGATTCCGAGGGAACGAAAGATTCCTCGGAAGCGTAAGGTTCAGCATAAGTCTCGGGTTCAGCTACCTCTGAGGAAAGTTCTTCCGCTTCATAATCCTCAAGCACGGGAACATCAATTACTTCTTCGGTTGCAGGCTCATCTGCTGTTTCACCACCGAAAAGCTCAGCGATGGTATCCGAATAGTCTTCGGTAAGCTCGCCCTCCCCCGCGATCATAGCTTCGTTGAGCCATGCGGCATAATCTTCCTCATTGACTGAAGGAGTCGGTTGAGTATCGGTTACGGGCTCATCCGCAACCTGCGCCATTATAGCATCGAGATCGGTAACTTCGGTGTTATCGGCGGTCTTCGATTCCTTCTTTTCCTTAGCGAACAGCTTGGAAAACAACGCATTTCTCTTGTTATCGTCTGCCATTTTTTATGATCCACCCTTTAATTATTTTGCCGAATGCTTCTGTCTTGCCGCCTCGGTAAGAACCACCGCCGCCGCCGTCGAAACATTCATCGAGTTTACTTTTCCGTACATGGGAATAGATATCTTGTAGTCGCTCTTATCGCAAACGAGGCGGGAAACTCCGCGTCCTTCGCTTCCGAAGACAAACGCCGCACCGCGGTTCATGTCAACTCCGTAGAGTTCGTCGCCGTCTGCCTCTGCGGCATATACCCAGACGCCCGCAGCCTGCAGCTCTTCGATCGCAGCTGCGATATTGACCACCTTTGCAACAGCCATATGCTCAAGCGCACCTGCGGAGGATTTTGCCGCCGCAGGGGTCAGCCCCACCGCACGTCTTTTGGGAATGATAACACCGTGAACACCCGCGCATTCAGCACAACGGATAACGGCACCGAGATTATAAGGATCTTCGACTCCGTCAAGAATGACTATGAAGGGGTCCTCTCCTCTTTCCTCGGCGATTCTGAGGATATCGGATATCTCGCAGTACTCCTTCTCTGCTGCCATAGCCGCAACACCCTGGTGGTTTGCAAAGCCGCAGAGCATGTCAAGCTTTTCACGCTCAACGTCAACTATCGGAATGCCCTTTTCGGAAGCCATTGCGATGATCTGCAGAACAGAACCCTCGCGGTCGCCCTTTCTGATGTATATCTTATCAATTGCACGGTCGGTTTTGAGCAGTTCGCGAACCTGGTTGCGTCCGTAGACAATTCCTTCGGCAACCTCGCGGACGGCTCCGCCCTCACGGCTTATCGGCTTTCTGCCGTGCTTGAAATTGTTTCTGTTTTCCATTTAAAACTCCATTCTCAGCGGGCATTGCGTTTCTGGGATCTGGTGAAGTTGAGTGATCCCTCGCTAAGGATATTAATATGATCGAGTGCCTTGCCGGTTCCTATAGCTACGCAAGAGATGGCATCCTTTGCCACGTAAGTGCGGATACCGGTGAGATCCGTTATCAGTTTATCGAATCCACGGAGCAATGATCCTCCGCCCGTCATTACGATACCATTATTGATAATATCGGCAACAAGCTCGGGAGGCGTGCGCTCTATTACCTGACAGATAGCGTCAATGATCGCAGTGATAGGACCAAGCAGCGCCTCAAGCATTTCGTAATTGTTGAGGGTCACGTACTTCGGCAATCCTTGAGCGAGACATCTGCCCTTGACGTCCATCTGCTCGAGACGTGTCGGCTTGAATACCGTACCGAGTCGTATCTTGATACTTTCTGCCGTTCTCTCGCCGATAAGAATGTTATATTTCTGACGAACGTAACGGATAATGGCTTCGTCAAATTTGTCACCCGCTACTTTTATAGATTCTGATACGACAACTCCCTCGAGGGAAATGACGGCAATATCGGTCGTTCCGCCGCCTATATCGACTACCATATTTCCGCTCGGTGCAGAAATATCAATACCCGCACCGATTGCCGCCGCAACAGGCTCTTCTATGAGGTATGCGGCGCGTGCGCCCGCGTTTCTTACCGCGTCCTCAACCGCACGTTCTTCAACCTCGGTAATTCCCGAAGGCACACATATAACAACTCTCGGTGGGATCAGCAGCGGTCCGCAGGCTCTGCGGAGGAAATGCTGAAGCATTTCGAGAGTTCTGTCATACTGGCTGATAACTCCGTCACGCAGAGGACGGACGGTTATGATGTTTGCGGGAGTACGCCCTATCATCATCTGTGCCTCTCTGCCGATGGCAATTATTTCATCGGTTTCAAGATCGACGGCAACGACAGAAGGCTCGGAAAGCACAATGCCCTTGCCCTTGACGTAAACCAGGCAACTCGCTGTCCCGAGATCGATTCCTATATCCTTTCTGAAAGGTAAACTACACATATATATTCTCCACGGCATATTACCGCTATTTTATAATTAGACATATTAATTATACTATATTCCATGACAAAAAGCAACCTTTTTCAAAAAATATTATCAAAAATTCTTTGATTTTTAAGATTATTTTCGAGATTTTACATATTATGTCAGAATAAGTTAAAATTGTATTTCAGCAAAAACAAGAAAAACGGCACACCCAAAAGTATACCGTCTTCTTATATCTTTTTATCCGATTTTGCAATGCAGATGCACGCCACGTACGCGGCTCCCGCTTCGTAAAGGATCCTTGCCGCTTCGCTTACAGTCGCACCGGTTGTTACAAGGTCATCGACGAGTACGACGTTCTTTCCTGCAATATCGCACCGTTTTGCAACGCCGAACATTCCCTTGACGTTTTCGATCCTTTCGTGCACGTGAAGGTATTTCTGCTGTTTGCCGTGCCTGAGGCGGCGAAGAAGTGCGGCATGTCTGAATTCGCTCCTTTTGGCTATCGCGGCGGCAAGCATTTCTGCCTGATCGTGACCGTCCGCCGCTATCATCCTTCTGCTTCTCGGAATATGCGCGATAACGGTATTCTCCTTCGTAAAGGAGCGTGCCGCCGCGAGAGATGAGAGCGGCTGTGAGAGTATTGCGGCGAAATACGCAAACGCGAGTCTGTCGGGAATGCGTTTGAGTCGCTTTATTATGCGGTTGAGTGCAGAATCGCGCAATTCAGCGTCGTAAAAGGCATATTTTATCAGTATGTCAAGATTGCTGTTCTGCATTATCCGCGACGAGCAAAGACAATCGCGTGCATAGCGGTTGCAATCGGGACAGATGAGGAGGTGTGAGCGCTTGAGGTCATCCTCGCACTCGCGACACATAAGACCCTGCCCGCGGGTGTTCATCTCACCGCAAGCGATACATTTTTCACCCGCGATAAGACAGCGAAACCATAGTTTCGCCTTTGTGATCGGATAGAGCTTCATTATTTGGCGACCTCCGAGAGTCTTCTTGAAAGTCCCGTATAACGCAATGCCGAGCGCAAGCCGCCGACCATGGTTTCAACCGTGGATTCCATTCCGACAACTATGACTCTCTTCTGTGCACGTGTGACTGCAGTGTAAAGAAGATTTCTCGTACAAAGCATCGGAGGCACGTTTCCGAGCGGGATAACGACCGTGGGATATTCGCTTCCCTGGCTCTTATGAACTGTCACGCAGTACGCAAGTTCAAGATCCTCGAGATCGGCAAAGTCATAAAAAACCTCGCGCGAATCAAAATCGATCTCTATATATTTTTCGGGTACGTTGATATCCTTGATCTTGCCGATATCGCCGTTGAAGATGCCCATTCCGAGCTTGCCGAAGCGCGTCCATTCGAGCTCGTAATTGTTACGCACCTGCATAACTCTGTCGCCCGTACGGAAGAGTGTGTCGTGGTATTTATACTCCTTCTTGCCTCTGCCGGGAGGGTTTATTGCCGCCTGAAGCGCCGAATTGAGCGCATCCGTACCCGAATTGCCGCGTCTCGTGGGAGAAATGACCTGGATCCCCTCAGGATCGCCGTATGCGCGCGGAAGTCTTTCGGCGCAAAGCTGTGCGACTGTTGAGGCTATCTGAGCATCTGTAGATCTCGGCATAAAGAAAAAGTCACGGTCCTTGACGTCAAGCCTGGGCATTTCACCGCGATTGATCGCGTGGGCGTTGGTCACTATGAGCGACTCTTCGGCTTGTCTGAATATTTTGGTAAGGCGAACAGACGGAAGTGTGTTTGAATCAAGAATGTCACAGAGGACACGTCCCGAGCCTACAGAGGGGAGCTGATCGGCGTCTCCGATTATGACTATACGTGCACCGGGTCTGATCGCTTTAAGAAGCGACGCCATAAGCGGTGTATCTATCATCGAAGCCTCGTCAATAATTATTGCATCTTCATCAAGATAGTTATTTTCGCCTCGTTTGAAAACGAGAGGTGCGCTGTCGTCGCGCCTCGAAGTCTTATCGCCCTCTCCGAAATCAACTTCGAGCAAGCGGTGGATAGTCTTTGCCTCCCGTCCGGTCGCTTCGGTCATTCGCTTGGCGGCTCGTCCTGTAGGCACGGCAAGGGCAACCTCAAGGCCGAGGCATTCAAAAATATTTATAATTGCCGTAACTACGGTGGTCTTACCGGTTCCGGGACCTCCCGTCAGCACGAGCACGCCGCTGGTCATGGCGTTGAATATCGCTTTTTTCTGCTCATCAGCGTATTCCAAGCGGTTCTGCGCCTCTTCCTTGCGCACGAAAGCTTCTATATCCTTGAAATCGAGCGGAGCTGACCCGCGCTTGATGCGGTAAAGCTTTTCGGCTATGTATTTTTCGTTTTTGTACTGGATCGAATCGTATATAAAAATATCCTCTCCTACAGTTTCGGAAAAGAGTCTGCTCTTCATGATAAGCTTGTCAACTTCTGCCGAAACAGCCCCCTTCGGCACACCGAGAAGCTCGGATGCCGCCTCGACAAGCTTGTCCTTCGGCAGGCAGGTATGGCCGTTCTGACCAGCATTGAAGCTGAGAATATAAACTATTCCCGCGTCGATTCGGTCATTCGAATCGGGAGCTATGCCGAGTCGCTGTGCCATGGCGTCGGCTTTATCAAATCCGATACCTCTGACCTCTTCGCAAAGTCTGTAGGGGTTGTCTCGCGCGATGCTTACCGAATGCTTACCGAAGCATTTGTATATCTTCATAGTCGTTGCGGGACCGAAATATTCTCTGAAGAATGTGACCGTCGCACGTATATCCGATTTTGACTTGAATTCCTCGGATATTTCGAGCGCGCGCTTGGGAGTGATACCGGGAAGGCGCGCAAGCCAATCCGGATGGTTTTCTATGACGTCCACGGTGTCTGCGCCGAATTCCTCAACGATCTTTCGCGCGGTCTTGGCACGTATGCCCTTGATGGCACCCGAAGCGAGATATCTTTCAATATCAGCCGCCTCTGTCGGCATTTCGGTCATATATTCAAGCACGCGGTACTGTTTGCCGTAACGCGCGTTGTTTTCCCATCTGCCCGAAAACGTTATAGTGTCGCCCTCGTCAACGCCCGGCAGAATTCCCACGATATTCACGAGGTCGTCCGAATCGGTTATTACGGTCGCGACCATATACCCGTTATCGTCATTCCGATATAGGATACCCTCGACGGTGCCCTTCATTCTGTTATCGGGCGTTTGCTGTATAGGTTCCGCGGCTCTGCCCTTCAAAGGAAGGCTGTCAACAAAAGAATCAAAGCCGCCGTATTCATTTTTTTCGTTCATTTGCCTTTCCTTTCATTTTCATATACTATGCGGATACCGTCGAGTTCGAGACCTTCGATCATATGCGAAATCTCACCATCGGGAACAAGAAAAAGTATCTCTCCGCGGTTTGGGATGATCGCCTTCCGCGCATTTTCGAAAAGCTCGAGAATCTCGCGCTCGCTTTCGTTACCCGTGAGGATCACGGTCGGTCTGGGACGTGCACTTTTTGGGGTAATAAATCCGTCGGCTAAAAATTTAGCCGCGCAAAACACTCCCCATGCCGCAAATCCCGAAACAATAATATCCAAAACCAACATACCGCACCCCCATACAATGTCATTATACGCGAGGTGCGGGTATGAGGTTACAGATTAAAGAAGTTCTGCCTTGAGAAGTTCCGCGAGGTCGCGGCGCTCCCAGGGAGCATCGAGGTCTTCTCTTCCCATATGGCCGTAAGCGGCAAGCTTCGAGTAGATGGGACGGCGGAGACCGAAGCGTTCGATAATAGCTGCGGGGCGGAGATCGAAGTGACGGCCCAGTGCGTCAGCGATCTTTTCCTCGGCTACCTTAGCAGTACCGAAGGTGTCAACGAGAACAGATACGGGACGAGCTACACCGATCGCATAAGCAACCTGGATCTCGCAACGGTCTGCCAGACCTGCGGCAACGACGTTCTTTGCAAGGTATCTTGCGGCATAGCAAGCGGAACGGTCAACCTTAGTCGGATCTTTACCCGAGAAAGCACCGCCGCCGTGGCGTGCGTATCCGCCGTATGTATCAACGATGATCTTACGTCCGGTAAGTCCGCTGTCGCCCATGGGGCCGCCGATAACGAAACGTCCGGTGGGGTTGACGTAGATCTTGGTGTTTTCATCGAGAAGCTCTGCGGGAACGGTGGGCTTGATTACGTATTCCTCGATATCCGCGCGGATCTGCTCGAGAGTCACAGCCGCGTCGTGCTGGGAGGATACGACAACGGTATCAACGCGTACGGGCTTGTCATCCTCGTACTCAACGGTGACCTGGGTCTTTCCGTCGGGACGGAGATACTTGAGAGTGCCGTTCTTACGAACTTCGGTGAGCTTCTTTGCCATCTTGTGTGCAAGTGAAATGGGCAGGGGCATAAGCTCGGGAGTCTCGTTGCATGCGTAGCCGAACATAAGTCCCTGGTCGCCTGCGCCTGTGTCATACTGGTCAGTGATTTCACCGTTCTTTGCTTCGAATGCCTTGTCAACACCCATTGCGATGTCGGGTGACTGACCGTGAAGCGACGAAATAACTGCGCAGCTGTCGCAGTCAAAACCGTACTTTGCGCGGTCGTAACCGATCTCGCGAACGGTTTCGCGCGCGATGGTCTGGAGGTCAGCATAACCGTTGGTGGTGACCTCGCCCATTACGACGATGAGACCCGTGGTGCAGCATACCTCGCATGCTACGCGGGACATGGGATCTTGCGCGAGAAGGTTATCGAGGACTGCATCCGAGATCATATCACATATCTTATCGGGATGTCCTTCGGTTACAGATTCGGATGTAAATAATCTGCGGTTCTTTTCCATTTTTCTTTTCCTTTCTCAAAAAAGAGACCTCGCGCAGACGAGGTCTCAAAAACTCATCTGTCAGGAATTAGCACCTTGTCCTTACGCTCGGTTGCTGCAACGTCACCGGGCCTGTCCCTCGGTTGCTCTTGATAAGAAACTATTATTTAGATTTATTAAGCAATATATTATATCACGTTTGATTGCAAATGTCAAGACCTTTTCGACAAATTATTCGCCGTCTGCCTTTGATCTTATTTTTTCGCAAAGAATGTTAAAACAGAAAGAGGCAATAGCACCGCCCGCGATACATCCGAGATATACGAGGATATTACCCACAGTCGTATTAAACGAGGGCAGGATCATAAGAGTTGTTGCGATTACGAATCCCATAACCGCGTGCGAGACGATCGAGTGATACTTGTCAAAAACAAGCTTCATCAGCTTCGAGAAAAGCAGGAGAGTCGCGAGCATTGCGCATCCGAGCGGGATGAGGACAGCAAAATCGAGATGCGAAATACCGTGCGACATCTGCTCATAGATTCCGAAGAAAAGCAGGAGGGTAGATGAGCTAAAGCCCGGGACGATGAAGCTCAGTCCCCAGAGAACTCCGCAGATGAGCCAACCGACAAAATTCGGCGCAATTGTGAGCTGAAGAACATTTTTGAAGAGGTAAAATACTGCGGAAATCGCGATAAAGCTGATAACGAGTGAGAGGATCGAAAACTTATTTCTCTTCTCTTTTCCCGCGTCGTGCCAGAGCTCGGGTACGGTGCCCGCGATAAGTCCGACGAAAACGCAGAGCACTACAGCTTCGTTCCATTTAAGAAGCTGTTCGGTAATTCCCGCGAAGCCGACAAATCCGAGACCTCCTCCGACACCGACAAAAATCAGCATCTTCCAATGCTTTTTGATGCCCTTGAAGGGACTTGAAAGGACTTCGAGGATCTGGTCGTAAATGCCGAAGGCATAGCAAAGAGTTCCTCCGCTGATGCCCGGCAGTATTGCACCGAGTCCTACGATAAATCCCTGAACGATCCAAAGTATCGCTTTAAGTATAAAATTCTTTTTCATTTTGGTAATTCCTTTAAGTGATGGTTATATTATACACCAATATCACCCGAAATTCAACATTAACTTGTAAACAAAACCGACCCGCAACCGGGTCGGTTATATATTTTCAGCTGAAATCAAACTGTCCGCCCATGCCGTAGATCATATAGAATACAGACGCGGAAATAAGTACGATCGCTATAAGGATGAAGACGAGCGAACGCATACTCCAGAAAGATTGCTTTTCCCCGTCGGAACTTTCCTTTTTGGGCACAAGCTTGACCGCGCGGCATGCAGTAATCAGCGGTTTATAGAGAGCGAGAACCAATCCCGCGTTAAGTACAGATTTAGTAAGATTGAAGGGGAGCAGCAGTGTGGGCAGCAGTTCAATGACCTGCATCAGCTCAACCTGCATATATATCGGCGTAATAAGCAAATTGCAAAGCATCATTACGGTAACAGTCGCGATCACCGAAGACGCGAGAGCGATTGCAACGCCTGAAATATTTCTTCTCTTTGAATAGATATAACTTGCCGCAACAGAGAAGGTTGCGGTAGATGCAAAGTCCATAAGCCATCCCCAAAAACCGGTATCACCCACGGTTATTTGCTCAAGTGTAGCAACGATCAAAGAAATAACCGCGCCCGCGCCGGGGCCGAGAATCATGGACGCTATACATACGATTGCGTCTTTAGCATCAAAAGTAAGAAAGCTTACGTTAATTCTGAATATAAATGCGACGCAGTAAGCCATTGCGGCAAACATGGAGCACAATACGAGTCTGCGAATGTAGTATCTGTAGTTTTTTGCCATAAAAAAATCCTCCATTAATTAATGGAGAGAAGGTATTGCGATTGCCTATCTTCTCCCATCCAGACTTTACTGTCGGTCAGGGAATCTCACCCTGTCGGCGTCAATTTTGACGTTCGCGGACTATACCGCCGGTACGGAATTTCACCGTCCCCAAAGATATTAATATTATATTCTTTGAAAAGATCGGATGCACCGGAGTGCATCCGATCTTTTATAAATCGAATTATTAAGTTAATAATAATTACTCAACGATCTCGGATACGACACCGGAACCAACGGTTCTACCACCCTCACGGATAGCGAAACGGAGACCAAGCTCGCATGCGATAGGAGTGATGAGCTCAACGCCGAAGGTTACGTTGTCGCCGGGACGGCACATCTCAACGTCAGCGGGAAGCTCGATGGTACCGGTAACGTCGGTGGTTCTGAAGTAGAACTGAGGTCTGTAACCGGTTACGAAGGGCTTCTTACGGCCGCCTTCCTTCTCGGTAAGAACGTAAACCTGACCCTTGAACTTGGTGTGGGGCTTAACGGATCCGGGCTTGCAGAGAACCTGTCCGCGCTCGATCTCGTCCTTAGCTACGCCACGGAGGAGGCAACCGATGTTATCGCCTGCTTCTGCCTGGGGAAGGGGCTTGTGGAACATCTCAACGCCGGTAACTACGCAGTTTCTCTTCTCCTCGGTGAGACCAACGATCTCAACGGTGTCGGAAACCTTAACAGTACCACGCTCTACACGACCGGTAGCAACGGTACCACGGCCGGAGATGGAGAATACGTCCTCAACGGGCATAAGGAAGTCGAGGTCAGCCTTACGCTCGGGAGTGGGGATATAAGCGTCAACTTCGTTCATGAGCTCTGCGATGCAAGCATACTCAGGAGCGGAAGGAACGGTGCTTGCGGACTCGAGAGCAACACGTGCGGAACCGCGAACGATCGGAATGTCATCGCGCGGGAACTCGTACTCGGAGAGGAGGTCA
>JAZSMP010000049.1:0-2965 GCA_045535915.1 Eubacteriales bacterium | reverse complement strand
GAAAATCTGAAATAATAAAACACGGATATTTGAGCCTTTGCTCAAATATCCGTGTTTCTTTCGGATTCGTTTACTCCGAGAATGTCGCAGATTTCTTTTTTGGTCTGACGGAAATGAGTCAATCCGTAGAAGGTAAATTCGATCAAAGGCTCAAATACATCCGATTTTGATTCATAAACCGTATTCCCTTTAAAGCTGAAATGACCGCAGTTGAATATCTTTTCAAGTACGTTTTGTTCAAATCGGAGGTTTTCAATATCTGTGACGGTGTACTTTACGCGAACACGTCTGCTTCTTCGGCTCATATTGTTGCTCGGCGCGCTTTGATGATAGACGAATTCCATAAAATCCTTATCAAGAGCGATCTTTCGCGTATTTAACAGCGCAATACACAAAAAGATTATCAGGGGAGCTCCGAGTCCTTCAATGGCGTAAAAAGCAAAAAGTCCCATATCGCCTTTGGCTTCGATAGCCCCGAAAATTATGAAAAACAACCAGAACACTCCCGCGCACAAAAGCACAGCAGGGCGCAATAACGCCGCGAACCGATTCAGTTTTATTACACGGTGTTCCATTCCCGCACCTCCTTTTTCATCATTATATCATACTCACCGAAAAAAGTCAAGGGAGCCGAATCCGACTCCCTTGATTTTCATTTTGCATTTAGCGTTTTGCCTTTTGCATTTATTAATACATTCCGCCGCCTGCGTTCATCGCTGCATTAGCAGCAGCCACAGCTGCGGGATCTTCCTTCTGGTTAGCTACAACAGCCTCGGTGGTGAGGATGGTGGACGCGATGGAAGCTGCGTTCTGGAGTGCGGAACGGGTAACCTTGGTGGGGTCAACGATTCCTGCCTTCATCATATCGCAGTAAACCTCATTGTATGCGTCGAAGCCCCAGCCTGCCTTGCGGGAGGAAACGATTTTGTCAACGATAACGCCGCCGTCGAAGCCTGCGTTAGACGCGATCTGACGTACGGGAGCCTCGAGAGCCTTGAGAATGATCGAAACACCGGTCTTCTCGTCGCCGTCAACGGTCTTGAGAAGCTTTGCAACTTCGCCTATAACATTGAGGTAAGCTGTTCCGCCGCCGGGAACGATGCCCTCTTCAACAGCCGCGCGGGTCGCGTTGAGAGCGTCCTCGATGCGGAGCTTCTTTTCCTTCATCTCGACCTCGGTAGCAGCACCGACCTTGATAACGGCTACGCCGCCTGCAAGCTTTGCAAGTCTTTCCTGGAGCTTTTCCTTGTCGAAGCTCGAGGTGGTGTTCTCAAGCTCGCCGCGGATCTGCGCTACGCGATCCTTGATGGCATCGGAGTCACCTGCGCCGTCAACGATGATGGTATTTTCCTTCGTAACCTTGACCTGGCGTGCACGGCCGAGATCAGCGATGGTAGCATCCTTGAGCTCAAGACCGAGATCGGAGGTGATGACCTGACCGCCGGTAAGGATAGCGATATCGCGGAGCATTTCCTTTCTCTTCTCGCCAAAGGAGGGAGCCTTTACAGCGATGCAGGTGAAGGTACCGCGGAGCTTGTTGAGGATGATGGTGGTGAGTGCCTCGCCGTCGAGGTCCTCTGCTACGATGAGGAGCTTCTTGCCTGCCTGAACGATCTGCTCGAGGAGGGGGAGAATATCCTGAACTGCGGAGATCTTCTTATCGGTGATAAGGATGAAGGCGTCGTCGAGAACAGCTTCCATCTTCTCCATATCTGTTGCCATATAGTGGGAGAT
Source organism: Eubacteriales bacterium (assembly GCA_045535915.1). Taxonomy (GTDB): domain Bacteria; phylum Bacillota; class Clostridia; order Oscillospirales; family CAG-272; genus CAG-390. Next base: position 1,231 of record JAZSMP010000049.1, on the reverse strand, counting down.
ATATCCGCGGTCGAACTGCATACCCTCAACGACCTCGGAGGAGGTTTCAGCCGACTTGGACTCCTCAACGGTGATAACGCCGTCTGCGGTAACCTTATCCATTGCGTCTGCAATAAGGGTACCGATAACCTCGTCGCCTGCGGAGATGGTACCTACGCGAGCGATATCCTCGGAGCCGGAAACGGGCTTGGAGATATCTGCGAGGCACTCAACAGCGCGGTCGATAGCCTTCTTCATACCCTTGCGGAGAACCATGGGGTTCGCGCCTGCTGTAACGTTCTTCATACCCTCGTGGATCATTGCCTGAGCGAGGAGGGTTGCGGTGGTTGTACCGTCGCCGGCTGCATCGTTGGTCTTGGTAGCAACTTCCTTAACGAGCTGGGCGCCCATGTTTTCAGCGGGATCGTCAAGCTCGATCTCCTTTGCGATGGTAACGCCGTCATTGGTGATGAGGGGTGCGCCGTACTTCTTGTCAAGAACTACGTTTCTGCCCTTCGGGCCGAGAGTGATCTTGACGGTATCGGCAAGCTTATCAACGCCGCGGAGAAGGGCGTTTCTGGAATCAATTCCGTAGTAAATATCCTTAGCCATAATTCAATAGGTTCCTTTCAATTATTCGATAACCGCGAGAATATCCTTCTCTGCGATGATGGTGTATTCAACACCGTCGAGCTTGACCTCGGTGCCCGAGTACTTAGCCGCGATGACCTTCTGTCCAACCTCGAGAGCAACGGGGATGATAACTCCGTCGTCGTTCTTCTTACCGGGGCCGACTGCAACTACTTCTGCGATCTGGGGCTTTTCCTGCGCGCTTGCGGTAAGGATAATGCCGCTCTGGGTCTTCTCTTCAGCTTCGACGAGCTTGATAACTACTCTGTCTGCAAGCGGTTTGATGTTCATTTTTCTTCCTCCTAAAATGTAAAAGGCATATGCCTCAAAAATTTACTATGGTTTTTGGCACTCTTTTTGCTCGAGTGCTAACTCACGCCTATAATTGTACTACAAATTCTCAAAAAATCAAGTACTTTTCCCTCGAATTAACATATTGTTCACATAATTTTTAGCACCCAAGAAAGGAATTGCCAACAATTTTCGAGCATATGTTATATAAAGAGGTGATAACGTGCTTGATTTTATAAATTCCAACATAATCGGGAGTATTCTGCCGATATTTCTGATCGGAGCGGGGCTCTTCTTCATTATATATATGAAAGGCTTGCCGATTATTCGT
>JAZSMP010000069.1:0-7305 GCA_045535915.1 Eubacteriales bacterium | reverse complement strand
TGTCTTACCCGTACCGCTCATACCCTGCAGGATGGTCAGCCTGGTCGTTCCGAGACCCGCAATGAAGGTTGCGATGTCCTCGGGGGTGTAATAAAGATGCAGACGCGAATCGCGCGCGTAATTTACAACGAAATTGACAAGTTCGGGGAGGGTCAGCGACTCAAAAGCCGAGTTCTGCAGAACTTCGAGGTCGGTTTTAAGAGTTTCAAATTTTCTGTCGATATCTGTAAAGGAGGGGCAGGGATCGTGATCGCCGGGAGCCGCAGGGGCGTTTTCCTCGGGGATCTGCTCCTCACCCGCAGTCGGGTCGTAAACGCCCGCGTTCGTGCCGACGGCAACGATAAGCTCGCCCTTTGTTCCGCGTGTGTAAGGTTTACGGAGCAGCACAAGGCAGAGCACACCGATCGCCGCAATGAAGAACCAATGCGACGGACTCTGAATATCGTAAACGAGCCCTATCGACTCGGGGTCGATCAGACCGCCGAAGCCGTACTGCTCAAGCTGGAAGGAGATCCAGCTGTTGAGGATATCGGCGTTGATCTCCTGCGCGATCGCAAAATATTTACCGAAAAGTCCGATAACAAAGGTCGTAAGCGCACCGCCGATGATCTCGACAAGCGAGATCTGATAGAAAAGACGCGATCTGCCGGCAAGAGCGGTCAGCGAAAGCAGAAAGAATGCCACGTTCGCCGCTACGAAGGCAAGGACGAAGAATACGAGCACCTGAAGTCCGCCCGTGACCTCGATATTTCCCATCAGAGCTTCGAGTCCGTTGAAATAAACGTCACCGATCTCGATATCGAATTTGACCCAGAGGATGTCGCCGAGCGCGCACATAACGGCAAGTCCGGAGATAATCATTGCGTAGGCGAAAAGCTCGATGCGCGCACCGACAGAAAGTGTCTTCGGCTTGGGAGCCTCCTCCGAGAAGGTGACAAGTCTTGTCATATACGCAAAAATTATCGCGCAGGCAAAGCAGACCCAGAACTGAAAGCCCTTGGTGCACTCATAATGCGCGGTCGCGGTGCCCGCATTTCTGATTGCCGAGAGAAGCAGGCTGGCAAAATAGAAGATTCCGCAGACGAGAGTCGAATAGAAAAGCACCGTCTGTATCGCGGAATAGAATTTGACGTCGGTATCCGAATATTTTCTCGCCGCCGCAAAGAGCAATGCTGCTCCGACAACGCTGAGCATAATAATGGCAATGAAAATTATCAGCGATTCAAGCGAAAAAAGGTCGCCCGCGAGCGAGATATCGCCGTCGGGAGAAATATCGCGTGTGCGGAGGATATCCACAGCACGCACCGTGCTGTGTTCCTTATCTCCGAATTCATCGAAGAAGGTGGTAGTATAGAACGGCGCGAATATCAGCGACAGTACCATAATCACCGAGAAAATGCCGATAGCCAAAACCGTCAGCTTCCTTGCACGGTCGGAAAAAGCGGGGATAATAATGGTCTTTCCCGCGTTATTGTTATTCTGATTTTGAGTCATAGGCATGTCCTCCCATTAATTCCTAAGTATATTATATCAATAAATATATAATATGTCAATATTTTTTGTAAGTTGCCATTAATTAATAAGACGGAAAAAATTGCCCGAGGTTTCAAAACCACGGGCAATTCTCTGTTTTGTACAAAAACAGTATTCGATTTTTGTGCAATTTGACTATCAAAGCATCGTCTTGCGTAGTTCCTCGGGAGAGAGCGGAGAAAGGTCTGCGGGCGCGATATCGAAGATCGTCTTGCATCCGACCGCACCTCTCTTGTGCATACGGTCGATCGCTCTTGCGCAGGCAACGAGAACGCTTGAGGTGAACTCGGGATTCGAATCAAGAGCGAGAGAGAACTCGACCGTGTGGCTGTGCTCGCCCGAAAGACCGCTCTTTCCGCTTCTGATGACAGAGCCGCCGTGCGGAAGCGCGGAATGCTTCTCTTTCAGCTCTTCAAGAGAAATGAAGGTCACGCTCGTATCGTAGTCGGCAAAATAGTTGGGCATATTTTTGATCTCGAACTCGATGCGGGCGAGATCTGCGCCCTCTTTTGCGACAACGTAGCACTCGCGCGTGTGCTTCTGTCTTGTTGTGAGATCGGGGCATTCGCCCGAGCGCACAGCCTCGAGAGCCGCGGGCACGGGGACGGTGTACTGTCTCGCGTCAAGCACACCCTCGATGCGTCTGATCGCATCGGAATGTCCCTGGCTCACGCCTCTGCCCCAAAAAGTGTAATCCTTGCCCTCGGGAAGGACAGACGACGCATAGAGACGCGCGATCGAGAAAAGACCCGGATCCCAGCCGCCCGAGATCATTGCGATATGACCCGACTTCTCCGCCGTCGCATTTACGCGCTCGAAATGCTCGGGAATCGTGGCGTGGGTGTCGTAGCTGTCAACCACGTTGAAGTGCTCGGCGAGAGTATGCGTCATTTTGGGCAGATCGGTCGCGCTTCCTCCGCAGAGGATGAGAACGTCGATCTTATCCTTGAAATCAAGGATATCGTCCGCGGAATAAACCGGCGCTCCCGCCGTAGTGACGTCCCTCGGATCGCGGCGGGTGAAGACCGCGACAAGCTCGCAGTCTTTGTGATATTTCATTGCAGCCTCGACGCCGCGTCCGAGGTTGCCGTAACCGTAAATTGCTATTTTCATCTTAATTTATACCTTTTGAGGGATTTTGGTGCCGTTTACAAGCGATTTCATATCGTACATTCCTGCATCACAGCCGACAAGGAAGCCGGCGGCGGCAAGTGCACCCTCGGCGAAGAGTGCGCGTGAATGCGCCTCGTGCTTGAGGGTTATGGTCTGATTCGGCGTGCCGATCATAACCTCGTGCTCGCCGACGATATTTCCCATTCGTATCGCGTGGATGCCGATCTCCTCGCGCGTACGCTTGCCCTGACCGCTTCTGCCGCAGTTGACGGTGGCGTCGGTACGGACCTCGCAGAGCGCGTCCGCGAGCATAAGCGCAGTTCCGCTCGGAGCATCGACCTTGCGGTCGTGGTGCTTTTCGATAATTTCGATTTCCGCTTCGGGGAACGCTGCCGCCGCCTGCTTTGCAAGCTCAACGAAAAGCGCGACTCCGAGCGACATATTTGCCGAGAAGAAGACGGGTATGATCTCAGCCGCCGCCGCGATCTTAAGCTTTTCCTCGGGCGTGTGGCCGGTTGTGCAAAGGACTGTGGGGAGCTTTCGCGCAACTGCGAAATCGAGAAGCTCGGCGGTCACGCTGTGGTGCGAGAAATCGACGATGCAGTCGATCTGCGCCTCGGGAACATCGGAAAAGCTCTTGTATACGCAGTAGGTCTCGTTTCCCGAAGCAAAGGGATCGACTCCTCCGATACACTCGGCGCCGCGGTAGCCCGACTCACACAGTGCAAGCACTTCTCTGCCCATATGTCCGCAGATCCCGTTTATAAGTATTTTCATGACAAACTTCCTTTAGATAAGATTTTCGGCTCTCATAAGGTCGAAAAGAACAGCTTCCTTGTCCTTGCTCATGGGAGTCAGGGGCAGACGGAGAATGTTTTCGCCGAATCCCATAGCCGCGCAAGCCGCCTTTGCGGGGATCGGGTTGACCTCCGAGAAGAGAGCGTTGATGAGGGAGATGTAATGAAGCTGCATATCTCTTGCACCCGCAACGTCGCCCGCGAGGTACTTCTTGCAGATAGCCGAGGTCTCTGCGGGAAGAATATTCGAGAGAACCGAGATCACGCCCTTGCCGCCAAGCGACATGATCGGAACGATCTGGTCGTCGTTGCCCGAGTAAATGTCCATCTTGTCGCCCACAAGCGCGGCAAGCTCCGCGATCTGCGAGATATTTCCGCATGCTTCCTTGATTGCGACGATATTATCGTGCTCAGCCAGACGCGCGGCGGTCGCGGGAAGCAGATTGCAACCCGTACGCGAGGGTACGTTATAGAGTATGCAGGGCTTGGTCGAAGCTTCCGCGATCTTGAGGAAGGAAAGCTCCATACCCGCCTGGGTCGCCTTGTTGTAGTAGGGGGTGACGAGAAGCATGGCGTCCGCGCCGACCTCGCAGGAATATTGAGTAAGCTCTATGGCGTAAGCGATATCGTTAGAGCCCGTACCCGCAATGACGGGAACTCTGCCTGCGGCTCTCTCAACGCAGTACTTGATAGCCGCCTTGTGCTCGGCGTCGTCAAGGGTCGATCCCTCGCCCGTGGTTCCGACGGCTACAAGCGCGTCGATGCCCTTCTCTATCTGGAAATCGATCAATCTGCCGAAGCTCTCAAAGTCTATGCCCGATTCGGTAAGGGGAGTGACAAGCGCGGTCGCCGCGCCGGTGAAAACTGTTTTCTTCATGATTTTATACCTCTTTGGATGAATTTGCGAATGAAAAAAGGCAGCCGCAGAAAGCAACCACCAAGAGTCCCGACAGTACGGGAAACGGGTATTGGATAGCTCTCCGCAGAAGCTGTACAAGAATCGAACATAATTGCCTCAAAGCTATAACACACAATATCTTTTCAAAGAATTTTCAACTTTGAGGTGCGTAGCAGTTTTGACTGAGCAGATTTTTTCGAGAACAAAATTCTTTTCATGGGTCATATATGAATATTACCCTTGGAAAGAATTGAAGTTATCGGGAAAATCTGCCGGTCAAAACCAATTCTGTTCGGTTTTTGTACGGCTTAACGACAGCAGGGCGGATATTCTCCGAACTGCCAGCCGAACGCGCGCCGCCGCGCCGACTTCGGCACCCGTACCTTTCCCGCGCGGCTTTGGCAGTCGTTTTCCCGCGGTACTCTTCACAAGGTGCGCCTCTATCAAACATTTTTTATATTTTATCATATTTTTGGGGGATTGTCAATACCTCGCAATCAAAAAAATGATATTTCTTACAATTCGGTCAACTTATTGACACGTCAGACAAAATATGATATCATAGTATTATAGTTTTAAAAGCTACCCATTCCCATCATATTGAACAAATCGGCAACACCGATTTTGTGCAAAAAGACGAAATATTATTTTTGTAAAAAAACGCGCAACTTTTTCCTCTCAAATGCGACTAATCAAGCAAAGGAGGTATTCTGATGAAAGACGAACAAATCATAGAACTCTTCTGGCAGCGCGACGAAAACGCGATCAAGGAGACCGAAAACAAATATAACGACCTTTGCCATTACGTTGCAAAGAATTTTCTGGCAATTCACGAGGACCGCGAGGAATGCATCAACGATTCGATGCTCGCACTCTGGAACTCGATCCCGCCCGAAAGACCGAAAAGTCTGCGCGCTTATCTTACTTCGATCGTGCGCAACATCGCTATAAGCCGTTCGCGCGCCAACAACGCGTGGAAGCGCGGCGGTCAGATCAATACCGCCCGTGCCGAGTTTCTCGAGATCCTCGACGACGGACGCGACCTCGCATCTTATTACGAATCCCGCCGTGCGGGCGAGGTCATAAACCTGTTTCTCAAAAAGCTCAGCCGCGACGACAGACGCATTTTCGTAATGCGCTACTGGTTCGATATGAGCTACCGCCAAATTTGCGAGCACACACATTTCAGCGAAGCAAAAGTTAAATCCTCGCTCAACCGCACACGCAAAAAGCTCGCAGTCACACTCGAAAAGGAGGGGATCACGGTATGACAAACATCGAAAACAAGATCAAAGACACCCGCCTGCTCGAAGCCCTCGACTATCTCGATCACGAATACATCGACGAGGTTCTCGATATCATCAAAGTTCCCTCTCAAAAATCATTGCCTCAAGAAGGCAGACATACGACGATACTTTCGATAAAGCTCTTCGTCGCTCTTGCGGCGGCGATCCTGGTCATCACATCTGCCGTCCCGATCTTATCCTACATCATCAAAAATTATCTTATCTACCCCGGAAGCACCGTATCGTCGGAAGAAAGCTCGGAATATTACACCGAAACCGATGGGGACGGCGAATATATCATCCGCGGCGCATTCAAATACCTGATCGACTCCGACACAAAGACCGCAACCCTCGTCGGCATCGAAGGCGGTCTGCCGCAGGATGTAGAAATTCCGCGCTACGTTGATGCGTATGCTGTAACGAAGATCGGAGACAATGCCTTTTATAATCGCAGAAACCTTCGCAGCGTCATCATTCCCGATACCGTACTCGAGATAGGCAAAGAGGCGTTCTGCGGCTGTCAGGTGCTGAAAAGAGTGGAAATTCCCGAGGGAGTCGTACGGATAGGAGACTGCGCGTTTATGGAGTGCAGCTTCCTGAACGATATAGTTCTTCCCGAAAGCGTTAATTACATCGGGGACTTGGTATTCTCGAGCTGCAAAAACCTTTATACCGTCACGCTTCCCTCTCGTGTGGAGCACTTCGGTTCGGCTGTGTTTATGTGGTGCCAGTCTCTTAAATCGGTAAAGCTTCCCGAAGGCATTGAGACTCTGACACAAACGTTCTTTTCCTGCACGTCCCTGACCGAGATCCATATTCCCGAGGGTACGAAATCTCTTTCGCTCACCTTCCAATGCTGTGATGCTCTGACCGAAGTCCATCTGCCCGACAGTCTCGAGGCAATCGATGCGGGATCCTTTGACATATGCCACTCGCTTGAAAGAATCACTATACCTTCCGGCGTAAAATTCATTGGTTCGGGAGCATTTTATCAATGCTCGAATCTGACTGATGTCAGCTTTGACGGCAACAAAGCTGAATGGGATGCGATCAAAAAAGACGATCCTTGGGTTAAGTTTTCTGCCTTTGACAAAGTCCGCTGTTCGGACGGATACGTCAGTGCTATCCTTTCCTCAAAACTCTATGACGTCATCACAAACAAAGAAAAGTTCACGATGAACCAGTCGGGCATTGAACTTTACCTTAAAGATTCGACCTATCCGAGCAATATTTCGGACGGAAAGACCGATCCTTGGTCATACACTGCCCTGGATATGGACAGCGACGGCAAAAATGAGTTTATCGTTACTAACGGCGCGGACACGCTGATACTTCACGATAACGGAAGCGGAGTCGTCGGATATATCGCCGGAGCTGTAGATTTGTTTGATAACGGCACTCTGCTGCACAGCCGTTACAGTCTCCCCGATGCTGCTACTTATATCGGCATCGGCAGACCCGTGTTTTCCGAAGACGGATTCAGATATGAGGATCATTGCCACATGGTTGAGTATAAAAACGGAGATGTGATATATATTGTCTCGGACCGCGAAGTTACATCTGACGAATATTATACTTACAGCGAAGCATACAGCAGCTATCCTCCCGAATGGCACACGATCGACTACTACATCATAAAGGAGTAACCGATGAAGTCGGAGGCAAGCGGCCTTAGGAA
>JAZSMP010000352.1:0-11750 GCA_045535915.1 Eubacteriales bacterium | reverse complement strand
CCCGAACCTGTTCCCGAGCCGGCTGCTTACGAACAGCCTTCGGAGAATTTGTTGGTCGAAGAGGAAGAGTTTAATCCCCCTCCCGCTGAGCCGATAGCTGAACCCTCTTCAGCATCGCCCGCATCCTCCTCCACTGTCCGAATCCCCGAAACGCCTCATTTTGATCCCGCGGAAGAAAAGAAAAAAACAAAAAAAGGAAAGAAGTACCGCAAGCAGAACGGTTTCCTTAAATTTCTTTCAGTAATTCTCTCCCTCATTCTCGCCGCGGCGCTTACCGTCACTATCCCGCTGACCGTCGTTGCCGATCTTCTTTCTGAAGACAATATCGAAACGGTAGTTGATCATGTATTTGACAGCATTGAGACCGATGATTTCGCAATTGAAACCTCGCTCGGTGGAAAAACCGTAGCTTACGTTCTGCTTTGGGTAATCAAGGACTGCCCCGGCGCCGAATACATAACCGAATCCCAGATGTCAGGATCTCTTGTTTCCGAGTTTGTGCAAACACTCACCCTGAATCTCGTTGCCGATTTCAGCACCTCTCTCAAGAGCGGCGAGCTCAAGATCGGGGTAGAGCCCTCTGATATCTACAAATTCCTCGAAAAGAACCGCAAATCCATCGCAAACATGGCATACGATTCCGGCTCTTTCTACGAAGTAGACATCAAGGGCAACAAAGAAATCATCATGGCAAACATCGCAGAGCTCCTCGGCAAAGAGGGTATATCGGTTGAAGCCCTTCTTTCGGAAAGCGACCTCAAGGACAACGTAAATTCTTATCTCGAAAACGCGCACATGGTTCTTGCCGAGACCACGCTCTTTCTCGCGTGGGGCGTTGTCGGAGTGATCGTGCTCCTTCTCTTCCTTGTAAACCTCGGCTATTTCGGCAGTTTCTTTGCCTCCTGCGGAATTCCCGCATTCATCATCGGACTTATCTATTTCCTTATCGCGCTCGCGGTACGTCCCCTTCTCAATATGATCAACCTGCCTCTCGGCGAATTCGCATCATTCATTGATTTCTCCGCAGGCTTCACCGCCGCGATAATCATGGATATTTCATCGGTAGTTCTTATCGCAGGTCTGGTACTTATTATTCTTGCCGCAATCGTTAATGCAATTACACGCAAAATCAGAGCTAAAGCTCAGTAAATTGAAAAAGAGACCGACGCGATCGGTCTCTTTTTCAGTTTAGAGTTATGATGCTCGCATACGCTCGCAGTTATGAGCTTGCGGCGCAAGCGTTATGGTGTTATTTAACCTGCTCGCAGGGTGTCATGACTCGCCGAAGGCAATCATAACTCTAAACTCGCCATAGGCGATAATAACTCTTTTTATCCCGCAAATCCCTGAAGATCTATACCGTCTGCTCCCGGGCGGTTTGCCGAAAGCCATGCACGATAGAGCTTTTCAAACTCATCTGCGGCGTTCTTCTCTCCCTTTGCCGAGAGAATTTCGGAAACGAATCTGAAGGTATTGCCTGTGTTATAGAAGATGCAGGGCATATCATTGCCGTCCTCGGCGTAGGTCAGATTGCCCGCATTGTATCTGTCCTTGACCTGCGAATCGTTGCCGTCTATTGCCTCGCCGGTCTCAGCCATGACGAAAAGAACGTCAACGTCGGTATCAATACCGCTGTAGGTCGAGGAAGGAAGACCGCACACTGTAATATCAACGCCGAGGTAAGCAAGGTTTTCCGCCGCGGTGCCGTATGGCACGGTGCCGATATATTTGCCAACCGAGTCGTTCGCATGGAAGGACATCAGCGCGCGGTCGAGAAGCTTATCGAAGGAGTACTTCGTTTCCTTTGCATTCTCACCCTCGCCTTCGGTGCGCTTTACGGTATGGCGGTCGCCCCATTCAGAATAAGCACCGAGAACCTCGCGCGGATGACCCTTGAGGATCAGATCGTATTTTTCTCCGTAAAGAAGATATGCGAATTTGAGCGTATAAATATAGTCAATATAAAGATTGAAGCACTCGGACTTGATCTCGGCAATAACGTCCGAGGGCGCTCCCCCGGGGTAATTCGAGGGCTCGTTGACGGCTGCCAGAAACGCCTTGTAATCCTCCGCAGATCCGAAAAGAAGCGAATTCTTATACTTAGCGTCAAGTGCGGAATAACTTGTGGGGATCGCCTCGCCTTTATCGAGTCCGCCGATGCCGTATTTCTCATCTGAAGCGAATTTCGGATAATATGCATGGCGCGCACCGATAAAGACAAGCTTTTCCTTGGGTGCATATCCGTCGGCACGAACGGTCCTTGTGAGTGCGGCGTAGGTATCGGCATAATAATCGCCGTACATGAGGGTGAGATAATCCTGCTTCTGTGCGTCATCAAGCTTCGAGATCGATGCCGAGATCGTGCGGAATCTGAGATTTGCCAGCATGAGAGTTGTGTTTTCAAAGCCCGGTACTCCGAAGATACCCGGGAGCTTGCTGTTCTCCGCCTCGGTGAGAATACCGTCGAAATTGTTCTTGTCCTGAAGCCAGTAGGTGAAGTTCGGAAGCACCGAAAGCGCAAGCGCGTACTTGATATCGTATTTGAGAGCCGCGTCCGAATTCTTGTTATTCTGCTTTGCCATGACCATGGTGAAATTCATTCCCGCCTCGTTGAGGACCTTCATGAACTCATCGAGAGGCGCGTCACTGTCCGCACTTACGCTTTTGCCATCAACAAAAGTCTCACGGATGGTCTTGTAAGAACCACTTCCGTCCTCGCACATATAAACTTGGAAATCCTCAAGCGGAATGCCCGCGTTTGCGGCAAGCGCGGCAGCGCGGAGAGCCGTGCCGTCCTGAGCGTAGATATAAAAGAAGCTGTTTTCCTCTGCGGCGCGGAGCTCCTTAATCTTCTCGACCATGGTGTTGAATTCCTCACCCGTAAAACCGTTCGAGAGGTTATTTGCGGGATCAAAGCCCGCGTTGTGGAAGTTTTCGATCTTTTCGATACCGCTGTAGGTCTTGCCGCGCTCGATGATAGCGTAGGTCTCGTATCCGCTCGCGATCGAATCGAGAGCCGCAAGCACGGGCGGGACTGTCGCAAGCGAGAAGATGATGTTATAGATCTTCGCGCCCTCCTCGGGAGCGGTGACCACGCCCTTCTGCTCGGCGTCGGGCAGGAAGGTCTCCTCGGGAACATAAGATGTGGTATTATCTTCGGTAGTTATCTCTCCGAAAGAAGAGCTTTCCTCCTGCTTGCCGCCGTAGCCGCAAGCGAAAAATATCGGTATGACCGTTGTCAGCACCAAAAGAAGTGCCGCTATTTTAAAAGTTAATTTCATATTTACTCCTGTTTTTGCGTTTATCTTAAAATGACCGTGATAGTATACCACAAAGAGCGTTGTCGGTCAACACTTTGCGCTCAAAGTTTTAGAATTAGGTCGAAAATGGTTAAAGATTGTATAAAAATCCTTAAAAATGTTGGATTTTTCCACCACCTGTGTTCCAAAGATTATTATTGACACATATTATTTTTTATGATATAATATTAATGGATAATTATACAAAGGAGATTTTGCCAATGATCAAAAGAATAATATCGTTATTACTTATGACAATTATGCTTATCCCCTTTTTGTCGGGATGTTTTTCTGAACCCGAAGAAAGCTCCGTTACCGATACTTCGGATGTGATTGCCGAAACAACTCACAAAGAAATTGAACCGTTGATTCTGAATTCCTTTTGCGGAAGAGAAATTTCTTTTTATCAAGATCAGTATGAAGATTTCATAAGTTTTCTACCCGAGGAAGGCTCTGCGGAATTTGAACGCTGGGGAATAATATTCGCAGAGCGACCGGAAGGCGATGACGTGATGATATATCAAAACGACGGAGAAATGTACGAGATCTTTTTTGTCGGCGAAATCGAACAAATGCAGGATTCCGAATATGGTTTCATCAAAGAACTTCATTCGTTCCGGATAAAGAAATCCCCGAGAGAATACGGCGGCATCACTTACGAAGTCGCCGTTTTGCGTGAAAACCACGATATGACAAAAATCAAAGATGATTTCGGGAATCCTTATCTTCTCGCCAAAAGCAGAAGTGAGCTCAAAAAACTTTTCAACCGATATTTTATGTTTCCGACCGAAATGCCCGCGGACGCTGCGGATTGGGTAAAAGAATCGGTTACCTCCTATAACAACAGACTCAGTCTTCTTAACGGATATGACTCCGAATTCTTCAAGAAGTATGACCTTTTTATGATCTTTCAAGAGGCGGGATCGGGAAGCATACGCTATGATGTCACCGACATTACAATCGAATCGGGGATTTGTACCGTAATATACGAAGAACTGAATCCACCCGGAACCGCTGATATGGCAGATTGGATATTATTTGTTTCAATTCCCAAGGAAATCAGCGCCCAAATTACGGAATATAAAACATATTTGCCCAAACCCGAGTGGTATTCGTAAAATTTTAATATTTTTTTAACAATGTGTGACTTTTTGTGTATAACGCTTGACAAAATTGTGCCCGAGGTGTATAATAGTTGCATAATTATTCACAAGCTATGAAAGGAGTCCAAAGATGGCTGTATTTCTTATGAATACTCGATTTTATTATTATTTTAGCCATACGGGCTGCCTTGCAGAAGCTTTTGCGGCATAACCTTTATGGTTTTGTTGCCGTGTAAATATTTAGCTTAAATGCATAACAGCCCGCAATTATTTCGCCGACTTAGCGATGTGTTGCGGGCTTGATTTTTTGAGGTGAAAAATGTCTGATGAAAAAAAGACTCTGCTCGAAGAAGCCAGAGAAACTATAAACCGCGTTGACCGCGAGATGGCGCATCTTTTCGAGGAAAGGATGAACGCCGTCCGCAAGGTTGCCGAATATAAGATCGCGCACGGACTTCAGGTACTCGACCCCGAGCGCGAAAAACAGGTCATCGAGCGCAATTCGGCTCTCATTGAGAACGACGAGCTCCGCAGTTACTATATCAGTTTTCTGAGTGACGGCATGGCGATCTCACGCAAGTTCCAGCACAGATTGATGGAGGGCAGACGCATTGCTTACAGCGGCGTCCCCGGTGCCTTTGCGCATATAGCATCCTCGCGCATCTTCCCCGACGCCGTCTGTGTACCCTACGGCAATTTCAAGGAGGCATACGATTCTGTCCTCTCCTCCGACTGCGACTGCGCCGTTCTTCCCATCGAAAACAGCGTAAACGGCGACGTGACGCAGGTCATGGACATGGCGTATTCGGGCAATCTTTATATCAGCGGAGTTTATGAGCTCGGTGTTGAGCACTGTCTGCTCGTTCTCCCCGGCGCATCCATGGATGACATCAAAACAGTCATAAGCCACGAGCAGGCTCTCGGTCAGTGCAATGCCTACCTTTCAAAGCGTAATTGGACGCAGAAAAGCGCGGTCAATACTGCAGTTGCGGCAAAGGAAGCGGCAGAGGCGGGCGACAAAACGCTCGCTGTCATTGCAAGCGAGGAAACAGCGGAGCTTTACGGCTTGCGCGTTCTCGAACGCAAGATCAACGAGGGTTCGCAGAACATCACCCGCTTTGCGGTGTTCACAAGAGAGCCCACAGTTCCCACACCTACCAACAACCGCTTTATCATGTTCTTCACCGTCAAAAATGAGGCGGGAAGCCTGATGCGTGCAGTCGAAGCCATCGGCAAGAACGGTTTTAACCTCCGCGCCCTCAAGAGCCGTCCCACTAAGGAAACAAACTGGGAATACTACTTTTACGCCGAAGGCGAGGGAACCATCGCTGACAAATCGGGCAGAAGAATGCTTGAGGACCTCGAGGAGGTCTGCGGCAAGATCAAGATAATCGCATCCTTCGACAAAGACGTCACACTTTAAGGAGCAAAAAATGATTATTCCCGTAAGGCTCGGCGAGGCGAGCTACAATATAGAGGTCAGCCGTGGTGCGATCGACCTCGCGGCTGAAAAGATACTCAAAACCGACCGCAAGGTCTGCGTTGTAACCGACAGCGGTGTTCCCTCGGAATATCCCGCAAAACTTCTCGCCTCCCTCGGAGATAACGCAATACTTCACGTCATACCATGCGGTGAGGAAAACAAGAATTTTGATACGCTTCAGAGAGTTCTTCGCGCTATGCTCGAGGCGGGCTTTACCCGCTCGGATGCCGTAGTTGCGCTCGGCGGCGGAGTCGTCGGAGACCTCGCGGGATTCGCGGCAGCAACTTATATGCGTGGAATTGATTTTTACAATATTCCGACAACGCTTCTCGCTCAGGTCGATTCATCTGTCGGCGGAAAAACTGCGGTAGATCTCGACGGCTACAAAAACATGATCGGCGCATTCCACCAGCCGAAATCGGTATTTATTGATTCCCATCTGCTCGCTACTCTTCCCCGCCGTCATATCAGCGCCGGTCTTTGCGAGGCGCTGAAAATGGGTGCAACGTCCGATCCCGTCCTCTTCGGACTTTTCGAGAAGGGCGACGTACTTTCTTCTCCCGATCTTATAGAAGAAATAATCGTCCGCGCAGTTACGGCAAAACGCGACGTTGTTGAGATCGACGAGCGCGAGGGCGGTCTCCGCAAAGTTCTCAACTTCGGACACACGCTCGGACACGCCATCGAGACCTCCTCGGGGCTCTCGCTTCTGCACGGCGAATGCGTCGCCCTCGGAATGATCCCTATGTGCGAGAATGATGAATTGAAGGAAAGACTGAAAAAAGCACTTGCCAACATCGGTCTTGATACCGATGCATCGAAATATATTTCGGATAAAAACTTGATACTCGAAGCTCTGAGTCACGACAAAAAGAGCGCATCGGGCGGTAATATATCGGCAGTTCTGCTCCGCGACATCGGCGAATTTGAATTTGCCTCGCTCACACCCGAAAAAATTATTGAAAGATTGGTTTAAAAAATGAAAAATTCATTCGGTAATGCAATAAATATTTCGCTTTTCGGTGAAAGCCACGGCGCGGGCGTCGGCGTCCTTATCGACGGCATCTCTCCCGGAATCAAGGTTGACGAGACCTTTATCGCTCATCAGCTCACTCTGCGCCGTCCCGCGGGCAAGATATCGACAGCACGCCGAGAACCGGATAATTACGTGATCCAGAGCGGTGTATTTAACGGATACACAACCGGCGCGCCTCTCTGCATCTTCATCCCCAACACAGATACGCGAAGCCGCGACTACACCCCCGATCTTCCCCGACCCTCTCACGCCGACTTCACCGCGCGTGAAAAGTACCACGGTTTTGAAGACTTCCGCGGCGGCGGTCATTTTTCGGGCAGGATCACGGCGGCACTTGTTGCGGCGGGCGCGATAGTTATCCCCGCTCTGCGCGAAATGGGCATTTATATCGGGACCTATATCAAGCAGATCGGACAATTTCGCCTCGGCGATATCGAACCGGAGCGCGACACCCTCCTCGCTCTCGCCGAGAGCGAATACGGCTTGACCGATGAATACGCCATAAGCATGATGCACGACATTATCGAATCTGCCGCCTCCGACGGCGACAGCGTCGGAGGTGTTCTCGAGACCGCAGTAATCGGACTACCGACGGGTCTCGGCGAGCCTTGGTTTGACGGAGTTGAGTCACAGATTGCCCGCGCCGTCTTCGGAATCCCCGCCGTAAAGGAGGTCTCCTTCGGCTCGGAGAATATTTCGATCCTCCGCGGAAGCCGCGCAAACGATCAGATCGCGATCAAGGACGGCAGGATAGTCACCGAAACCAACAATTCGGGCGGTATTCAAGGCGGTATCACAAACGGCATGCCCATCGTTTTCCGCACAACCATTAAGGCTACTCCGTCAATATCAAAAGAACAAAAAACAGTCAATATGGCAACCCTCGAAGAGGTCGCGCTTTCGGTCAAGGGCAGACATGATCCATGCATCGTCCCCCGTGCAAGAATAGTGCTTGACAGCGTGACCGCCCTCGTAGTCGCCGACATGCTCACCGTCCGCTACGGCTCGGACGCACTGACACAAAAATGAAATACGGGCTCATAGGAGAAAAGCTTTCCCACAGCTTTTCAAAGGAAATACACGAAGCTCTTGCGGACTACACATACGAGATCCGCGAGCTTACCCCCGACGAGGTCGCGCCATTCCTTGTAGCGCGCGAATTTGAGGGTATCAACGTAACGATTCCATACAAGGAAAAAGTTATGCCCCATCTCGATCATATCTCCGAAGCCGCAAAGAAGATCGGTGCTGTCAACACAATAAAGAAGGTTGACGGCAAGCTTTACGGCGACAACACCGACTTTTACGGTATGCGCGAAATGATCATCGGCGCGGATATTGAAGTTGAAGGCAAAAAAGCGCTGATACTCGGCACGGGCGGTACGTCAAAAACGGCAAAAGCCGTTCTTTCCGATCTCGGCGCACGCGAGATCATCACGGTTTCCCGACGTTCGGGCGAAAACACCGTGACCTACGAAACCGCGCTTGAGCTTCACCGCGACGCCGAGATCATCGTAAACACCACTCCGGTCGGCATGTATCCTAACACGGATGCAGTACCGATAGACATCAAAAACTTTCAGGGCCTCTGCGGAGTCATCGACGCGGTCTACAATCCTCTGCGCACAAGGCTGATACTTGAAGCCGAGGCGGAAGGCATACCCGCTGTCGGCGGACTTATGATGCTTATTATGCAAGCGGCAAAGGCCTCGGAGATCTTTCTCGGACACGAGACCCCGGAAGAAAAGGTAGTCGGTACTGTTAAAAACATTTTCGAATCAAAGGAAAATATCGTTCTCATCGGTATGCCCGGCAGCGGAAAAAGCACGCTCGGCAGGATCCTTTCCGAGCAGACCGGCAGAATTCTCATCGACACCGACGAGGTCATCACCGAAATGACGGGCAGACATCCCTCCGAGATCATAAAGCAGGACGGCGAACGCGAATTCCGCCGTATCGAAACCGAGGCTGTAAAGAAGGTCTCAAAGATAAGCGGCGTCATAATCGCCACGGGCGGCGGAGTTGTCACAAGGAAGGAAAATATCCCTTGTCTTCGCCAAAACGGCAGGATCATCTACCTTCACTGCATCCCCTCCGATCTTGCCGTCACACCCGACAGACCGCTTTCGGCAAGCCGAAGCGTCATAAACGCAATGTACGAAGTGCGCCATCCGCTCTATCTTGAAGCTGCGGACGCCGTTATCCCCATCTCACACAAAAATCCGCCCAAGGCTGCGGCGGACGAAGTTTTAAACACATTCACGGAGCTTATATAATGAAAATTCTTGTTCTCAACGGACCAAATATCAATATGCTCGGCATCCGCGAGCCTAAGATCTACGGCAAGGAAAATTACGCCTCGCTTATTGCAAAGATACAGAATTACGCAAACGAGCGCGGAATCGAGCTGAAAATGCTCCAGTCGAACCACGAGGGCGTACTCGTTGACGCAATTCAGGAGGCATACAAAAAATTCGACGGCATCGTCATCAATCCGGCCGCGTATACACATACCTCGGTAGCTCTGCTCGATGCGCTGAAGGCTGTAGGACTTCCGACGGTCGAGGTTCATATTTCCGACGTCTCGAAGCGCGAGGATTACAGGCAGATCAGCTATGTCCGCTCCGCTTGCATAGCCACAATTTCGGGGCACGGCACCGACGGATATCTTGAAGCCATCGACATCCTCATAGAACACCAAAAGAAAAAATGAAAAAATTCAACGTAAAGTTCTCGCCCGCGCGCCTTACGGGTCGTGTCACAGCTCCGCCGTCGAAAAGCATATCCCACCGTGCGCTGATATGCGCGGCACTCGCCGACGGCGTGAGCATTATCACAAATCTCGCATTCTCGCAGGACATCCTCGCCACGATGGATGCGCTCCGCGCGATCGGTGCTAAGATCGAAGAGATCTCCGCGGACGCCGTAAAAGTCACGGGAATCGGCGGCAAACCGAAACCTATCGGGAAACTGAACTGCCGCGAATCGGGTAGCACGCTTCGCTTTATGATCCCGATCTGTCTTCTCTCGCCCGATAAATTCGAGTTGACGGGAAGCCAAAAGCTTCTCTCGAGACCCCTCGGAATCTATTCCGACATCTTCAAGGTGCGATATTGCCCCATCAGTGAAAATACCCTGACTTTATCAGCGGGCGAACCTCTCCTCGCGGGCGAATACCGCATTGCGGGGAATATCAGCAGTCAGTTTATAACGGGTCTGCTCTTCGCGCTTCCCCTCTGCGAGGGCGACAGCAATATCATCGTAGAAGGCGATTTTGAAAGCGCTTCATATGTTGCTCTGACGCTCGATACACTTTCAAAATTCGGCATAAAGATCACTCGCGAAAGCAATACTTTTTATATAAAAGGCTGTCAGAAATATATTCCCACAGACGTGAAAATCGAGAGGGACGCCTCAAACGCCGCGTTCTTTGAAGCGGCAAATCTCTTGGGCGGAGACGTTGAAGTTCTCGGTCTCAATCCTGAGAGCTTGCAGGGAGATATGGCATTTAAGAGGCACTTTGCGGCACTTAAAGCCGCTTCGCACGATCCCATCGACCTTTCCGACTGCCCTGATCTCGCGCCTGTGCTCTTCACAGCGGCAACCGTTTGCAAAGGCGGAATCTTCACTCACACAGACCGTTTGCGCCTCAAGGAGAGCGACAGAATCGAGTCGATGAAAAGCGAGCTCGGCAAATTCGGAGCTATTCTCGAAGTCACAGACGGACTCGATTTCGGAACCGTAAAAGTTCTTCCTTCAGAGCTTCACTCCCCGATCGCATCTCTTGATTCTCACAACGACCACCGCATCGCAATGAGCCTTTCTCTTCTCTGCACCCGCTTTGGGGGAGAGATCGAAGGCGCAGAGGCGGTAGCCAAAAGCATGCCCGATTTCTTCGAAAGGCTTGAAGCTCTCGGCGCACACATCACAATAACGGAAACAAAATGAAACTAACAAAAGATACTAAAATACTGATAGTCGGCCTCGGACTTCTCGGCGGTTCTTACGCCATGGCTCTGACGAAAAAAGGCTACAAGGTCAAGGCGCTCACCCGCTCGCAATCAAGCATCGACTACGCCCTGGAACAAGGAATAATTGCGGACGGCAAGACGGGAGTTGACCCCCATATGATCGCCGAAGCCGACCTTATCATTTTCTCGGTCTACCCGCGCATTCTGATCGAATGGATGGAGCAAAACCGTTCTCTCATCAAGCCGGGAACCGTCCTCACCGACGTCACGGGTGTCAAGTGCTCCACCGTCTACCGCATTCAGAATCTTATACCCGAAGGTGCCGAATTTATTGCGGCGCATCCGATGGCGGGACGCGAGTGTCTCGGAGTGCAAAACGCCACCGACACGATCTTCAAAAACGCAAACTACCTCGTTGTTCCCACGGAAGACAATACGGAAGACTCCATTCTTCTCTGCGAAGAGCTCGGTCGCGAGCTCGGATTTGCGCGAATCTCGCGCATCTCTCCCGAAAAACATGATGAAATGATCGCCTTCCTCTCCCAGCTGACCCACGCCATCGCTGTCACGCTGATGTGCTGCAACGATTCCCCCGACCTCGTCGATTACACGGGCGACTCCTTCCGCGACCTGACCCGAATCGCAAAGATCGACGACGGCATGTGGAACGAGCTCTTTATGTGCAACCGCGACGAGCTCGCACGGCAAATGGACATCTTCTCCGAAACCTTCGAGAAGATGCGACGCGCCCTTAAAGAGGGCGACACGACAACGATGCGCCGTATGATGCGCACGTCCACCGAAAGGCGTAAGCTTTTCGATAAACCAAAGAATTAATTTTACTTCGCAAATACAAAG
>JAZSMP010000283.1:0-17265 GCA_045535915.1 Eubacteriales bacterium | reverse complement strand
TTCATCGCCTTTTTGAATTGGAAGGCGAAAAGGATCACGGTGAAGGTAACTGCTATGATATCCGCTATAGGCTCGGCAGTATAAACTCCGAGGGTTTTATCGCTCATGAAAGCGGGAACGATGTAGATCAGCGGCAACAGTAACACAAACTTGCGCACGACTGCCACACAGACGGACGACAGAGCTTTTCCGAGCGAAACAAATGTCATCTGGCAGGCGATCTGCGCACCGAAGATGATGAGTCCTCCAAAATAGATACGGATAACGCTTGCAGTAAAATCAACGAGAGCCGCATCGGGCGTGAATATCGTGGGTAAGAGGCGCGGGAAGATCATGATCACGCTCCAAAGAAGAACCGAATAGGTAAGGCAAGAGATCAGAAGCAGGCGGTAAGTCTTTTTGACTCTTCCGGCATCCTTTGCGCCGTAATTATAGCTGAGTATAGGCTGTGCGCCCTGCGCAATGCCGTTCATGGGGAGCATGGCAAACTGCATAACGCTTGACAGTATCGTCATCGCGCCGACTGCAATATCTCCGCCGTAGTCAAGAAGCGAAGAATTGAAGCAAACCGAGATCACGCTCTCGCTCGCCTGCATCATAAAGCTTGCAAGTCCCAGTCCGAGGCAGGGGAATATCACCTTTGCCGAAAGCTTCATGTTTGATGCCTTCAGCTTCAGACGCGCTCTTTTAGAGAAAAGGAAGCAGACTACCCATAACGTCGAGACCGACTGCGAAAAAACTGTTGCAAGCGCTGCGCCGCGGACTCCCATACCGAAGCCGTAGATCAAGAGCGGATCGAGCGCGATATTTGTAACCGCACCGAGGACGACCGAGATCATGGCGATCTTTGAGTAGCCCTGCGCCGTCACAAAGGCATTCATTCCGAGCGTCAGCTGGACAAAGACCGTGCCGAGCGCGTAGATATTCATATAGCTGCAGGCATATTCGATCGTGTTTTCACTCGCACCGAAAGCAAGAAGCAGAGGGCGGTTGAAGATCAGCAGAAGTGCGGTCAGGATGACCGAAATCACGATCTGCAACGCAAAGCAGTTGCCGAGGATCCTCTCCGCATTGTCATTCTTGCCCTCACCCATTGCTATTGAAGCACGGGGCGCTCCGCCCGAGCTGACAAGCGCGGCAACGGCAGAAACTATCATGATTATCGGCATACAAACGCCCACTCCCGTCAGCGCAAGGTCGCCGATCTCGGGAATGTGACCGATGAAAATTCGGTCAACGATATTGTAAAGCATATTTATCAGCTGTGCCGTCACGGTCGGAACCGCCAGCTTAAAAAGGAGTCTGCCGACAGGAGCAGTACCGAGAAATTCCTTATTGTTATTCATATTCCTACCTCTTATGCGATGTAAATAGTATTTTATCACAATCCGCCCCAAAAGTCAATGACCATCAACAATTATTGAACAAAAAAGCGAATAAATCGGTAGACAACGGGGAAATTTTATGATATAATATAAAATACGGTAACTTTAAGGAGGGAGCTATGGCAAAAAAGGTCAAAAATTTCCGCGATCTGGGCGGTATTCCCGCGGCGGACGGCAAAGCTGTCCGATACGGCAAGCTTTACAGAAGCGGACATCTCGGCAAGATCAAGCCGGAAACGGCAGAAAAACTGCGCGACCGAAAGAGTTTGCGCACAGTCATCGACCTCCGCGCGCCCGCAGAGCTTGCGCATAAGCGCGACATCGTACCCGAGGGCGTCGATTACCTCCATATTCCTCCGCTGACCGACGAACAAAACCCCGCCGTCACGCGCGAGACGGGTCCTTCGATCCTGAAGAAGATCATGCAGGTCAAGGGCGGCGCGCGCACTTATCTCTCCGACACATACCGCACAATGATATCATCCGAGCCCTCTCTTGAAGCCCTGCGCGAATTTTTCCGTGTCCTTCTTGAGGACGACGGCGCGGTGCTCTGGCATTGCACTCAGGGCAAGGACCGCACGGGTGTTGCCGCGGCGGCTATCCTTCTCGCTCTCGGAGTCGACCGTGACGAGATCATGCGCGATTATATGAAGACCAACCGTTCCTGCCGATTCAAGAATTTCTGGATATACATCGGTGTCGTGCTGATCACATTCAGCATCCGCAAGGCACACAATCTCAACCTCCTTCTCTCCTCTCGCCGCGACTTTATGCGCGCCGCGTTCGACGAGATCGACCGCGCCTGGGGCGGCACCGAGGGTTTCCTCCGCAACGGTCTCGGACTTTCCGACGACGAACTTTTCCGCCTCCGCGAGGCGTATCTTGTATAAAAAACTGCTTCATTCAGCGAATGAAGCAGTTTTTTATTATTCAAAAGCCTTACCGAATGGCATGACGTCAACGTCTCCGTAAAGCTCCTCGTAATCGTCACCGAGAAAGCAGGCAAAGGTGCTGATACGGTCGAATCCCAATGCTTTATAGTCACGGATATCTCGGGACATCGCATCGGCGTTCAGCACAAAGCGTGCAGGCGGCTTTTTCCAATGCGAAAAGAGCGAATTATCGTACCAATATTCAAGCACCTTCGCGTCTTCCCTGCCGAAATAATCAAGAAGCGGCGCGATCATCCCGCGCTCTCGCTCGATGCGGATCGCGCGATCCTCGCCCTTTGCAGTATATTTTTCGAATGGCGCGTATTCAAGGAAAAGTCCATTCTCGCTACGGGCAAGTGTAGGTGGCGCGATCGTGTCGATATAGGCGAGATAAGCCATGCGCGCGTCGGGGATATGCTGTCTGATCTCGTCAAGCGCGGCGCTGAGGGCGATATACTGCTGATCCGACGGAGAAAGAGCGCGGCATTTCGGACATTGGCAATGGATCGAGCGTCCGTCATCCATCCAGAAATAGAAATCCTTGCCGCTTCCGTACAGTTTGAGAGCGAGATCGGCGGCGCGTTTTGCAAAGAGAGACAGCGCGTCGGCGTTTGAAACGCAGAAATTCCAATCGGGAACTCTCTCGCCCACATCGTTCATTCTGAAATACTCGGGATGCTCGGCGAAAATCGCACGGTCCATAAGATACCCCGCCGCGTGGCACTCGTATTCAATTTCAAGCCCGCGCGAGTGCGCATAGTCGATCAAAGCGCGGTATTCGGGCGTCCTCAGCAACTCAAGCAAACGCTCCAGCGACTTCGGCGCATCCTTTCCTCCCTCGGGATGGATGCCGAGAACTTTGATATTTGAATCCGCCAGCCTGTCGATCCACTTTTTCGAAAGCTCGCCCGGGTGAATTATCATTCCGTTTCGGTATTTTTCAATACTTTTTTCTGCCATAAGAAAGTCCTCCCGATCTGATGCCTTAATTTTAGCACAAATCGGGAGGAAAATCAAGCAATATTTTGTTGCGGGCGCATTTTGTTGTTATTAGGGCGCTTAATCGAGCTCTGTCAACTCAACGTGTCCGTTTTTGATCGAAATATCATATATCAGAACACTGCCGTCCTCACGCACTCCGCGAAGCCGTGTCATTCCGTCCGAGTCGGTGAAGAATTTCAGGCTCATCGGCTCGGTATAAAAGACGTCTTGATATTCACAAGGCTGACCCGATTCATAGGCTCTGATCGCAATAGAAAATCCTTTTGAATCAATACCCAGACCAACCTTACAGATCTCGTCAATTCCGTCTCCGTCTATATCGAAGATCTCGGTCTCGTATACCTTCGGATAGTAAGCTCTCACCTTTTCTCCCAGAATCATATCGCGGATTATTGCAATATACATATTCTGCTGTGCCGTTACATCCTCGCCTTGCATATGATGCCAATAATCGCCAATATAGTTTGAAACCAAATTCTGATAAGGAATTATATAAATATCTTCCTCATCAATATCGTAAGTGGCAAGGATCTCGCGCATCTCCGCGGCACTTGCGCCGGGAATCCCAAAAGGAAGATGATCTATTGGTTCATCACTGTGCGGCATCAATGCAAAATCATAGAGACTGGACGCCATCTGCCATACGTAAACGTCTAGTCCTCTTGAAGAATCAAGTCCCATATAAAGCTCTTTGATCGTTTTTAATTCAAAATCGACCCAAATACCGTTTGCGGTAAAGCAATATCTTCCCTTTTCATTCAAATCGTAATGCTCGGTGATGCTGTAGATATGCCTTTCCTTTGCGTTAGGTGCAACCACAGTTGCTTCATCCCGTACACTTGATTTATCCTTAAGCGGAACGAATTCCTTTCCGTTATATCGAGATATCTCAAATTTGGGATCGACCACGTAGCTTTCGCCCGTATTGTTCGTCCAATAGATAGAAAAACCGTTGTTATTTCTATCCATATAAGAAACTGCCGAAAACTCTGCATCCATACCCTCGATGTCGCTGCCGTAATTAAGGATCACGGCATAAAGACCGCTTTGTCTGATCAGACCCAAATGCTCAGGAAAGGAAGTACCGTTTGCGGGCAGATCGGATACCTCAAACTCCACCCACGCGTCGCCCGCGACAAGGCGGTACTTACCGAGTGCGGAAATATCAAAATGCTCGGTGATATTAAACGAGGGATAGGTCATCGAAAACGCGCCGACGCCCATAGCTCTTTCTTTCCAATAACCGATCGGCTCAAGCGCGGTCAGCTCGTCGCCCTCGTATCGGTAAACCTCAAATGATTCACCGTAGATCTGCGTTTTGAAGCTCTTATTCTTCCATTTCAGCGTGAAGATGACGTCGTCGCCCTCGCGCTTAGCCTGAACGAAGGATACATTCGCTCCGCGGGTGTCGCTTCCGCAGTCAAGAACATTGACGTAAAGTTCCGATGAAGGTACCTTGACCGTTCTGTTGCCCGAGTCCTTTGTCTTCTTGAAAACGAGCTTCTTTTGACCGAGTCCAAGAACATCTTCCTCGACCTTCAGTACGAAATCGTCGCCGCGAGCTTTAACGGTTCCCGACAGTATCAGGCGCTCGCCTAAAACATCTTCATATTCATTTACACCGATCAAGCCGTCGTCGTTGACGTCATAATCAACTTTGTCCGCACCCGACTTGAACATTTCCGCATAAACACTATTACCTTCATTACGGTAGCGTATCACGATATCGTCAAACTGATGGTCGAATGCAAGCGTACCCGTCATCCTGTCCGAATTATCAATGATAATAACGATCAGTGCGCCGTCCTCGCAGAGCCATTCGCTTCCCGGCTCGAGCAGGTCGCGAACGTCATTTTTCGGGTTAGTCAAGAAGCAGACCGAGATGATCACGGTCGCAACGAGCGCAATTATGATTATCCAGAACGCGGGCTTTTTGTAGTTCAGAACCGACTTGATCCTCTGCTTCACGCCGACCTCGCCGAATGCGAGCGGGCACGCCATTATCCTCTTGCGGTGCATACTGCAGGCAAGAAGCGTGCGCGAATAGTCCTTTTTTGCCTCGTCATCCATCATTCCGATAACACGTTCGTCGCAAGCCGCCTCGATATCGCGGCAAAGCAGCGCGTACGCGACCCAAAGAAGCGGATTGAACCAATAAACCGACAAAAGCAAGAATCCGAGCGGCTTCCATACGTGGTCACCGCGTCGCAGATGTGCTCTTTCGTGCGCGAGCACGTGATCGAGCGCATCTCCGCTCATTCCCGAGGGAAGATAGATACGCGGAAACAGCACGCCGAGAATGAAGGGGGAGCCAACGTCATCGCAGAAATAGAGCTTTCCTTCGCCCTTGACCGAGGCCCTGACCCTTCTTCTTAGTATAATATAGGAAGCCGCTCCGTAGCAGAGCATCAGCGCAACGCCGACAAGCCAGATATATGATGCGACCTCGATGACGATCTGCATCGGGTTGACGCTTGCGCCGACCTGCGGCGCGAGTGAATCGGATATCACAGGATTAACGAGATTGTTCATCACGCCGATCCCGCTGTGAATCTCGGGCGCGTGTGTCACCGTGATATTCTGCGGAAGCGGTTCAGCCGAGGGGATCAGGCTGAAAACGCTTTCGAGCGAAAACGGGAAGATCAATCGCAAGCCGACGATGCCCCACAAAAGGCAGTTAATCCATTTCGGCGCCTTCTTCATCAATGGGCGCAGAAGAAGGACGGCAAGCACGATCCACCCCGCAGTCACGGCGAGATTGAATATTTTTATAAAAATTCCGCTCATTTCCGCTCCTTTCCGAATCCGTCTATCATGCGCCTGATTTCCTCGAGCTCCTTTTCTGTAGGTTTCTTACGCGATGCAAACGCCGCGATAAAGGCGGGAAGCGAGCCCGCAAAGGTATCCTCGACGAATTTCTCACTCTGCATGGCGTAAAAATCATCTCTTGCGATCAGCACGCTGACCGTGCTCTGCTCGGTCAGAAAAAGTCCGCGCTCGCAAAGCTTTTTGAGTACGGTATACGTCGTTGTTCTCTTCCAGTTGAGCTCTTTTTCACAAAGAGTAACAAGCTCCTTTGTCGAGATCGGAGCATTTGCCCACACGATATCGGCAAATTTCGCCTCAACCGCGCCAAGTCTCAATTCATCCATAACTATTCCCTTTCTTGTCTATAGTCAGTAGACTGCATATATAGTCTATCACAAATAGACAGATTTGTCAATAGTTTTTTTGAAAAAACAAAGAAATTCCCGCCGAAACGGGAATTTCTTTGTAAATATCAGTTTTTTCAGTTCGCTGTATCAACCTTGATATAGTCGATCTGGTTGGTAAGCAGGAAGGAACCCGAGGAGTTGCTGTTACCGAGGTAACGGAAGATAAAGTCCGCAGTTACGTCGTAGGGAGACATATCAATAGCGGAGCCGCCGTTGAAGTCGCCGGTTACGTTCTGGATGTTAACAACGGTCAACTCTCCGTTGCGCCAGATGCTCATCGTGCTCGTGCCGGTTGCCGCATCATAGGTGTTGACAAGCTTGATGCTGCAGCCCGAAGACAGACGCGAGCCCTCGTCGGAATAGTTATAGTATCCGCCGTTTGCCGCATGGCCCTTGATTGCATAATCCGAGATCGTGAACTTACCGCCTCGGTAGGAGATCGCCTTGTTGCCCAGGATATTGGTCTGCTCGGATGCGATAATGAAGCCGGAGGCGCCGGTGATATCGCCGAATCCGATCTCAATGCTCCAGTTCTTATCAATAGCGAACTCGATCGGCTTAACGATCTCAAGCTGAGCCTTGTTGCAAACGAGAATGCCGTTTTCAATGGTGTAAGAACCGAGAATCGCCTTTTCGTTGATGGCGTTGACTACGTTGCCGTCCTTATCGCGGGCGAGAAGGTCGCCGTTGAAATCCCATGTGTACTGAGCGGGGAGATTATCGGGAAGGTCGATGCCGGTATCGGTAATATTGTAGGTAACCGCGCCCGAAGCACCCGAGGTGGTGGTGTAAGTAACGGTGATCACAACGTTATCGTAGGTTCTGAGCTTCTTCAGATTGACACATCCGTAGCTTGCGCCCGAGGTGTTGACTACGTCAGCGGTAATATCCTTGCCAGCTGCAGTCACCTTAATGGTAAGCGTACCCGCTGTGCTTCCGGGTGCCGCGCGGAATGCAAGGTCATACATCATTTCGGTGGTGTCAAGCTCAACCACGTCACCCGCCTTCGACGCGATCTGAACCTTAGGATCGCCAGATGCGTCAGCCATTACGAAGCTGTATTCGCTTCCCTTAAGCGCGTGGGTCATATTATATGCCGAGTCGGACGCGATGATAGTATAACCGAACTTGCCGTAATGGTTCTTGTTATTGGAGCCGAAAAGGGTCTTCATCGTGGTAGCAAGCTTGCCGTCCTTGTAGGTTGCGGCGTTGCCGAACAAGTCGTCATGCGAGGACTCAGCAGAATACTTCTCCATCATTCTGATGTAATTGGAAATATCAATAGACTTCTTATCGGTGGGTGCGCCCGTGAAATTCTCGGTAATGGTGGTTGCCATAAAGATATCGGGATGCTTGTTTGCAAGCGCAAACTGAGCTGAAACGGTGGTCGAATAGTCGATATCATTGTTGAGAGTGTTGTTGTCGCCGCCCTTACGTACACGCATAATAGCCATGTACTCAAGCTTTGCCTCGGTCTTGAGCTTGTTCCAGATAGCCTCGAAGCAAGCCATATATTCATTGGGATCAATTCCGCGCACGCCGTCGCCTTCGCCCTGGAGCCAGTAAACGCCGCGGCTGACGATCTCGTACTGATCGGTCATAGTTGCGTAGTATTCGTCGCACTTTGCTACAAGCTGAACGGTGAAATCGGTGCCCGAGGTATCGCTCGGCGATGCCGCCCAACCGTAGATCGAGCTTCCGTTCTTACTTGTACCCGCGCCCTGCTGGTTGCCGCCCTCGTGCCATACGAGAACGTTCTTGACGGGGTCGCCCGCAGCTACGCTCTGTGCATAGAGCTCTGCGAGAAGGGTGCTGTGGAATCCCTTGGTAGCCTGAGTGAAGTCATAGGGGGTTCTTGCGCCGAGACCTCTGCCGCCGCCCCACCAATAAGCGGTGCCGAGCGGGCAGGTGATATCCGAGGTAGCATTATCAAAATGGTTGCCCGAGTTACTCTGACCCATAATAACGATCAGATTGAGCTTTGCCTTCTTTACCGTGATCTCCGCAACTCTTCCGGCGAGATCAATAGTAGCGGTTCCTATCTCCTTGGCATGGAAATAGGTGGTTCCTTTCGCCTCAATTATCTCGACGGCTGTACCTGCGGTGATGCTTACACCCTCATCGGTCGGCAGAACGCCTTCGATCTCGGTGAGATAATCGTCATAGGAAAGAGTGAGCGCGAGCGGACCGTCATCAACGGGTTCGGTCACGGGCTCAGTCGCGGGATCGGTTGCCGCGGGAGTCGATTCGGGAGTGGGTTCAGTTGTTGTCTCGCCGCCGCCCGCATTGCAGGAACAGGACAGGACCATCAGCACGCAAAGAAGCGATGCCATAAAAATCTTGAATGTTTTCATTAAGATACCTCCAAAAGTTTCTTTACTTTAATTATATCGCAGAATTACCGATTTGTCAAGTGCTTAGGGCTTTTTGATCGGCTCCGAACAAATATAATAACTGCCGCCGAAATGAAGCTCTATATTATATAGGAAGAAAACTTCGTCTCCGACCTGTAATTCCTCGCAGACCGCAGTTTCCGTGTGTCCGTCGCGGAAGCGGAGCACTCCTTCAGCCTCGACGGCTATAGGCAGATCGAGGAACTTTTCGCCGTGGTCGGTCGTCCAGGCATCGAAGCCCGAAAGGTAGGTATTGTCGTTCGAGGGACCGTTTTCCTCCCACTTGCTCGGCGACAGAGTCCACGAGCGCGACCAGACGAAAACGTGAAGCATGCGGAATTTCGCGTATTCGTTGAAAAGACGGTTGATGTTGACATCCTCGGGGTTGTATCCCGCGGCACAGCCCTCGGTCAGCTGAGCTACGCGATAGAGTCTGTCCTCTGCTTCCTCACGTGTTTCGGGTGCGGGCGGGATGTTCTTTCCGCCCTCGCACCAGCCGAGGGGGAGGTAGGGGATGCGTTTATGCACGTACTTAAGACCCGGCTCGAGCGTTCCGCCCATGATTCCGATGCAGTTTTCCTGCGAAAGACCGTCGCGGAGAAGCTCATCGGTCATTGCCGTCAGAAGCTCGACCTTGTGGTACTTTGCAGAGGGCTTGATCTCGATCAGCACGGGTGTGTCGGGGTACTGCTTCATTTCGTGCATCAGATCGGAAAATTTGTCGATCGTCTCATTCGGATGCTCGATTCTGCGGAGCGACGAGAGAAATTCATAACTGCTCTCTTCTGTCACGGCAACCTCGCAGTCGAAAAGGCCCTTGGTATTCGTGTTGTGCATCACGACGGGGACGTTGTCGGAGGTCAGCTTGACGTCGATCTCAGCACCGTCGAAGTAGTTTTTCGCGGCGGCAACGACCGAGGTGATCGTATTTTCGGAAAATTCGCCGTTGTTCTGGAATCCCTTGTGAGCCAAAAGATTACGGCGGCGCATAACAGTACACTCGGGGAAGCTTGTCAGAAATTCATAAGCACCTGCAAGATCGGAGGTGATTATACCGTTGACTCCGCGGGTCGCAAGCGCACCGAAAGTAGGCTTTGCGGGCGCGATAACGTGGATGAATCTCTGCTGGAGAGAATGAACGGCATCTGCAGTCGCAATTTCGGGGTCGAGAATGACCGAGGTCGCGCCGTTCGATACGCAAATTGCGGGTAATTTGTCGATCTCAACTTGGGCGCCTCTGCAATCGAGCATTCCGCGAAGCTGAGGCATAAGATCGTAAGCTACGTAAAGACGCTCGCGATCCTCGTAACTTGCGCAAAGAATCGCGTCGCCAACGTGATTTTCTTCAACGAAAGTACGGATCTTGGACAACGTTAAATATTTATCAAACATAAGTATAGGAACGCTCCGCGAGCAGAGTGCGAGGACGTCATAAAGCGGCACTCCTGCGACGGTCAGGTCGGGTGAAATATGCAAAATAACATTCTGCGGAGGTTGATCCGACGTCAAAAGCGCGAGATCCGTGGCGTTTTTCACCTCAAGAACGACCGTCGGCGCGGCAACGATCGGACAGATCGGCATATAGATGTCCTTTGAAAAGGACGCTCGGATGCTTTCATAGATTGGTTTCATATTTATTCCTCCGAAACAAAGTCTGCCAGTCCGATGGCAATATCAAAATGCCCCGAATCGTGCTGGGTATCCTTGATCTGACCTTCCTTCGCTCTCATAGTCCACTTGGGCGAGTCAAGCAGATCGCCGCTTGTGAAAAATACGAAAAGTTTGAGTCCTCGGAAAGCACAGACAGCCTGCACGCCCGCGCACTCCATCTCGACCGAAATACAGCCGTCAGCCTTGCGGCGGGCGAAATTTTCCTCGGTCTCGCGGAAGATGGCGTCGGTCGTCCAGGTCTTGCCGCGGACGTAAGCGATCTCGTTCTCTTTCATGAATGCCTCAACGGCATCGCATCCGGGGACGTCGATGTAGTCGGAAGCGGGAACATAGTGATATGAAGTGCCCTCGTCGCGGTATGCCGCCGTCGGGATCATAACGCGTCCACGCGCGATCTCGCGGTCAAGACATCCGCATCCGCCAAAAAGGATATATTTATCGGTCGAAAATATTGCTCGGGTGTCCTCGACCGAAGCCGCAGCCGCGGGCGCACCTACGAAGGACTTAAAAAACGCGAACTTTTTGTTCTTATATCTGATAAGGTAGATCGGAGTGTTGCCCGTGACCGACTTCGATTCTCCGATCTGCTCGCAATCGTAGGTCTCGGTCACAAATTTCTCAATGACGTAGGAAAAGGTGATGATGCAGGCATCGACTTTTACGGCATCGGGATTTATAAAGGGATTCAGCTTCGCTGTGGTAGCGGGATCAAAGGTATTGGTTATCATAATTATTCCTCCTTTATTTCTTTCACAATTTTCATAACGCCGTCGGTCTCTGCGACCTCAAAGAGGCAGGCACGCTCGAGCGGACCCTTTTCGGGCGCGTGAATGCACATTATATTCCTTCCATCAAAATCGCGGAAAAACATAGCGTGACCGCCGTTTTTATCGAAAAGAGGCTCGGGAAGGTGCTCCCACGGACCGAAAATACTTCCGCTTTTCGACACAACCGACAAAACAACGTAATTATTCTGCAAATACGGCGACCAGGTCAGAAGAAGTGAACCGTCCGAAAGCTTCTGCAAAAAGGGCGCGTCCGAGCCGTAGCGCATCGTCTTCTTGCCCTCCCAGGTGATATGGTGGGGCGTCGCCTTTGAGATCGGCGATTCATCCGAACCGAAAACAAGCCAAGGCTCACCCTTGATCGCGGTGAGATCGTCCGTCAGCTCCGCCGCCCAAAGCTCACCGACGTAGGCGGACTTTTCCGCGACGTAATTATCGGGCCAATCGTGTGAATAAAAAATATACGGCTTGCCGTCGTGAACGTAAAGTGTGCCGTCGATACAGCTTTGATTCTGCGGAGTAACGGCGCGAGGTACAAGCGGAGCAAACGGACCGCGAGGCGTGTCGCTGACCGCAATCTGCGTTCCGCGGAGACCGTTTTTGCCGAGAAGCGAGACAAAAAGGTAGAATTTGCCCTTGTATTTATGCACCTCGCCCGCCCAGACGTCGCGGTACGCCCAAAAATCCTCGGGAATTTCGAAAGCTACGCCGCCCTCCTCCCAGTTTTCAAGGTCGCGGCTCGTGTAATACGAATAAGTCCGCTCGCCCGTGGTGGCGTACAGATAGTTAACGCCGTCCTCGGGGACGATGAAGGGATCGCGGACACGGATATCTTTTCTTTTAAGCATCACACACCTCACTCAACAAGTCCGAAAAGCGCATCGAGCGCGTCTTCAAGCACGGGCAATTCGGGATGCCATTTTTTCTCCCATTCGAGCGAAAAATAGCCCTCGTAACCCTGCTCTGTAAGGTAATTTACCATCTCACAGATAGGAAGATCGCCCTCTCCGGGGAGAACGAGGCCTTCTGCCGTCACATCCTTGAGGTGCACGTGGCGGATCAAAGAAGCAAACTCATCGCAAAAATCGCGCCAGTTTTCGCTGTAGGTCAGGCGGGTATGGCAGATATCCCAGATAAAGCCGAAGTTTTTATACTCCCCGCAGATTTCCGCGACCGCGCCGAGACGCTCACGCGTGTTGACGTCGCCATGGGTTTCGAGAAGGACGTCCACTCCCTTATCTGTGGCATATTCGCAAAGCACCGAGATCCCGCGCGCGATCCGATCAAGGCATTCCGCCTCGCCGCCCTTGATCTTGTTGCCGAAAACGCGGATCGCACCGAATCCAAAGCTCTGCGCGATGTCGATCGAGCGGCAGCCTTCCTCAAGAAAATCATCAAGCTTCGCCTCATCGTGAAAACTGCAAGAAGTGCCGAGAACGAGCGGTTTTACGCCGTATTCCGCAAAGCATTTCAAGGTTTCTTCGCGATTTTCGTGGGCAAGTGCCGCAATCTTGCGGTTGTCCATCTCACCGCCGAGTCCGCGCAACTCAAGCGCGTCTATCGAGTATTTTTTTGCAAGTGTGAGAACTTCGCAAAGTCCCCTTTCCGTGCATCCGAGGGTGGAAAAACAAAATTTCATATCTTTTGATCCTTTCTGCGGATTTCAAGTTCGACCATAAAATCCACGCTTCCCTTAGCAGAGATCTCGATCCTGCCCCAACCTGCCTCGGAGGTGTCGACCTCGGGCAGATAATCTGTTCCGTCCACCGTGAAGCGGTGACCCTCGCCGCCGATCGCGGTAATCGTTACGCCCTCTGGGCTCAGAACACGGACGTGCAGTTCTCTTTTTCTTCCTATTATATTAATGTTGCTTCCGTTGATCACGGGACGGCTTTGGCAATGTATCAGGAACTTGACTTCGGAGTCCTCATTTTTCGGCTCAACTCTGTCCGAGACCGTCAGAATACCGCGCTTCGGCTCCCAGAGCATCTTTCGTATCACGTTGTTGCAAGTCTCGGAATACGCTTCCGAAAGATCGCCTTCGATCTCGCAAAAATCGTCCGACTCCGTATGCGAGATCACTTTCGCCATCCCGTATTCCGAAAGCCAGCTTTCAAGCGTTTTCGGTTCCTTGCCTTCGCGCGGATTGCGCGTGCCCTTGCCGTCAACCCAAACGCAGTTGTGCGCAAGCGTGCGGATCGTGTAATTTTTGCGGTGCGGAGTGTTGTAGCTGTCGTAAACGCCCGAATCCGACGCCAAGATCTCGCCGTCGTAGATCTGGAAGCATCCTGTGTCGAGATGATCGTGATTCGCGCCCCAGAGACATCCGATCTTCATAAGGATCAATCTATCGCCGTCATTATAGACGGTCGCGCCGACGGGCCAATCAAAATATCTGCAAACGGGCAATTTTCTCTCATCGCCGAGCGGTGTAAGCTTGTTCCAGATCAGATAAACCGAGGGAGAGATCACGCCCTCACCGCACGAGCCCTCGTCATAGTAGTCGTAACCCCACGCAAGCGGGATAAGATATTCCTCGCGGAACTGCTTTTCGGCTTCCTTGTACCAAAGCGCGTCTCCGCTGTACGCCGCCGCAAGGAAAAGCGGGACGAAAAAGGGATTTTTATGAGTATAGAACGCTTTTGTCTCGTTATAATCGTCGCCGAGGCGCAAAGCTTCGCCATCGGAACGGCGTAGATAAATAAAACTTTCAGCAGTTGAAACCGTCACGGGCGGCAGAACCCTCTCACCGCTCATCGAATAGATGAGAAGTCCGAACCACATCGCCCACGCGTAGCGGTATGAGCCATAGCAGGGGCCCTGCGGATGGAATTCGCCCGCAAAGACCTTTTCATATGCGGGAAGATATTCCTCAAAAAGTCTGCCCGCGCAAAAATCGTATATATCGGGACGCTCGTCGTAGACCGCGATCGAGAAAGCTAACAGATCGCGCAAGAGCTGCGCCTCGTTGCCGTGACCGCTTATCGCCGCCTGCTTTGACGGCGGATATCCCATTTCAAAATATTTTTCCACCAAAGACTCGCAATGACCGATTATCTCCACTCGCTCCTCTGCGGTAATCCACGGATAACACCAGTCGTAGACCTCGGATGCGAGGAAGATCAGATGACCCGAAAAACGCGCTTTCATGTAAGCGTCATAAACAAAGACGTTTCTGAGCAAGGAAAGCAGGATCTCAACCGTCTCGCGCCCAAAAACTTCGTCATCCGCGAGCAGAGCCTTCAGCGCACGCGCCTCGAGCGCAAGATATTCCTTCAAATGATAGGTCCCGAGCTTGGGATCGGCTCCCTCTCCCTTTATCTGAAAAGTGCACAATTCTTCAAACAGTCTCTCGGCTTCCGAGCCTGCGGACGCGGTTTTGATCCTTTCTATATCCTTTTTCCGAAGCATCAGGCGCGGATGCTCCGAAGGCGGAAGAACCGGAGGTTTTTTATAAGGTGAACTTAACATATTTTAACTCCTTGACATCATAGCTGCCGCCTCGCGGCTGATCTCATGCAGAAGCGGCGCACCGTTTTTGAGAAATTCGTATGCCTCGGTAAACAGAGCTTTCGTGATATCACGGCGCAGATCGACGGTCGGACCCGCCATATGCGGCATGAGTATCACGTTTTCGAGACCGTAAAGCAGGCTTTCCTTCGGCAAAGGCTCCTTTTCGTAAACGTCGAGAAGCGCACGGAAACGTCCCGATGCGAGCTGTCTTTCGAGTGCCGACTGATCAACTATCGCTCCGCGCGAGGTGTTGACAAACAGAGACCCCTCGGGCAGGAGTGCGAGCAGTTTTTCTCCGATCAGGTGGTGAGTATGATCGTTCAGCGGCGTATGCAGGGTCACGATATCGCAGGTCGAAAAGACCTCCTCAAGTCTCGCCTCAATGAGACCGTACCTCGCCTTGTCCTCCGCGGGGAGCGGTTTGATATCGTATATTTTGATCTTCACGCGGAAGGGCGCGAGCATCCTCACAAGATGACGCGCGATCGCGCCGTAGCTGACGATTCCGACAGTCTTGCCGAGCAGACCGCGGTTCGTGTCGCAGGAGATTTTCCAGATCTTCTCTTCCTTAAGGCGCACGCTGTACTTCGGGATATCGCGCAGAGCTGTCAGCATATATCCGATCGTACCCTCCGCCACGGATTCGGCAAAAAAGTCGTTGCCCGAGATAACGCGCACACCGCGCTCCCACATCTCGTCGCTGACAAAGGGAACGACGGTTCCGCAGAGGTGAACGAGTAATTTAAGGTTCGGCGCGCAGTCAAGGATGCGCGCATCGAGTCTCGGCGACCCCCAACCCGTCACGTATATATCCGAGTTGCCGATCGAACCGGCAATTTCTTCGGGCGTAAGATGCGTATTCTTCTCATTCCAGATCACCTTACCGAGCGATTCCGCCAAAGCAATATTTTCCTCGGTAAAAAAGGTTGGGAAAACAGCATTTTTCGGTAGAGTCACAAAGCTCTTCATCATCTTACCTCCCGCGGGTGTTTGATATAATTATATCATATTTTCAGAATTTTTCAATAGGAAAGGCACCAAAATCAAAGATTTTGGTGCCACATATTCACATCACCCATTCCATCGAGTCGGCTTTGACGTAATCGCTTTGTTCCAAAAGGTCACTATCGAGTCGGCTGGCGTCCGTCCAGATGACTCCGCCGTCAATAAATGCGATATTGGAATAGAAGATATAGCTGAATTCCCCGATTGTCTCGATCTGCCAAGCCTTCACTCCGCGGAAGGTCATTTCAACGATCGGGTTGCCGATTATGCTCGTGACCTCCACTCCGACTCGCAGAGTGTCGCCGCAGATATCGGCGTACGCGTACTTGCCGTCGTGAAGACCGTTTGTTTTTATGTAAAATTCGAGAATATCAACGCGATCCTTGATCTTTTGCACGCCCTTGATCGGCGGGCGTTCGAGAAGAAAGACATACGCCATTATCTCGTCAATAAGCTCCTCACAGCGCAAGCCGTACTCGTTCGGCTCCGAATCCTCACGCAGACCCTCGGCGTGAAACTCATTCGCAACCGCCAACGTCAGCGCGATATAATCCTCTTTGCTGTAGTCGGTATATTCCAAAAGAGACTTGTCAAAAGCATGCTCGATCAGATGCGGAGCGTGCTTTTCGAGTATCTTTAACAGTAATTCGCTTGATTCGGGACTAATACCGATCATTTTATTCTTATCACCTTAACTTTCGGTGCATCGGAGAGTATCCGATAGCATAGATCTTTGATATCCTTCACCGACACGTCCCTGATCTCGGGGAAGGTATCCCACACAGTCCAGCAGAGCTCCTCACCGAGATTGAGCAGTCGGAAAATCTCGGGATCGTCCTCATATTTGAAGAAAATACCGGGTCGGAAAAGCAATTTTTGCGCGGCGTCGGTGGAGATTGTGCCGTTTTCGAGCGCATCGATGAGTCCGAGCGCCATTGCCGCAATATGGCATCTGCGTTCTTTGTCGAATACTTTTTCTTTCATTCTTTTTCTGACATAACGGTCAGCACGTAAATAATATATTTTTTCGGGCATATAGCCTAACGAAAATCAAATCATTTGGATTATCGAAACAATGGTAAACGCTATCATGATCACACCCGCGGCAACGATACCGGGTGCGCGGAGGACGATATCGCGTTTGTCGCTCTCAAGCAGCATCGGGGCGTTTTTCTCGATGACGATCTTCTTTCTGAAAACTATCAGCAGCACAATACCGACGATATTTATCGCCATAACCACTCCCGAGTACGCGAGCAACGCTGACGTTGCGCTGTTGTAGTCCGCATAGACCTCGGGCGGCAGTGCGGCGAGCTCTTCAGCCGTCATACCTGAATACTCAGCAAGCTTTGACGACAAAAACG
>JAZSMP010000280.1:0-3008 GCA_045535915.1 Eubacteriales bacterium | reverse complement strand
GGGTGCAGGGGCGAAGCCCATATTACGCACTTGCCCGTCGGGTCTGACGGTTTTCCAAAGGAAAACGACGGTGTTCAGCCGTCGAGGCAGAACCGACTGTTGAGCTCCGCTCAACGATGTCATCCTGAGGAGCGCCCGCAGCCCGCTTGGCGACGAAGGATCTCGCGCCGCGCCCATTTACAAGCGCGCCGCGGTGCCTGTACGGAGTGGTTTGATGTGCATAATAGTAAAATTATAGTCAAACGTAGTTGTTTGTACTTATAAAAGTCAGAATAATGTAAAAAGTCACTGTGTAATTTTGATTGTACACAGTGATTTTTCATATTCATATATATTTAGTTGGGTCGGTGCTCTGCAGACCACTTTGCCAGCACCGCGACGCGCAAAGAACAATTTGCGCGTCACGAGATCCTTCGGGCGCAGAATCGTCTGCGGACGCGCCCTCAGGATGACATCGTCTTTCTTGAAGGGGGCTGCGCCCCCTTCACCCCTGCATCGCGAGTGCGAACATAGCTTTCTGCTTTTTGTGCATATTGCTATATGAATGCTTTTTATGCTACTTTGTCAGCGACCTGAACCTCGCCGAATGGCGAGGTTTTTTACCTTCACTCTGCACTCTGCATTCTGCACTTTGCACTAAAAACTAAAAGCCTGCCGTGCGGCAGGCTTTTAGTTTATTTCAGCTCAGAGCTGTTATTGAGGATCAGAGTGCTGTAAAGGAAGAGCACGTCTGCGTTCTCGAAGTTGACGCCCATCAGAAGGATCTGGGGGATCTGATAACGGATGTCGATAACGGTGATCTTTGCATAGTCCTCAACCATAAGGGGAAGCAAGCTTCTGCCGTAGGAATCACGGAATACAACGAGCTCGCGGTCGGTCTTGGCATTCGGATTCTCGATCGTAAGCTTCGAGATCTCGCCCGAAAGGAACATATCGTATGCGTCCTTGCCGTGCGCCTTTTCCATATCGTAAAGGGTGGTCTCGACATTCTTTTCGTAGTTGAAGACCTTGATATTCTTCATATTATCGTTTGTCAGATAATAGATCGTCTCGGGATCGAGGGGCTTCGGCGCGCGGCTTGCGTATACGCCGTAGAACGGGACGTCAAGAGTGTTCTTTTCAAACTTGCTGTCGTAATTACCGCCCATAGCGTTTACGAGTGTCTCGGCAACGTCAACGAGCTGCTCCTGACGCCAGTGTGTGTCGCTTGCGTAGTAATCCTCAACGGACAGCTTGCCGGTGATGTCGATATACTCCATGAACTCAACGTTCGAGAGCATCATCTCAATGAACTTTTCGTAGTCCATAGAAAGATATCCGTTTGCCTCGGAGAGGAAGTAGCCCTTATCGGGGATGATCGACATATAGGGGGTGATGCCCTTATCCTTGAGGTATTTCTCATAGATGAAGCTGAGCTTCTCTGCCGCATGCGCGATAGATTCCTCATCGATCTTCTCCTGCATCTCTGCCGCAACGCCGTCTACAACGTAAACGCCGTCCTTATCCGACTTGTTGAAAACGTAGGTGTTGACAGTGGATTTGAGATTGCGGAAGAAATCGCGGAAGGGGAAATTATCGGGGGTGTAGTTGTCGTCAAACTGCTTCATGAAGCTCGAGCCGTACTCAAGTCCGTCCTTCATCACCGACTCGAGACTCAGCTCGGGAAAAGCGGCTGCGGGACGGCGTTCGCTGTCAAGAAATTCCTTCTTGGGCATAAAGAGGAAAAGCAGAGCAAATCCGAAGATAAGGATGCCGAAAACAACACAGTTTACAATATTCTTGATCTTAGTATTCATTTGTTTTTACCTCCTTAATTAGAATCTGAAGTAGAGGAAGGGGTTCGAGGACGAGTCAACAAGGAATGCGGTTACAACAAGGAAGAGCACCGCTATCATAATGGGCTCGAGCACGTTTGCGATCTTGCCGAGCTTCTTCGACTCGGAGAACTTGGTTGCGAGCATCTTTACCACGGGAGTTGCGCCGACTGCTGCCATAATGAGGAGTACTGCGTAGCTCTTCAGGTGATAAAGTGTCTCAGCCGAGGAGAATGCGATTCCGCCCGCGCCGAACATACCGCCGATATAGGAGAATGCCTCGGTGAGTGTGGGGATCTGGAAAACAACAAAGCTGAGGAGTGCCGCAAGAAGGATATAAACTCTCGAGATCACGCGGCTCTTGTTGAGGAACTTGAGTGTCCAGAACTTCTCGATAAGGAGGAGCACTCCAAAGAATACGCCCCAGAGAATGAAGTTCCAGGATGCGCCGTGCCAGAAGCCGGTGAAGAGCCAGACGGCAAAGATATTGATGATGTGACGGAACTTGGAAACGCGGTTTCCGCCGAGCGGGATATAGAGATAGTCGCGGAACCAGGAGCCGAGGGACATATGCCAGCGTCTCCAGAATTCGGTCGCGCTCTTTGAGATATAGGGATAGTTGAAGTTCTCGAGGAAGTGGAAACCGAAGACCTTACCGAGACCGATCGCCATATCAGAGTAGCCCGAGAAGTCAAAGTAAATGTAGAGAGCTACAGAGATCGCGTAGATCCAGTACATAAGAACGGTCTTTTCCTCTGCGGCGTACATGATCTCGCTAAGGTCGTACATCGAGTTCGCGATGAGTACCTTCTTTGCAAGACCGATAACGAAGCGGCGTACGCCCTCGCCAATCTTGTCGAAGCTGTGGGTTCTGTGCTCAAGCTCAAGAGCAACGTCGTGGTAACGGACGATGGGACCCGCGATAAGCTGGGGGAACATTGCAACGTAAGCGGCAAGGTTGATGGGGTTCTTCTGAGCCTTTTCACCGCGGTATACGTCAACGACGTAGGAGATGATCTGGAAGGTGTAGAAGGAGATACCGATGGGAAGAACGATCTTCAGAAGCGGGATCTCTGTTCCGAGAAGCTTATTGAAGTTGTCTATGAAGAAGTCCATATACTTGAAGTAGAGCATAAAGGAGATTATGCAGGCTACTGCAAGTCCGACAAATAATTTG
The DNA here is from genome assembly GCA_045535915.1 of Eubacteriales bacterium. Classification (GTDB taxonomy): domain Bacteria; phylum Bacillota; class Clostridia; order Oscillospirales; family CAG-272; genus CAG-390. The sequence goes on along the minus strand of JAZSMP010000280.1, from coordinate 17 downwards.
GCTATTTTTCTCTCGCG
>JAZSMP010000197.1:0-4962 GCA_045535915.1 Eubacteriales bacterium | reverse complement strand
TGCGACAATTGTCCGTCGAACGTGCGATATAAGACGGGAAACGGTTGGGATCGCGCGGACCTCTCGGCGATCCGCTTCTCATAAGCACAACGACCGAACCGTCCTCCATCAGCTCCATTTGAGGCTCACAAAAGCCTTCGTATCCGTCAGTCGGATTGAATGCGTCTTCATCGGGAGTGATCATCGAGATGCATTCCCAAGTGCGCGCCTCGTCGGTCGAGCGGAACACGAACACGCTGTAATCAAGATAGGAAGTGTTAATTGCTTTCTCGCGCGTTTCCGCGTGTATGTCAAAGCTCCAATGGTAGGTGGCGAAATAAAGTCCATCCTGCAGGCGCAGTATCTTCGGAACAGCTCCGCAAACAGCCATCATATACGCCGTTGGCAAGAGCCTCCCGTCGGAATACTCGATCAGTGAAAGATTTTTCCAGATCAGATCGATGGGGAACAGAGTTTCTTCGCCCGTATCGGGATCGCGCTCCACACCCTCAAGAGTCGGAACATATTCCTTTATATCCTCAAGATAATGATATTTTCTGCCTCTGTGGATCGCTACGGGAGTGTAGTTCTTTATGTAATCGCTCGCAAACGCATACTGACAGCGAAAGCCTTTGAATATCTTGCCATTCTTCAGCGGAGTTCCCGCAGGAAGAATATCGTTTTCCCGACGCTCACGCCAGGTCTTTCCGAGATCATCCGATACCGCTTCGCCATAGCCTTTACCGGCGAAAGACTCGACCGTATCGGGGCGCATCGCCCACCTTACGTAAACAGAACCGTTTTTGGTATAGCATATATCGGGAAACTGATAATTGCCCCAGCCGGTATTCTCGCCTTGCGCAACAATGCTCGGCTCGCCGATTTCAATTTTGAATTTATTCATTGGAACACCCTTATAAAAGTCCGTCAAAAAGCTTGATATTCTCCTTGCAAGGCTTCAGCTCGCCCGTCTCGCACTTTTTGATGATCTCGACGATCTTATCATTGATGGGAGTCGGAACACCATTCTTACGTCCCCACTCGCAGACGATGCCGTTGATGGCGTCGATCTCGCAAGCCTTGCCCTTCTTAAGGTCCTGCAGCATCGAGGGCTCGATCGCGCGGTGCTTCTTCATCGCGATCGGAATGAGGAAGGTCGCAAACGCGCGCTTGACGGCGTTCTTATAATAGAAGAGAGCCGTGATATTCTTGCCCTGAACAGGTGCAAATTCCGCGCCCGCCGCATGTCCGACGTCGATGCACTCCTTCATACAGCGCACGGCAACCTTCGCCGCCGCCTTGTTCTCGGAAACGTCACCGAAAACTCCGCCGACGACAGTGCCGAGTCCCGAGAAGGTAGCGTTGATAAGCAGCTTCGACCATCTCGCACCGATAAGGTTGGGCTCCTCGTGAACGGGGCACATCAGCTCGAGAAGAGCCTTGACCTCGTTGAATTTCGCGTCGGTGATGCCCTCCATCTTGCCCATGTGGAAGGAGAGCGACGCGGGATCGCTCGTCAGCGTGCATTCGCCGGGTGCGGAAAGAGTCGCGCCCCACTCAACGACGCATCCGACGGTACGGTTCGAGCCGACGATCTCGGCAATGCCCGGCTCGGGCAGACCGTTCTGAAGCGTGACGATCACGCCGTCGTCGGCGAGGAAATCCTTGAGAGTCGTAACGACTTCTTTATTGAAAAGCTGCTTGGTCATCAGCAGGATGATATCGTAAGTGCCGCTCATCTCGTCGGGAGTGTAAGCGGTGACGGGGACAGTCATCTCGACCGTGCCCGTGATATGCGCGCCCTTTTCGCGGAGTGCGGCAACGTGTGCCTTGTTGCGGTTGATCAGATCGATCCCGCCGCCGTTTTTGGTGATGTAAGCGCCGAGCACCGTTCCGAGCGAGCCCGCGCCGTAAATTGCATTTCTTCCCATTATAATGTACCTCGGTTATTTTTTATTATATAATAACACTATTTAAGCGATTTGTCAAGTCAAAAATCGTTGACGGATAAAAGAATCTGCCGCCAAGTTGATTATTTTCCTGCCCGACACAGAGGCATATTTCAATACAGTGTACGCTCCGCCGCTCTCGCGCTCAACGAAGCATATCAACAGGTCGCTCTCCTCCGCCATCCATTTGTTCCGCCTTGTGATTGCGCCCTTAGGGTGTACTTTTTCAACGCATTCGGGAATTATTACGCCATCGTAATATTGCCCGTAATATTCAATATCCTTTGCGGGATAAGGAAGGACAAGAGTCAAAGAACTGTTTTCGTGACCGAAAACCTTCTGCGCACGCTTGATGACAGACGCGGCAAATATGTCAAAACCTCCCTCGCGGCCTATGTAAAATTCCACGTACTCCTTCGTGCGTATCAATTCGCCTACCAGAGAATACAGTCTCTCCTCGACCTTTCGGTCAATGCAAAAGTCTCTGTGGCCGAAAAAAGTTACTTTGTAAATATCCATATCTTTCACACCTTTCTGCGCATATATCGCATAGCATCCAATATATTATTAATTATATCACTTACAAAGCGATATTTCAATACATTTAGCGTTCCTTGGTAAATATTTTTCCTGTATAAATAGGGTAAAATATTATATATCGTTTGTGAGGTGATACAATGGATGAGAAAGAATTGGCGTTGAGACTTGCACGATTACGTATAAAAAAGGGAGTTTCCGCCCGTGATATGAGTTTATCGATAGGTCAGAATGCCGGATATATCAACAGCATAGAAACCGGAAGAATCAATCCCTCTATGGTAAATTTCTTCTATATATGTGAATTTTTAGGCGTAACTCCGAGCGAATTTTTCGATACAGAGTCCGCAAACCCATCAAAACTGGATACAATCGTCCAAGATATGAAAAAGCTCAACGACAAGCAGCTTGAAATAATCGCTTCGCTTGTCAAGGATATGGTAAAAAGATAAGTAATTCTGTACGAAAAGCAGTATGACTGTGTTCGCGCTCGAGGTGCAGGGGCTGCGCCCCATAGATGGGAACTTAAGCTCTCTCCCTCCGTCGCTCCGCGCCACCTCCCTCCTCAGAGGGAGGCAAAGAGCGAGTGCGAACATTGGCAATATTGATAAAAATGCAAGAATGTAAGTCAGTAGCACGTTGTTCGCACTATTAACCTCACCTCCCTCTGAGGAGGGAGGGGGACCGCCGCCGGGTTCCCGAAAACGCGCTATCGCGTTTTTGGGGTTCGGGCGATGGCGGTGGAGGGAGAGATTTTGACTTTTCTAAGTTCCCACCTATGTGGCTGCGCCCCTGCGCCCCGAGTGCGAACATTGGCAATATTGATAAAAATGCAAGAATGTAAGTCAGTAGCACGTTGTTCGCACTATTAACCTCGCCTCCCTCTGAGTGAGGGAATACCTGCTGACGCAGCTTAGGACCGCCGCCGGGTTCCCGGAAACGCGCTATCGCGTTTTTGGGGTTCGGGCGATGGCGGTGGAGGGAGAGATTTTGACTTTTCTAAGTTCCCACTTATGGGACTTCGTCCCTGCACCCCGAGTGCGAATATGGATTTCCTATTTTTGTGCATATTGAAATATATTTTTTCAAATCCCCCTTGACAACCTCCAAATACTGTGCTATAATAACTGTGCTACTACGTGTAGCACAGTTATTTTTTTCAAAGGCGGTAAAGCATTATGATGATCGTAATCGACCACTCTTCAAGAATACCGATCTACGAGCAGGTAAAGACGCAGATAATTGCGCTTATCAATTCGGGGGTCCTCTCCCCGGGCGATAAGCTCCCTTCTCTGCGCGCGCTTGCGAGTGAGCTGTCTTTGAATTTCAACACGATCAAGAAGGTATTTGCTCTGCTTGAAGCCGACGGCGTGATCGAAAGCCGTCAGGGCGCGGGATTTTTTGTCACGGCATGCGCAGTCGAGAACAAAAACATACTCGCGAAGGCAGAGGATGAGTTGCGGCTGACGCTTGCCCGTGTTCGCGACGCGGGACTTTCGGAAGAAGCGGCTTTGCAGATACTTTCAGAAATTTACAAAAAGGAGGAAAACTGATGATTCTTGTTAACAGCGTCGGCAAGAGTTTTTCGGGCACAAACGTGCTCCGCGACATCAATATCGAAGTTGCGGACGGCTCGATATACGGTCTTGTCGGCTATAACGGCGCGGGCAAAACCACGCTTCTGAACCTCATCGGCGGTCTCTACCGCCCCGACACGGGCGAAATTCTTGCCGACGTAGGCGACAAGCGTGTCAAAACCGTCGCCAACGAATACTTCAAGCGCGAATGCTTCTGCGTTTTTGACGAGCCCTTCTATCTTCCGCAGTCAACGCCCGAAGCAATGGCGCGTTACTACGGCGGATTCTATCCGAACTTTTCAAAGGAAGTTTTCGGCAAGCTCTGCCGCATCTTCGGATTTGACAAAAACAAACGCCTCAATTCCTTCTCCAAAGGAATGAAGCGTCAGGCGTCGATCTCCTTTGCGCTTGCTTCAAAGGCGCGCTATCTCCTGCTCGACGAATCCTTCGACGGACTTGACCCCGGCGTCAGACAGACCGTCCGCGAGCTGATGGTCGAGTATATGGCAGAAACGAACGCTTCGGTTATTATGGCGTCGCACAATCTCCACGAGCTTGAGGGCGTCTGCGACACCGTCGGTCTTCTCAACCGTCAGAATATCGTCTTCAGCTGTGACATCGACGACGCGCGCGCAAAATACCGCCGTTTCCGCGTGGGCTTCGGCAATGAAATTACCGAAGACCTGCTTCAAAGCCTCGGACTCGGAGACCTGAAATGCGACGGAAAGATCATATCCTTTGTCTCGGGCAGAGAGCCCGAAGAGATCCGCGGAGAGCTTTCGCGCGTCGCTCCCGTCCTCCTTTTCGAGGACTACCCGATGACCCTTGAGGAGATCTTCCGCTATGAAACCACGAGGGGAGGTGAGGGAATTGAAATCTCGGGGCTTTTCTCCTAACGCGCATTATTTCAAATACGTTGC
>JAZSMP010000074.1:0-6655 GCA_045535915.1 Eubacteriales bacterium | reverse complement strand
CTGGTTGTTGACTGTATATACGAAACGCACCTGCCCAAAACGGAGCAACCCACCGAGGAGAACGGATACAACTATTTTGGCAGTACAGCCCCGTCAGAATGGTACAACGAGGAGGGACGTCTCGTACGTGCTTCCACGGTTCCTACCGATTTTATCAAGGAGAAGTTGGGCGATAGAAATTATTACGGCATATTTACAGTAGGCGCGAACAATTACGACGTAACGTTCCGATTCTTGGCGGACGGCGAGTGCAAGCTTACGGTAACCATCCCTTCCGGCGTGATACCTACACTGCCCGATCTGTTAAAATCGGGATACACGCTGACCTCTTGGACACTTGGTGAAGAAACGAACTATGATCCGGGCAGTCCTTTAGTGGTTGGCAATGAAACCGAAAATGTGGACATTTATGCAGTATATACCCCAAATACCTATAAGATAACCTTCGACTTTGGCTATAATAAGACCGAAGCAGAGCAGACCTTTGGCGAAGCACTTTCTCTCCCTGAGGTTATTGAACGTGCGGGGTATACCTTTGTCGGATGGTTCACGCTTGCAAATGGTGAAGGTGAACAGCTCACCGACGGCGCGAGCTTTATGACCGACGAGAACGTAACCTACTATGCTTTTTACGAACCGATAGCAGTTACGCTTCCATCCGAGTTTCCCACCGCTTTCGTGATCGTGATCTCCGCCGTCCTTCTTTTGATGTCGGGCGGTGCGGTTTGGTTCTTTATCTATAACAAAAAGAAAAAAGCCGAAGCTGAAGCGCAAGCCGCACAAATGGCGGCAAACTCCGAAGCTGCAGCAGAGCAGAAGATCGTCAAGACGAGATACACCGACGAGGAGATCGAAAAGATCGTTGCCGCTACCGCTGAAACTCATCTGTTGACCAACCGCGAGCTCGAAGTTTTCTGCGAGTTGCTCAAGGGTAAAAAACAGAGCGAGATCGGTTATTACCTTGGAATAAGCATCTCCACAGTCAAGGACAACGCGGGAAGGATCTACGGTAAGCTTGGCGTTGCAAACAAGGACGAGCTTTTCATTAAAATCGATAGCAAGCTTCGAAAGTCATAAAAAAGCAATAAATTATTCAAAAAATACACAGTACCTACCGCTTTACCCCCCTGCGGTAGGTACTTTTTTTGCGTTTTTTTGGTATAATTAAGTCATAAAAGCGGTCATCCGTTAAAGGATAGCGTCAGGCCGTGTTTATATATCCCGTGAAAGGAGGCAGCAATGTTAGAACCTGTAACAAAAAAATATCAGGATGATTCGGATCTCGAATCATTCAAATTCACGTTTTTTTGCGATCTATGCGCAAAGCCTGTCAAGGCAGTCAGCTACAGCTTCAAGCCGCCGTTTAAACCCAAGCTTTTTATAAGTGCCTCCGAACGGCGAGCGCGGGAGCTTTTGTGGCTAAGCGATCATGGGGACGCATACGAAAGAGCAAACAAAGAGGTTCTCATCTTTTTTAACCTCTGTCCCGTCTGCGGCAGACGGGTCTGCGATGATTGCTTCGCAGACGAGCAGGGAATATGCATCGAGTGCCTTAAGCTCAAAAACGAAAAGGAGGAAAAGAGTTGAGTTTTCTTGAAAGAGCAATAAAGCGCGGAATCAGCCGCGGCGTGAGTCAGGCTGTCGGTAAGGCAGTGCGCACAGCGGTCGAACCCAAGGCGACCGAGCTTGCAAATAAGACAGCTGCAAGGCTTGATTCGGCATCAAATAATCAAACAGTTCAAAGCACCCCCGGCGGATTCGAGGGTGCAATGGCAAATCTGGAGCGCTCGGTGCAAGGATATGTGACAGAGGTGAGCAAAAATATGAAGATATGCCCATCCTGCGAAACGGCGGCAACTGCGGACAACAAATTCTGTCCCCGTTGTGGTACAAGGTTGCCCGATCAGACACTTGCCGAAAGCGCTGTCTGCACAAGTTGCGGTAAGCAGAATGATCTCGGAATGAAATTTTGCAGTGCGTGCGGCACTAAACTTCCCTCTGCGATAGCCGAGGAACAAAGAGCTGCTGCACAATTTGCAGGCGTTATGGCAGAGTGGGATGCAAAGCTTCCCGCTTATCCTAAATGGAATCTCGGCGGAAGCGACCCTTGCATTGAGCAGGACGACGGTTATCTGTGGTTTTGCGTTAATTTCCCGAATAACTATTTGGCGCAGAAAGCAGTGGAAGATTACCGAGCACTTTTGCGAGCTGAAGGATTCCGCCCTGCCGGGCAATATCCTTCGGAGGAAATACTTTTTAAAAAAATAGGAGATGTTTGCTACCGTGCAGACACGGAGCATTGCTTCGAGGGAGGCGCGGAGTCCCCAACTATCTATTTTTCGGTCGGCGAGCCTGTGGGCGGTTTCGATTATGTAAAAACCGAGCCTACTCAAGCATTTAATTTTAAAAGTTTATTCAGATAATAACGGAGGTTACTTTTTATGAAAGCAGGAAAATTATTCACTAAAACACTGCCTTTTTGTTGGGCAAAGCTCTTGCTCGGCGGAGCTATGGTGCTGATCCTCGGCATTATTCTTGCACTTTGTCTTGGAATCGGCTATCTTTTCGGTGACGGAGGTATTGTTGTAGGATTTCTTATCTGGTGCGGAGCTGTCGGAGTTGTTCGTTTTGCAGTGATGCACTATCTCGGATATATGGTCAAGGCAGGGCATATTTCCGTCATTGCCGAAGCGGCTGTCACGGGTGAGGTTCCCGCAAATCAGGTAAAATACGGCATAGGCAAAGTCAAGGAGCGATTTGTCACCTCAAACGTATTTTTTGCGGTAGATAAGCTGGTCAGCGGTGCTGTAAAGCAGATCCAGCGAGGTATTGGCAAGGTTGCGGATTTCCTGGATTTTATACCCGGTATGGATAAGGTTGCGGACCTTGCAAAATTCTTTGTCGAGCTCTCTTTGGGATACGTGGACGAATGCTGTCTTGGCTATACATTCTACAAGAAAGAACAGGGTGCATTTGAAAGCGCATGTGACGGTGTTGTAGTTTATGCACAGAATATCAAAAAACTGCTTGGAAACGCGGCAAAGACGATGCTCAAGGTTATCCTTGCCGTCATTCTGACCGTAATTGTTATCTTTATCCCGATCGGTCTGCTTTTCAGAGTATTTGATTGGAGCGGACTGCTTGCATTCCTTATCTCATGCCTGCTTACATGGGTGGTCAAATTTGCGTTCCTTGACAGCTTTATACTCTGCCAGACTATGGCGGGTTATATGGAAGCGGCACAGACGACCGAGATCACTTTTGATCTTTATGAAAAGCTTTGCGGACTTTCGGGCAAATTCAAGGAACTCTTCAATAAGGGAAAGGAAGAAAACCCCGAGATGGCTTATGCGGGAGCTGCGGCAGCTGCTGCTCCTGATTTCGAATACGTTCAGCCTCAGACTGTAACCACCTCGCCGCCTCCCGCTCCGACGGCAAATGCAGAGAGTCCCGTCTTCTGCGGTCAGTGCGGCACCAAAAATGCACCCACAGCGGCATTCTGTATCTCCTGCGGAGCAAAACTCAAATAAGAAAGGAGGTAAAAAACTATGAAAAGACTGTTTGCGCTTTTACTCGCGGCTATTATGCTGCTCTCGCTTACGTCCTGCGATCTCGAATCGATACTCACGGGCGGCAACGAGGGTGTAACAATGGATTACGACTATGAGAAAATGGAAGAAAACCTCAAGAAGATGAGGGAAGAGGACGGTATTTACATAGAAATGAGCATCGTAAATATCGAAACAGGCGAAACTCCCACCGCCGAAAAGATCATCTATGCCGAAACCCCCACCGCTTTTTATTATTGCGGCGACGGCGATGAGCTTATCGTTGATTTCTCGGACGATACCAAAGCAGTTACATACACCAAACAGGAGGATGGTAAGTGGCTGATGACAGAGACCGTCTATGAAGAAGCAGGCATCACCCGAGAGCAGATGGAAGAAAGCTGTTCCTACTACACGATCGCGCTTTTCGGCTACCTCGGGAATTATAAAATGTTCGAGGGCACACCTATGAAGAAGACGAGCGAAAAGGTGGCGGGCAGAGAATGCGATCAATTCTCCTACTCTATCGGACTTTTCGGATACGGTATGGAATATACCTTCTGCATAGATATTGAAACCGGTATGTGCCTTTCCTGGAAGCTCGGCGCTTCTGCAGGTGCCGAGGGCTCGGGAAGTACAGAATTTACCTGCAAGACATTTGAAACTCCCTATAAGATCGATATTCCCTCTGGCGCTGATATCGTGACCTCCGAAAATGAAGGTGCAGAGGAAGAGTGGCAGGGTAAGTAACAGCGTTTTGAATTGGAGGAAAATACAATGAGAAAAATATTGACGTTTTTAATAGTGGCGTTTATGTTGTTTTCGATGGTCTCTTGTGATCTCGGAGGCGGTAAAGATTCCGAGGACTTCGGTGAGGCACAGAAAGGTTTTGAAAACATCGAGGATTCAGACAACAAGGAAACTATAGAGAAAAATATCAAAGACGTTTTCGGCGTAAAGATCACGCTTCCCGAAGCCGAGGACTACGCGGGCGCAACCATTGGCGGCTCGAGCATGTCGATGTATATGGTTACGATGACCGAGCCCAAGGTGAATGCGGAGGAATTCTTTGCGGATATCGCTTCGGCTTTTTCCTCCTGGGAAGCCAATGAGGATACACTTACCTACTCTCGCACGACGGATAAGGTTCTTTACGGCGCCGTTATTGCAATGGAGGGCGACCTGCTTACGATCGCCTTTTCAATGACCGATAACGAGCTGATAGAGGGAATGACGTCGGGTCCTACCGAATTTATAAAGGAGATCGAAAAATATTCCGGCGTAAAGCTCGAATTTCCTTCGTTCGTTACCTCGGTGGGACTTCCCTCGCTTTCAAATGACGGCGCAAAGGCTCAGTACGGCGGAATGCTCCTCAACGGAAGTGCAAATCTCAATGAAGAAAACTTTCTGGCGCTTGCAGATGCTCTTAGCTCCCAACTGTCGGGTTATACGATGGTCGAGGGCGAGGCAGAAAGCTGGGGACCCGATGCGGTGCTCCAATGGATCGACAACAGTGATGAGAGCAGATATTTCGAGCTTGAGCTTTATGACCTTGACGGTATGCAGTACGTTGAATTTGCTTACCATTTCACAGACAGAAGCCTTCTTCCCGCTTGGCCGAGCGATCAGATAGACGCCTTCTTCGGCAAGGCGATCGCTCTTCCCGCTTACAGCGGCAACTACAAAGAGCTTGAAGTCTCGGAATATAAAAACGAGCAGCCGGGAGAATATTCGGAATATCTCGATCACATCGCGGTATATATGACCTGGACCGAGGAAGAGGAGCTTGATCCTTGGCTTGCATCGATCGAGAGCGCAGGCTATGCGAAGACCGCGGGCGACTATACAGATGAATACATCTATGTAAAGGATCTCGGAAACGGGCTCTATGCAAACGTTTCCGCGGAATACGACAGCTACGGCGGACGGCTTACGATCACGGTTGAAAAGGAAGAGCTCACGGGTCTTGAATGGCCTGCAGAGCACATAAAGACACAATACGGCGCTGAGTTTGCTGCGCTGCTTCCCGCAATAGCGGAAGCCCCCCGCCGTGTCTTTGACGTCGAGAACAACTACATTTACATCAGAAATAACCTTGATACCGAAGCGGTTGAGACTTGGTGCGCCGCAATGCGCGCCGCAGGCTTTGAGGAAACTACCAAGACATCAGAAAGAGCTAAGTACTCGATGATCTTCGATAACTACGATCAGGTAGAAGTCTCGCTTTCGTTTGGCGAGAATTACGGAACCTTTTACGTTGATTATGAAAAATACGAGGGACCGGGCTTTACGCTTCCGACAAACGCCTATATTGAATATACGTACGCATATTCATCAAATCCCGACAGCAAAATCACCTATAAGGTAACCAAGATCGGCGAGGATTACTATTTTGATTCCGGCGCAATGTCGAAGACCTATTTCAAGTACGATGCATCCGCAAAGACCTGGACGAGATATAACGGTATGAGCTTAGGCGACTCGATCATGTGGATAAAGGCGGATAACGTACTTGACAGATACGGCGTAGATAAGGCTTTGAAGAGTTCTATGAACTATCTCTTTTATACAAAGACGAACTATATGGTGGAAGATCAGTCAACGACAAAGACGATAGCCGGCTCGCAGTGTATCAAAATAACCTCCACTCAGAGCACGGCCGAATACTGGCTGAGCCGCGATACGGGATTGCTCTTTGCACAGAACGCGTTTACCCTTATCGAGGTCGTTAAATACGATACCTCGGTCAAGAGTTTGGCGGATGCAGGAATAACTGCGGATATGTTACCGAATGAATGATACGGAGGTGTTATTATGCCAAAGAAATGTGATCAATGCGGTGCGGATATAGCACCCGGTGCGGCGTTCTGCACCAACTGCGGATCAAAAGTACCCGAGGAAGTGGTCGTTGTCCGGCAACCTGAAGAAGAGCCCGTAAAAGAAACTGTCAAAGAGGACGTATGTATGAAGTGCGGAAGCGTACTTGCTGATGGCGCGGCTTTCTGCACATCTTGCGGAACTCCGAGAGGGGCGGCTCCGACCGAATCTCCCGTTTCCCAACCTCAGCCTCAGCCCCAACCTCAGCCTCAGCCCCAACCTCAGCCTCA
>JAZSMP010000311.1:0-5661 GCA_045535915.1 Eubacteriales bacterium | reverse complement strand
AAGGAGCAGCAGAGGGAAGTTATCAGCCGTACCTTCCACGAGAGTCTCTGATATGACGGGCAGGATAAATTCAATACAAACGCTCGGGACCGTTGACGGTCCCGGCGTGCGTTTTGTACTTTTTATGCAGGGCTGTCCGCTCAGATGCGGCTACTGCCACAATCCCGATACCTGGGATTTTGCGGGCGGATATGAGGTCACGGCAGAGGAGATCTTCGAAAAGGTCAAGCGTTACCGCGAATATTTCGGCAAGGATGGAGGAATAACCGTCTCGGGCGGTGAACCGACCGCGCAAGCCGATTTTGTCCGCGAGCTTTTTGCGCTCTGTAAAAATGACGGCATACATACCGCGCTCGATACTTCGGGCTGTATTTGGAACGAAAAGGTCGAAAAATTGCTTGAAGTGACCGACCTTTGCCTGCTCGATTACAAAATGTGCAATGCCGATGATTATGAAAAATATACACGATGCAAAAAGGAATCGGTTGATCTCTTCCTTTCTGAATTGCAGAAGAGAAGCATAGACACCTGGCTTCGTCAGGTCATCGTCAAAGGCATCAACGATTCCGCGGAAAGCGTAAAATATCTTTATGACGTTGCGGATTCGCATTCCTGCGTCAAAAAGGTAGAACTCCTCAAATTCCGCAAGCTCTGCGCGCCGAAGTATGAGAATCTTGGAATCGAATTTCCTTTTGGAAATTTATCCGAAACTACTGCGGATGATATTTCCGCGATCATGTCAGCAATTGGGAAGTTATAAAATGATTCTTTTACAGTTATTTATCTCAATGCTCAAGATCGGCACTTTTGCATTTGGCGGAGGGTACGCCATAATCGCTCTGCTTGAAAATGAATTTGTGACCAAGCGCGGGTGGATCGACCACGATGAATTTATGAACGTTGTTGCTATCGCCGAGAGTACTCCCGGACCGATCGCCATAAATGTCGCTACTTATATCGGATATAAGTTGAAGGGCATTTTCGGCGCAACCGTGGCAACGGTTGGTGTCTGCGCACCGTCGTTTATAATAATGTACGTTGTGTCGCTTTTCTACGAGAGATTTATGGAGATCTCGATCGTTATGGCGGCTTTTCGCGGCGTACAGATCTGCGTGGTTTACCTTATCGCATCCGCGGCTCTGAAAATGCTCAAAAAGATGAAGAAAACGGCGCGGAATATCATTGTTTTTACCGTTACTTTCGGCGGTATGATCGCCTGCACGGTTTTTGATTTCCGTATTTCTTCCATTGTATTTATATTTACCGCAGGAGTTGTTGGATTTTTTGCCTTTCTTATCAACAAAAAACGTAAGGAGGCGAAGAAATGATCTATCTGAAGTTGTTTCTGACTTTTTTGAAGGTCGGCGCCTTCGCTTTCGGAGGCGGTTACGCGATGCTTTCGCTGATCGGCGACTCTGTTCTTGCCTACGGCTGGATGACCGAGGAGGAGCTTCTCAACTTCGCGGGAGTTGAAACCGTTATACCGGGCCCGATCGCGGTCAATATGGCGACCTTCATAGGCTATGAGCAGGGTGGTTTTCTCGGTGCACTTCTGGCGACGGTCGGCGTTGTGCTTCCTTCCTTTATTATAATACTGATCGTCGCGGCGTTGATCAAGAACTTGATGAAATATCCGGCGGTCAATGCCTTTATCACGGGCATGCGCCCCGCACTCGGTGGACTTATCCTTGCAACAGCGGCAACGATGGCGCTGATGGTATTCCTCGGATTTGAGAATATTTCTTCGCCCGTGTTTTTCGATTGGCGCACGTTTGTTATACTCGCGATTATTATAGCCGTGCCGATCATATACAAAAAGCTTGTCAAAAAGGAATTTTCTCCGATATTGCTAATCATCGTTTCGGCTGTGTTCGGAATATTGCTTTTTGCATAAACTATAAGACCTTTCTGTAAAAAAGAGAGGTCTTTTTTCTTGCATTCAAGTGTGATTTGTGTTATAATGTATAAAAGAATTCTATAAGGAGATCGGCATATGAAGCATTATTCAAAATTTCTTACTGCTGTTTTGTTATGCCTGTCAAGCCTTCTTTGCTTGATAGCGTGCATCGGTGAAGAAGCACCCGACGGAACTGCGGAAAAAGAAAGCATTGCTGCCGAACCCGAAACCACTATAGAGGAGACCGCCGCAATGGAAGATAAGAAAGAGACCGTATCACTTGACGGCAAGAGAGTCATTTTCATAGGTAATTCCTACGTTTACTACGGCAGAACCGTAATCAACAAGTCTTCGTCGGTTATGACACAGGCGGAGCGCGAGAACGATAAGGGATTCTTTTATCAGCTTTGCAAGGAAAACGGGCAGGAAGTCAACGTCACGAACTGGACCTTCGGCGGTCACGGACTTGCCGATTTCTTTGGCGCTCCTTGCGCTCATTCTTCGAGTGCTTGCAGGGGTACACGTCACGAAAATCAGCTCAAGAACCGCTATTACGATTACGTTTTCGTCTCCCCCGGCGGCGGAGAACGTCAGGCGCAGACTCTCGCGGCGGATTTTGATAACATAATCAAATTCTTCAAGGAAGCGAACCCCGACGTTAAGATCGTGTGCCTCGGCAACCTCGGATGTCACGGATATTCCTCGTTCGGAACCGATCTGCCCGCAATTTACAATTATTATTCCACACTCGCAGAGAAGGGCGTCATAATGGCTGACTGGGGCGGACTGGTCTACCGCATCATGCACGGTATCTATACTGTCCCCGGCGCTTCGCAGACATACGGTAAAAATTCCTTTATCGTCAAGGACGGTTATCATCCGAATATGCTTGCGGGGTATATCACCACCCTTATGGCGTACTGCGCCGTCACGGGCGAAAGCGCGGTCGGGCAGAGCTACGAATTTTGCAACAATCCAAGACTGAATGCAAAATTCAACTTCAAGGATTACGTTGCAGATTATTATACGGACGCCAAGTCCACTAATTTTCCCGATATATTCAAATCCGAAGGCGATATGAAGGGCATTCAGAAGCTTGTTGACAAGTACATTGCCGAGAAGACGTATCTTGACGCTATCAAAAAGTAAGCCAAAAGCCGAAGGCCATCGCCTTCGGCTTTTTAGTATTAATAGAGTTCGAAGTTGAAGATATGCGCCGTCGAGCTGCCGTAGTCCTCAACCTTGGATTCGCTATGGTAGGTCGAGAGGGGAACGAGGCGGATCGCCTTTGCTGTGATGTCAAGATCGTGCTTGATGAAACGCTGATGGTTGTCGGTTACCTCGATGACGGTGCTCCACTCGCCGTTTTCGTTCTGTGCCTCGATCTTATAGTGTTTGATGAGGCATTTCGGGAAGCCGAAGGTGGTGTTATTATGGCTTGCCGCCATAAAGAGTATCATCGAGGTGTGCAGACCGTCGGGGTTACCGTCGATGTATTCGCGGTCAAGGTCGCTGTCGAATACGAGACGAACGCCCGAGACGTGTGTGGGCTCGTCGAATGTGTATGTGATAGCCTTGTTCGTCTTGCCGTAGTAGCCGTTGTCATTGCCCCAGATACGGCGGTCGATGCCATTGAGGAGTGCAGAGCAATCTCCGTAATCAGCGGTGAGGGTCGCTTTCTTTGTAAGTTCGGAGGGCTCGCGGCGGAATCCGGGAAGGAAGCAGTCGTCGTCCATAAGGATCTTCTGAATTTCCTTGATCTTCTGCGCGCAGACCTCTCGGGGCATAAGATCATTCTTTACTGCAACAGCCGCCGCAGTACCTACTGCCTGTCCGATAACGCCGATCGTGCCCATTACGCGGGTGGTGCTGAAACCGATGTGTGTCGCGCTGATGTTTCTGCCCGCGAACATGAGGTTTTCAATATTCTTCGAGTAGAGAGCACGGAGCGGGATAGAGTAGGGCTCGGAAAGACGGCGTTTCTGAAGGTGGTTTCCACCCTTTGCGTTCATATGGAAGCCGCCGGGGAGATGGTTGTCGATCTGCCAGCCGCCGTATGCAACGGTATCCTCGAAGCGAGGGCAGTTTTCAACGTCGTGCTGGGTGATTACGTAGTCGCCGACGTAACGGCGGCTCTCGCGCTTGCCGGGAAGGAAGCCGATCCATTCGAGATCCCAGTTTTCCGCGCCGTGGTCGCCGTGGTTCTTGATGTGATCCCAAACACCGAAAGCAATTTTAAGAAGCTCGTCGCGGACCTCTTCGGTGTCGTCGATCGAGTTCTGCATACCGCCGAGCTCAATCCAGTAGAAGTTGGTGTTCATCTCGTAGATCTTGTGCGGCTTGTTGTTCATCGCGTCGTCATCGGGGAAGTCGTATGCCCAAGCGGGGGGAGTATAGCTGACGGGATGATCGGTCTCGCGGCACTGGATCATAAGGCTCATACCCATGGTATGATTGTCGGCGACGTCAAGTCCGAATTCCTCGCCAAATTCGCTCTTTGCCTCGCGGCCTACGCGGTATTCCGCACCCGTGAGGGGAGCAAGGATCGAGTCGCCCGAGCTGTCAACGAAAATCTTTGCGTGGACCTCGTGCCAGGTATACGTGGTGAGCTGGAAGCCCTTGATATATTCGATCTTGTCACCGTTCATCTTTGCGTCACAGCAGGTGCAGTTGAGCATAAGGTCGATATTGTCCTCAAAGCGCACGAGCTCATAGAGGATGGAGTCCCAGATCGTGAAGTTCCTCTTGGGGTTGCGGTGCATGTTTTCAAGGAGCAGCTCCTCCATGATTCCGGTCTCCTGAAGATCGCGGACTCTTGTGCCTGCGCCCGAGATCCACATTCTGATCTCGCTTGAGCAGTTACCGCCGAGGACGGGTCTGTCCTGCATAAGGGCAACCTTTGCACCCTGTCTTGCTGCAGAAATTGCGGTGAACATACCCCCAATACCGCCGCCGATAACGCAGATATCTACGTTGTGTACCTTTGTTTTAAGCATTTCGCTCATTGGAATATCTCCTTAAATGATAATATAGTCGTTTTTATAAGATCGCCAGAAGGACATAGATGAGTGCCGCCGAGCCGACAGCGTATTTTGCTGCTGCCGCTTTGCGTTTTGAATAATCCTCGGAATGGCACCATTGGATCACCAACGATTCGTACGTTCTCTGAAAGATTGAGAAAAGATAGGTTGCGATCAGGAGAAAGATCCCGACGATCAGATGTCCGACTGTGAAGTCCTTGGCAAGTATAAGCATTACTGCGGCGACTATAGTGCAGAAGATAGCGAACCACATGTTTTTCAGCAGATAGAGAGCGAAATATTTATTGAAAACGAAGTGCTCACGGTCTTCCATAACGGGCGGTTCGTAGGTCAGAGTATTGCCGCAGATGGGACATTCTTCGTATGTGTCAACTATACATTGGCAGACGTTGCATTTTTTCATATTTAAAACCTCCATATTGCTTTCCTTTATTATATCATATTTATTTCCGAAAAACAAGTAATTGGGATAATTAATATGATTTTTGGGGCAAATTAATGATTGAGGAGTAATTTTGTATAATTTTTGAACATTTTTTCAAAAAAGTCTTGACATCAATCATTTTTTGCAGTATACTATGATAAACCGATGAGAAAGAGAAGTAGCATCTTCCGATTCCCCACAGAGAGCCGTCGGTGTTGAGAGTACGGCGGGATAGGGTTTGCGAATGGGCTTTTGAGGGCGAGGTGAAATCACAGTAGCCGAGACGTATGTCTGCGTAA
>JAZSMP010000201.1:0-4581 GCA_045535915.1 Eubacteriales bacterium | reverse complement strand
TTTACCCTTGAAGGCTTATGAAGATATGAAAGCATTCAAGATGTACGTATTGGATGTCGGCTTACTTGGTTGTATGGTTGGATTGAATAAGAAAATATTGCTTGACGGAAACGATTTGTTTGTCGAATTTAAGGGCGCACTCACCGAGCAGTACGTTCTGCAGCAGTTGATTACAAATCCCGATCTGAACATTTATTATTATACTAATGATGGCGGCAGCTGCGAGGTTGATTTTCTCATAGACACGGGCGATACTATCGTTCCCGTGGAGGTAAAAGCCGAAGTAAATCTTCGCGCCAAGAGCCTTCGAACCTACTCTGAAAAATTCCGCCCCGATATTGCCATCAGAACTTCAATGCAGGATTATAAAAAGGAACCCTGGCTCATAAATCTCCCTCTTTACGCTATCGAAAATCTAACGAAAGAACTGATTTAACACTTTTGCGTTTTTATTTCGCTTTCCCCTTGACTTTTCCTCAAAAATGAAGTATAATACAAGTGCCAAACTAATTAAATAACTTTCTTTACTGTACTGTTCTTTTTTCTACGCGTATAGGTATAACTATACTTTTTTTAGTCATACAATCCTACAATTGAATTTGATAAAATGCAGATTTCAACCTGTAGGATTGTATGGCAAGTACAGTTATTGGGATTAGTTTGGCGACTATCGAAGTCTGCGTTTTTGTGCGGCGGCTTCGGTCGTCGCACTTTTTGTTTTCGGGGAGAAAAGTTATGAAGGAAAAGCTCGTCTATGAAAAGAAATATCCGCCCTCCGACCGTATCAGCCGGTCCTGTCACGTCGAAGAGAAAGCTTCGGAGCACCCATCAGGTGACTTATATTTTGGCATCCGCGCCAATACTCAATACACAATAATCCCCGAACGCGATGCGAGAAGTGAGGAATTTATAAGAGAAGCTATTCGCATATCCGAGCTTTACCGCATGGACCTTCGGATCGTTCGGCACTATGAAAAGATCAGCGTACGCTTGGCTTTGGACTTTGGCAATGAGATGTGGCATACAAACCGTCTGTTCGCTATGGCGGACAAAATATCTTTCTTCAATGATGAAGGCAAGCGCGACCTCGCCGCCGACATTGAATTTTACACCCACGTGGTTGTGAAAAAAGGAATATCCGTCGCGCCGTGATAACAGACGTGTTCTCTTTTTAAAAAATGACCGATAAAAAAGGACTGTTTTATTGTAAGCAAACGCTTCAAAAAAACAGTCCTCATATTTTTACAGGCTAAGCTTTGAGATACGCTTTATTCTGTCAAAAGAAGTTGCTATAAATTCCTCGGGAGTGAGTTCTTTATAATCCGCTCTCACATTCCGGTAGACCTCGAGCACGAGCGGACCCGCATAGCCGTATTTATCGAGCTTGCGCATCATTTCGTGATAATCGAAGGTTCCGTCAAATGGCAGCCAATGCGAATCGGGGTCTGTGGTTTTATCCCCGAAAGGACGGCTCATATTGTCGTGAATATGGGTCGCAACGATCTTATCGGTAAATATATCGATCCACGGAACGGTCTTCGTATAGCAATGCTCGTGTCCGCAGTCGTAGCAGAAGCGGACGTTGTCGTTATGCTCGTAGCGATCGGCAAGATAAGCAAGGTTTCCAACCATACGAAGATTTTCAAAAGCCAGCGTCACGCCCTTCTTTGCGGCATATTCGACGAGCGCATCAAAGCGCGACAGTCCGAGATCGTTTACGGGAGGTGCCTGCCAACCGCTTGAAACGTGAGTGATGACAGCCGCAACCTCACAAGCCGCAGCGACGTCCACAGACTCGGTGATGCCGCCATATACCGTAAGGTATTCGTCACCCTCGAGCCACATATTGTTGATCCCGCTGAAGGGAGAATGCAGAAAGGGAAAATCCATTCCGTATTCAACAGCCTTTTCCTTGATCTTCGCCATTTCCCCGATCGGTCTTTTGCTGCCCGTGAAGACCTCAAATCCGGTACTGTGCGCGATCTCGAGCGTGCGGAGCTCATCAAATCCGCCACCAATGCAGTCTATATTTATACCAAGCTTTCTGTCCATTTTCATTTCCTCGTTTACAGAAGTTCTATACCGTTCTTTTTGCACTTCTCCACGTCCTCTGCGGGCCAGCAGGAAGCCTGGACCTCGCCGATGTGAGCTTTGCGGAGGAAGAACATACACATTCTCGACTGACCGATACCGCCGCCGATGGTCAGCGGAAGCTTGCCTTCAAGCAGATCGCGGTGGTAAGGGAGCTTTGCGCGATCGGTAAAGCCCGAAATATCAAGCTGACGGCGAAGTGACTCGGCGTCAACTCTGATGCCCATGCTCGAAAGCTCGAGAGCTATATCGAGGACGGGATAGTAAACGATGATATCACCGTTTAGTGACCAGTCGTCGTAGTCAGGCGCGCGGCCGTCGTGAGGCTTGCCCGAGATCGGGAGCGCGCCGCCGATCTGCTCAAGGAAGATGGCGCCGTATTCCTTTGCCGCGCGGTATTCGCGCTCCTTGGGTGTGAGATCGGGATATTTCGCCTCAAGCTCCGCGGAGGTGATGAAGGTTATCTCCTCGGGAAGCAGATGACCGATGAAGTTATAGTCGTCAGCTATGTAGTTTTCGGTCTGACGGAGAGCGTCGTAGATATAGCGCACGGTACGGCGCAGAAATTCTTCGGTGCGTTCATTCGGACGAAGAATTCGCTCCCAGTCCCACTGATCGACGAAGACCGAATGGATATTATCGGTCTCCTCGTCGCGGCGGATGGCGTTCATATCGGTATAGAGTCCCTCTCCGGGCGCGAAGCCGTAGCGGTCAAGCGCGACTCTCTTCCACTTTGCAAGCGACTGAACGATCTCAAACTCACCCTCTGAATATCCCATATCAAAGGATACGGGACGCTCGCGTCCGCTTAAATTGTCGTTGAGACCCGATGCGGCATCAACGAAAAGGGGCGCGGAAACTCGGCGCAGATTCAATTGATTTGCAAGATTGGACTGAAAAAAGTCTTTGATCTTCTTTATCGCTATCTGCGTTTGTCTTGCTGTCAGATGCGAGGAATATCCCTCGGGGATCGTGATGGGCATTGTTCTGCACCTCGTTTCATAAATAATAATTAATTATATCACAATAAAGCGAAATTGTCAAGGTTTAAATATCAGCAAGCATATAGGGTTTGAGCTGACCGTTGGTTTCAGCGGCGACGGCTCCGAAGACCTTGACGGATTCGGCAAGCTCCTCCATCGTTCCGATAGTCCAGATACCGATATTTCCGTACTTGCGGACCTCTGCGCAGAATTCGGGATCCGCGAACTTTCCCTTGAACCAAGCAGTAGTCTTATTCTCGTACGGTATCCAATACGTTACTCTTCCCTCGGCAGCCGCGCGGGTATGCTCGAGCGCTTCACGAGTCATAAGACCGTCGTAGTGTATCTGCGCCTTCGGGAATTTCTTTGCCAGCCAATCGAAATAGGGCAGGGTCTTGCAGGTGAAGCCGACCTTTTCTTCCATATCGGCAGCCTTTACGGTATCGCAGAAGATCTCAAACTGCTCTTCATTGAAGCTTTGGAAGACGTTGTCGAGCTTGATATCCGCATCGGCGTTACGGAGAGCTTCAAGAGTTTCGGCAAGGGTCGGGATGCGTGTTCCGCGGAACTGCTCGCCCTTGAAAAGTCCCGCGTCAAGAGCCTTGATCTCGGCGAGAGTGAGCGCGGTCGATGCGATCTTTTCCTCAAAAGCGGATCCGTCATCGCGTCGGCAGGTACGGTTTACCGTGCCATCGTGAAGCATGATGCAGACGTTATCCTTGGTGAATTTACAATCCATTTCGACTATTTTGTAGCCCTGTTCGACTGCGGCAAGGTAGGAGACGAGCGTATTTTCGGGGTAGGAGACGCTGTCGCCTCTGTGCGCCTGGAATTTGAATTCGGACATTGTGATACCTCCAAAATGATATATTATGATTATACAATTATTGGGGGAAAATGTCAAGGTGTTTGACGAAAAATGAGCCGGCAAAACGCCGGCTCATTCGATTTAGTCATAATAATAGTCGTATTATCAATTATACAGCTTAACTACCTTAAAATATTTGTTCTCCATAATATAGAAATAATCATCCGCAAGAGTTGCGCGCGCCGCCGAGGTGTCGCCGTAGTCGCCCATAAACTCGTCAATTACTTCGGTGAGCTTGTATCCGTCAAATGCAAGCAGGATATATCTGTCGCCGGATTCGCCCTTATTTCCGCTCCAATCGGAGATCATAAGACCTACAAGTCCTCTCTCTCGGTCGATGAAGTAAGACTTATAATCCTCGGAGAAAGAAACGGCTTCTCTCTCATAGGAAGCGATAGACTCTACCTTATCGCCGTTTTCGTAGTAGACCTCGATCTTGAGCGTATCGCGGTTCGCGCCGTAGCCAATACCGAGAAGGAAGCCGTCGCCGAAGTTGACGAGAGAGGATGAATAACCCTCGATCACGCCTGTGTCGGTGTAGGTGATGTTGCTCATATCCGAAAGATCGAAGAAGTAAACGGGATCGGTGAAGGTAATAACGACCGCGGTGCAGACGTATGCGTTCGTACCGTCAAAGCG
>JAZSMP010000266.1:0-9114 GCA_045535915.1 Eubacteriales bacterium | reverse complement strand
AAGGACATAGCCGAAAGCCTTACGGTACCCTCGGCAACTTCCGCGTTCTTGCCCTCGCCGGCGTAGGTGATGAGCTCAAGGCCGTTCGGTACTCGGCGGTGGAGCGAGCCCGCGATAACGGTTACGTTCTCGGAAAGATCGAAGTCGTATACGGTCTCTTCGTAGTTAGTACCGTTGAACTCGGTTACGCTTACGATAGAGAAGGGGGCGATATCGCACATTGCGAAGGGGTTATCTCCGATATCGGTCAGCTTCTCGCCGAGCTTGACGGTGAAGGGAGTAAGTTCTTCCTTGATGAAGGCATAGGTGCCGATATATTCGGCGTTAGTGAGGTCGATCTCATAGATCGCGGAGTAAGCGAAGGCGTAATCGTCAACGCTTGCGATATTTGCGGTGTTTTCAAGCTTGGTGAGGGCTTCGGTGTAACCGAAAGCACCCTTGCCTATCTTGACGCCGTCGGCAAACTTAACCGACTTCAGCGTGGAAATGAACGCGAATGCGCTCTCGCCGATCTCACCCACGGAGGAGAGGTCGATGTTTACGAGCGCGGTCTCGCCGAATGCGCTCTCGCCGATCTTTTCGATCTTAGCGAAGCTGATGTCGGAGAGCGAGGTGGACATGTAGAATACCGCGTCCGCGATCTCGGTGAGCTTCGAGCCGAGCTTGACCGACTCAAGCGACGCTATGTAGGAGAAGGCACCACGGCCGACCTTTTCCACGGAGGAAAGGTCTATGCTCTTGAGGGCGGGAGTGTGGTAATGGTAGCGGTAGAGACCTTCCTCGTCGGTTGCGATGGCGGTAAAGCCGCTGTCGAGGTATTCGTAGGTCTGGTCGCCCGAGAATGCGAGCTCGCCGATCGAGATCACCTTCGAGAGGTCGATGGAAGAGAGTTTGGAAGCATTGTAGAATGCGTAGTCGCCGATCTCGGTGTTCTTGCCGAGGGTTACGGCGGTAAGCTCGGAAGCACCGTAGAATGCGCCCGCGCCGAGCTTTGCATTGTCACCGATCTCGAGCGAGTGGAGAGGCGAGGTGTAAACGTAGAAGTAAACGCGCGAGTTATCCGCGAGTCTGTAGTAATCGTAGGTCCAGTTGTCGTTCAGGTCAAGGGCGAATGCATAGTCGCCGACCTTTACGTCATTTCCGAGCTTGACGGACTCGAGAACCTTGCAGCCGCGGAACGCATTCTTGCCGATCTCGGTGGAGTTTGCGATCACAACGCTCTTTACGGGAGTGTTTCTGAACGCGCCGTCGCCGATGCAGGTGACCTTCGAGAGATCTGGGGTCTCGGTAAGAGAGGTGTTCTGGAATGCGTAGTTGCCGATGTAGCTCAGCTTGCCGAATTCAACAGAGACAAGATCTTCACAGTCTGCAAAGGCGTAGTTGCCGAGCTTGGTGACTCCGGGGAGCTTGACCGATGTGAGATTCGGGTTGCCCGAGAATGCGCCGTCGCCGACTGCGGTGACTGATGCGGGAGCCTCAACGGTCTCTGCCGTGGGAGCGCAGAGGAGAAGGGTCTTACCGTCCTCGGAAAGGAGGTAGGGCTTGCCGCTCTGCGGCTTGAAGGTGGTGTTGCCTTCTGCAACCTCAAAGGTCTTGACAGCCGTGTTCTTGAAGGCATGCTCGCCGATAACGGCAACGTCACGACCGATGGTTACCTTCTCGAGCTTGATACAGCCCGCGAAGCTTCCCGAGGGGATAACGGCGGAGTTGACCGCGATCTCGCGCAGATCCTTGCAGTTCTCAAAGACGCTCAGACCGAGCTTGATCTTTTCGGCGTTGATGTTGACTTTCTTGAGAGCCTCACAGCCGTAGAATGCGAAGGACGCCACAGACTTGGTCTTTTCCGAGAGAGTGAGGTTCTTGAGGTTCTTATTGTTTGCAAATGCATATTCACCGATCGCAACGGTCTCACCGAGCTCAAGCGCACCCGACAGGTTGCATCCGAAGAATGCCGCCTCGTTGATGAACTTGACGTTCTGGATTCCGCTTACTGTGATCAGCGAAGAACAGCCGTAGAAGGCGCCGTAGTCGATGGTGGTGAGGGTCGAGGGAAGAACGATCTCGCGGAGTGCGGTGAGGTTGGCGAACGCGAAGCGTCCGATCTTCTCAACACCCTCGGGGATGACGACCTTGGTGATCGTGTTGTCACCGAGGTACCACATCTTTGTGGTCTCGGGAACCTCCTCGGAGATCTCGTCGCCCTCACCCTTGGGAACGTAGTCGAAGTTCGAGAAAGCGAACTGACCGATCTCGGTTACCGCGAGAGTCTCGGGGAATGTGACCTCACCGCCGAGTCCGAAGTAGTGCGAGAGCGAGGGACCCGAGGTGATCCAGGGCTCCTTGACCTCAACTGAGATCGACTTTGAGTAGTAGGTGGAATGGTAAACGGTCTCCTGCTTACCCTCGGCGTTCGTGATCTTCTCGATCCTCATTACGTTTGCCGAGATCGAGGCAAAGCCCTCGCGCATAGCGGTGATGGTTCCGTTTTCGTCAACCGTTACGATATTGTCGTTGCTCGACTCAAAGCGCACGGTATATTCGTCGGGGAAGTAAGCATCGAAGATGTAGCGGAGAATTACCGACTCGGAGGGGTAGAGCGAGAGGAAGTAATTCTCGCCGACGAACTTCATCTCGTCGCCCGCCTGACCGATATCGCGCTCGGTCGAGTCGAGCTGGTAGTAAGCCTTTTTGGTATAGAATCCGGTGAGGACGAAGTTGTCGGTTACCGGCTTGTCGAATTTCTGATATCCCTCATCGCCCTCGCTGAGAACGGTCAGCATCAGGTGCGCCGTCTTCTTGGTCACGGGGTCACGGGCAACGATACGGGTCTCACCGGACTTGATAGCAACGACCTTGTTACCGACAACACGGGCAACGTCCATGTTGGTGGAGTGGTATTCAAGGAGTTCGCTCCATTCGCTTCCGGGGTAGAGGACCGGCTTGAGCTCGTAGGTCTCATTGGGACTGAGCTTGATGCTTTCTTCCTCGAAGTACAGATCAACGTACTTATCGGGGAGTGAGATCTCGTAGGTTGAGGTGTTAAGCGCATAGTCGTAGGTTACGATCGCGAAGGTGTTTCTGTGATAGGCATTTTGCTTGATGCGCTGAACGTAATCGGTCAGCTCGTATACGACGTAGGAGGTCGAATTGTAATCCGAGTAGATCGAGGTGATGTACTTGTCAAACGCGTTGAAAATGAACTCGCCGTTCGCGTCTGCTCCGACGTAGCCGAACTGCGCGCCCATAGAATAATGGTTGTCGTAGATCGCTACTTTTGCGAAAAGACGGGTCTTTTCTTCCGAGCGGTCGTATTCGGTGTAATATTCAACGTCAGTGACTGCGGGAGCCTGGAAGTCGACATAGATGGGGAACTCGAAGGTGTTGTTGAGGTTGGTGTTCTCGCCGCCGTCTCCGTAATCGAGATAACCCTTGATGAGACAGGTGAATTTCGAGTTGTTTTCAAGCTCCTCGTCGATGGCGTCGAAGCCGACCTTGATGTTTGCGGGGTAGATCGAGCCGCCGTCGCCGTAGGATTTACGGATGTCCTTTTCGGTCTTCGAGAAGACGACTTCGCCTGTAGCGTCGTTTGTGATGGTGATCTCAAGACGGGCAGCGCTTCTGAGAAGTCCGCCCCAGACGTATTCAAGAGAGTGGACTGTGCCCTCGACGTTCGAGATCGAGATATACTTGCGGTCAGCCGCGATGAGCTTGGATGCGGGGTCCTGCTCGAAGTAGTAAGAGCCGAGGTAGGAGACGTAGTCCTGATAGAGCGAACCGACGGGGCGGGTCGCATATGCATCGGGAAGAGTCTTGTCGGCGAGGTCGATGGAATCGTCGAGCTCGTCGGCGTTGGTCTCAAAGTAGTCGATGTCGAAGAGGGGCGCTACAGTCCAGTCGCCGTAGAAAGCGAGGAAGGGAGCCGAGAGGCTGATCTCGGTGCCCGCGGTAGCTGTGAGGATCACGTAACCCTCAACGTACATACCGTTTTCGAATTTATTGAGATATTCCTTATCGGCGTCCGAGATTGTGACTGTTACCGTCACGTCCGCGGTCGCGCCTGCGGCAACGGTGAGGTTCTGTCCGTTCAGCGTACCGTTCGATACGCTTGTGATCTCTACGGTCGTGCCGTTTTCGAGAAGGTAGCCCTGCTCGTCAACGGTATACTTACCGTCGTTTGTCTTGGTATCGCTGATACCCTCTGTCATAACGCACGCAGATATATCATAGGAAAGAGAAGAAGAACCGAAGTTGTAAACAGAGAATTTAAGAGTATATACGCCGTTCTTTGCGGGATCGTCTCCAAGCTCGATCTTGGATTTATCCATAATGCTGCCGTCTTTGCGGTCATATGTAAGAATGTAGGCGTCGGTTGCGATCGCCGAGGTAAGGTTAGCAAGACCCGCGCCCTGCTTTCTGACGGCGTAGGGCAGACCGTTCTTGTTCTTTACAATATCGCCCGTGGACATGAGAAGGCGGTTTACTACAGCCGCGATCTCAACGTTGTTATCCGAGATTGCGGGGAAGTTCTCACGTACGTACTGGCGAAGGATGGCAACGAGACCCGAAACGTTGGGGCAAGCCATCGAGGTACCCGAAATTCTATCGTAATCCTGACCGGGTACGGAGGAGAGGATCATACCGCCGTGCGCGGTGATCTCGGGCTTGATCTCAAGGTCGGGAGAGGGACCCCAGGAGGAGAAGTCGGACATAAAGGGACCGGATGCCTGGCTACGTGAGATCTTGATAGTTCCCGTGCCTGCTGCTGCGAGCATTTCGCCCTCGTCCTGGCTTATCGAGCAGACAGCGAGCTTTGCGTCGCCGACTGTCATCTTGATATCACCCGCTACGTTGTTGTAGATGATGATACCTGCGGCGCCCTTCTGCTCGGCTACCTGAGCCTTTTCCTCAAAGGTTGTCGAGCCGCGGCTGACAAGAACGATCTTGCCCGCGACCTCGATGCCGGTGTAGTCGGCAGAGCGTCCTGCACCGGGGATGGTTACGAATTCGTATTCCTTCTCGTCAACGCCTTCGTCGAGAAGGTCGGAAACGAATTCCTTTTCCTCGGAAACGCGGTCGGTGGATTCAATATAATAGATGATGGTTTCGCCGTAGAGCATGTAGGGGGTCTTCGCACCGTTGATCGATGCAACCGAGAGCGCGCCCTTATAGGTGGAGGGAGAACCTACCGTGCCGTTGTCGGGGTTTGAGGTAAGACCGAGGTTACCGTTCTTCTCGGAGCCGTAGGTTGACGTGAAGCTGTTCGACGCCGCAACTACCATGCTGATTCCGAGCTCGCGGATGCGGTCATAAACGCCTGTGATCTGCTCTTTATCGTTCTCGCGCGAGAATCCCGCGGAGGTACCGATCGACATGTTGATGACGTCAACCTCGAGAACTACGCAGTCCTCAAGAGCCGCAAGGATCCAGGAAGTACGCGCGCTGTCCTCAATATCCGAGAAGATCTTCATGATCGCGAGCTGAGCGTTGGGAGCAACACCCGTGATGACGTCGTCCTTACCCGCAATAACGCCGGCAACGTGTGTGCCGTGGTCGGAGTGGATCGGGAAAACGTCCGCGTCGCCGTCGGCGTAGTCAAAGCCGTAGGGAACCTTCTCGCTGATGTAGACGTCGGAAGCGGTGAGACCCGACTGCTTGTCGGATGCAACAGTGTCGCCGATGAAGCCCTCAACGTCAGAGAAAGTCATACCGAGAGAGTTTCTGTCGGCGGTGAAATTATCGGTCGAGAAAGCGGTGTGGTAATAGTCAAGACCCGTGTCGAGAACGGCAACTACCGTGCCCGAGCCGTCATAGCCGCAGCCGATGCTGTTGAAGATACCTGTGTCCTGAACGTTGACGGTGTTTTCAACGAGCTGTGTCTCTGCGGATGCGTAAACGTCGCCGACGATCACGTTGGTCTTTTTGCCGAGAGTGCGGCAGACGTCCTCGAAATCGCGGGCGGTGATGAGAAGCTCAAAGCCTGCGAGGACGGTGTCGTAATTTACGCCGAGCTCGTAAGAGATGCCCGATTTATCGAGCTTTTCGATAAGAGAGGCGCTTTCCGCGGAGATATTCTCGCGGAGTGCGGCGGCGCGGTCCGACTGTGCAAACTCGGAGATGCTCATGGTCTTGTCCGAGTTTTCGTATGCGTCAAGGAGGCTGTCCGCATCGACCTCGATGATGAGGGAGATCGTTTGATCGTCCTTGACTGTGTCGGGGAGCGCCACAACGGCATTCGAGAAGTATTTCGAGATGTCATTGCGGATCTTGCCGTCGAATAGACCTATGTAGGCTTCTGCGGCGGCATCGCCTGCGGCATTAACGCAGACGCCGATGATCATTGTCGTCAGGAGAAGTATCGAGAGCAACCCTGACAGGAACTTGATTCTTTTCTGTTTCTTCATTTTTCCTTTGCCTTTCGCGAATTGTTTAACGGTAAAAATATATAATATATAATAAATTAAATAGTTTTTATTAAAGCAATATATAATATAAATTTAGCGCGACTGAACAATTATACCATATCCGCGGAGAAAAAACAAGTCCTACCTATAATATATAACAATTTGTTTCCGTTATGGTGGAAAGTCATTCATAAACTGGGATTTCGGGCAAAAAATAATGCATGTAATTTTACAAAAAATTCATTGATATTGGCGCGTGCTCATGATATAATATGACGAAAAAATTTTCTGAAACAAGGAGAAAACCGATGAAAAAAATTATAATGATCGCCCTTGCGCTCATTCTCTGTCTCTCTTTCGTTGCCTGCAACGAGGAACCTGCCGAGACGACCGACGGCGCGGATAACACCACCGAGGCTCCCGCGCTCACCGACGAGCCTACCGCCGAGGCAACCGACGAGGGTACCGAAGCTCCCGCATTCGACGGATACAAGGTCACCGTAACCGACAAGGACGGCAATCCGATCGAGGGCGTACAGATCCAGATGTGCGATTCCAAGGGATGCAGAATGCCCAAGGCGACAGGCGCTGACGGCGTTGTTACCTTTACTTTTGAAACCAGTGATTTCCACGTACTTATCGCCGCGGCTGTTGAAGGCTACGCCGTTGATACCGCCGAGGAATACTACTTCTCAAACGGTTCGAAGGAGCTTACCATCGAGCTTGAAAAGGCTGCATAATTAAAAAGACCCATCGGCGCCGATGGGTCTTTTTAATAGTGAAAAGTGGAAAGTGGACAGTGAAAAGTGGTGGAAGTTTTTCTCGCGTTGCTCAAAAAACTGATTGAAACGATGTTAGAATTTGCTGAAAATTACGTCTTATAGGGTGAGGCGCCACAAAAAGGCTTTACAGCCGGAAAGGAGAACAGTATGGACGACCAAAGAATCATCGAGCTCTTTTTTGCACGCGACGAGCTGGCTCTGCGCGAGTGCGAAGAAGTCTACGGCAGATACTGCGAAACCATCGCCAAAAACATCCTCGCAAACGACGAGGACGCCGAAGAGGTGCTCAACGACACCCTTCTCCGTGCGTGGAATTCTATCCCGCCCGAAAAACCGAAGTCGCTTAAGGTATATCTCGGAGCTCTCGCGCGCAATCTCTCGCTCGACAGGTACAGAAAAATGACCGCGGAGAAGCGCGGAGGATGCGAGGTATCTCTCTGCATCGAGGAGGCCGAGGAATTCCTCGCCGACACTGTAAGCGTCGCGGAGGAATACGAAAAGCGCGAGTTTGCGAAGTTTTTGAATGAATTTCTTCATTCGCTTCCCGAGCGCGAGTGCGATATATTCGTGCGCCGCTATTTTTACTGCGACGCGACAGCCAAGATCGCGCGCAGATTTGCCCTGAATGAAGCAAACGTCCTTGTGATCCTTTCAAGAACCAGAAAAAAGCTGAAAGAAGCACTCAAAAAAGGAGGCTACACACTATGAAGACGAATGATTTTTTTGAAGCAATGGGAAATATCGACGCGTCGCTTATCGAACGCGCCGACAGAAAGACTGTGAAAAAACGTCCCGTATGGAAGATTGCGGCGATAGCGGCGTCGTTTGCGTTATTGGTCGCGGTTCTTGCCGTGATTCTGCCGATGCTTACCCGAGATGAGCCGGGCGGAAACGTAGTCGGCGACGCGATCGTATGGGATGACTTATTTGATCTGTTTGTTCTGTCGTCTAAAGGAAGCGGAGAGAAAATATTTGCGGAGACCGGACTTGCCGAGTACTCGTTCTCCGAGATCGTAAGCGCGAAATATGAGAAATACGAGATCGGAAACGCCTTTCCGCTCGATAAAAACGGCGAATTTATCGGCAAAAAGCTTGACGCTATCGAAGCGCGCAACGGTTGGAGATGGAATATCGACGGCAAGGAGCGCGACGTGGTGACCGTGGAAGCCGAGATCTACGAGATCAAGGGCGTCTCTCCCGATGCCGCGGTTGCGGTGAAGTATCTCGAAAAGGGCGGCTCGCAGACGACCGAGCATTTCTATGCAGCAGTCAATACCGAGTACAAATGCGAATCGCTTTCGGACTTTTTCGACGATCTCAACGCCGCGGTGCATATGAATATCGGCAAAGAAGTTCTCCGCCGCGAATACGGATGGGGAAAAAGAGATATTAAAACCGAAAAGCTTCGTATCGACGAGGCGGCGGGAGGCGATATTTGCAAGCTGCTCCTCGGTCTTGACGCCGAAGCCGAGCACGCCGGAATTTATGATGCCGTCGATACGAAGATGAAGGGCTGCGATCTGATGCTTAGGATCACGTATGCCATGAACTCCGCGGGCAGACCGCTCAACACGCTCTATGTTTTCGACAACGGATACGTCGCGATCAGCGGTATAGGAGAGGGAGTGACCTTCTTCAATATCGGCGAAGCAGTGACCGATATCTTTGACGCAGTCAAGCGCGAAGGCGAGCTCATCGCGGTATTACCCGCAGATCCCGTCACAGATGATGATGGCGACGGTCTTGTCGAGGTAACCACAAGCACCCCCGTGAATGAGGTTGTGCCGGAGTAAACGTTGCCGGTTGCTAGTTAAATGTAAATTTCCGAGCATTTCGGCTCGGAAATTTTCGTTTTTATTTGAAAACAAGAAAGAGGAAAAGTTTTGGAGGATTCTCAAGGAACTTTTTTAAAAAGTTCCTTGAGCGGGTTT
>JAZSMP010000250.1:0-1829 GCA_045535915.1 Eubacteriales bacterium | reverse complement strand
ATCCTCATAGCCCTCAGTGCCTGGCTTTTTGATTATGATATTATCAGCCGCGTCGCGGTTGCATTCAAGTCCTCTCTCACGTGCAAAATTCTCACAGATGTCGGCAATCGGCTTCATATTGCCCGAGCCGTGCGGAACACTCGAAAGAAGCGCGAAATATTCAAATACTTTTGCGGGTTTAAGTTCGGAAATATTCATTTTTTGTACCTCTTCTATTCCCAATTCCTTATGAAAATATGGCAATGTGGAATATTTATATTTTCTTGCAAATTCTCTTTCGTGAATAGATTCCCTGCCCATAACGTGAAAAATATATGTATCAATATATTTTTGCACCGATGAAACAATCTTTTCGATATTAATCATTGTTTCATTGTATTCATCTTTATCAATCAAAGCAGGCGACTTATTGATATAAGACATATTGTTTATTATCGCTATTTTTGAAAAATCCAATCCCGATTTGTTAACCTTTGACCGAACAGAATTTTTAAACCTGAATGAATTTGAATGTTCCACATGAGTTCTATACGGAATACAAATATAATAATCACGCATATCAATCAATAAGCATGCATACGGACGCTCGAGTTTTTGAAGCAATTCGGGATATCGGTCCTTAGGATATGCGCTAAAAAAATCGTTGGATAATCTTAAAACATCTACATTGTATTTCATTTTTCGCACTCGCTATAAAATATATGGGGTCTGGCAGTAGCCGACCCCATTATAAACTTCGCTCGGTCAATTTTTATTTTACCGATGTGTCAGAACCGTCACACATCATCATTGTCGGTCAGTTTTTATTTTACCGACGAGTCGAAACCGTCACTCGTCTCATGCCGCGAAGCCGAAAGATGAATATTCATCTTACATTATTATTATACTACATAGGCATTTATTTGTCAATACAAAAACAGAATTTTTTATAGTATATATTCCCTCTTTACGGAAATAATAACTAAAAAACGGGAGCGAAGAAATGAGCGAAGAAAATAAACAGGAAAACGAAAACAAACTTAATGACGTGCCCGACGGCATGGTGCTTGCCGAAAACTCGCGCGAGTCGATCTACTGCATGTGCATCGTAGGTCAGATCGAGGGGCATTACCTTGCAGGTGAAAACCAGAAGAGCACCAAATACGAGCATATTCTGCCGAGGCTTGTCTCACTTGAGCAGGACGAGCACGTGGACGGCGTGCTTTTATTGCTGAACACCATGGGCGGCGATGTTGAGGCGGGTCTTGCGATCGCCGAGCTGATATCAAGCATGTCGAAGCCTACCGTCTCGGTAGTCCTCGGCGGCGGACATTCGATCGGCGTACCGCTTGCCGTGGCGGCGAAAAAGTCGTATATCGTACCGAGCGCCACAATGACGATCCACCCCGTCCGCATCAGCGGAACCGTCGTCGGAGCACCCCAGACCTTCACCTATTTCCGCGATATGCAGGAGCGTATCATCAGTTTCATCAGCCGCAACTCTCGCGCCGAACCCGATACTCTGCGTCAGCTGATGATGCGTCCCGACCAGATCGCAACCGACATCGGAAGCGTGCTCGCAGGCGAGGAAGCCGTGCGCTACGGCATCATCGACTCCGTCAGAGGACTTACCGATGCGCTTGAGGCGCTCAGAGGGATGATTAAAAAATAATACAAAAAGCCGCATAAACGTGCGGCTTTTGTTGACATTGGGATTTACATATGCTATAATTTAATCAATAAAATATAATTGGGAATATTTTATTTACGATCACACGTTGATTTGAATAAAATATTCCTCTTTTTTCGAAAAAATTCAAAAAATGTGTGACCGCGGGCGACAAAAGGGT
>JAZSMP010000075.1:0-8800 GCA_045535915.1 Eubacteriales bacterium | reverse complement strand
GGGCAGGTTACTCACGCGTTACTCACCCGTCCGCCACTGATCAGAGGACCGAAGTCCTCGTCACCGTTCGACTTGCATGTGTTAGGCGCGCCGCCAGCGTTCATCCTGAGCCAGGATCAAACTCTCTAAATCATTGTATATAAACGATTCTTATGAACCGTTCAAATCATAATTCAGAGCTTTTGCTCTTAGCACTAGTACAAATACTAGCTCATTTTTTCCTTACAGCTTTTGCTGTTTGGATTTACCTTTGAGTTCGTGTTTTCTCAAAATCTTTGACCGACTTCCTCGCACAAACCTTTCAACAGTTATCTCTCGATAACCAAGCTTGTACTTCTTAGTCTGTTGTTCAATTTTCAATGACCTCGCCGCCGCTCTCGCGACAGCTCGTATATTATACCACTTTCATCCCACTTTGTCAACACTTTTTTGAAAGTTTTTTGAGATTTTTTTCACTTTGTACCTTTTGACAGCATTTTGCACAAATCATACCCTCCCCTTTTGTACAGGTTGACGAAAGAAATGACCGCTTTTTGCTAATATCAGTGAATCGAGTTGAACAGAATAATAGAGAGGTGATATTTTGGCAACTATAATTATTCGAACTTTGATTATTTACGGCATTTTGATAGGTGCTATGCGGCTTATGGGGAAGCGACAGATCGGTCAGCTTGAGGTATCCGATCTTGTCAGCACACTATTGCTTTCCGAACTTGCGGCTCTTCCTATCGAGAATCATGACATACCGCTTTTATACGCAGTCATCCCAACTGTGCTTCTGATGTCAATAGAAATCTTCACGGCAGCACTCCAAGGAAGATTTCCAAAGCTGAAGAATCTTTTCTCACCCAGACCAAGTATTCTCATACGAATGGGTGAACCGGATTTTTCGGAACTGAAAAAGTGCAGAATGTCCTCCGATGAGTTATTGATCGCCCTCCGAAAATCAGGTACAACTGATATATCGGAAGTAGCATACGCGATTCTCGAGCAGGACGGAAGTGTTTCCGTGCTTCCGAGAGCATATGCAAAGCCGGCGACAGCTCAAGACGTTTCGGCAAAAAATGCAGAAAGCGGAATGTTCCGAATCGTCGTAGACAAGGGCGAATTCAATGAGGCTTCCCTTTCGGACCTCGGTTGGAGTATAGAAAAAGCTTTCAACATTATTTCAAGTCAGGGATATGATCCTTCCGCTG
Source organism: Eubacteriales bacterium (assembly GCA_045535915.1). GTDB lineage: Bacteria > Bacillota > Clostridia > Oscillospirales > CAG-272 > CAG-390. The sequence goes on along the minus strand of JAZSMP010000075.1, from coordinate 7,604 downwards.
TCGAGCTGATGATAGCGGACGAAGCGGGTAACTACAAAATATTTCAGTCGGAGGATAACAATGAAGAATAAAAACGCCTGCATACTAGCGGGAATATTTTTGTTTGTAATGATAGCCGCCTCAGCAACTAATTATATATATGTAAAAAGCACATTCAAAATAATAGATTCCGAGATAGACTCTCTGCCCGACGATCTCGCATTATGCGCAGAAGAACTCCCAAAAATTCTTGATTTATGGGAAGAACGAAGAAATTTTCTGGAGATCACCCTTTCAAAGCCCGAGCTCGAACAAGTATCGGGAATATTTGAAGAAGCTATCATAGCGGCAAGTTGCGGTAATGCAACCGATTATAAAACATCAATGGCGCGCCTCAGGCGCGCCATTGGGGATATAAAGGATCTCGAAAGCATCTCGGCTGAGATCATATTTTAACCGAGAACCGTGTATTTGATAAGTACCGGATGGTGGTCGGAGGGGAAATCGCCGTTGATCCTTTCGTTGCAGACCTTATAGAAGGTAACCGCCACCTTCTTGGGAGAAACAAAGGCGAAATCAATGATCTTATTGGATGAGCCGTAATTGGTAAAGGTTGCGGCGTTATTTTCTTTCTTATCCGCCATTTCATTGGCGTTAGAGACGCCGCTCTTGATAATGGTAGAATACGCCGCAGAATTGCTATCGCAGTTAAAGTCACCGGTAAGAACAATGGGATAATCGGTTACCTTCTTGAGGTATTCAACAAGAACTTTTGCCTGCTTTTCACGTGCTTCGGCACTGGTATGGTCGAAGTGGGTATTGATGACCATTATTTTCTTGCCGTCGGATTTTCTTTCAAGAAGAGCGTAGGTATAAATTCTGGGAAGCGAAGATGCTTCGTATTTTGAAACGGTATCGGGAGTGTCCGAGAGCCACTTGGTTCCGCTATCAATAAGATTGAAGAGTTCCCTCTTATAGAATATAGGATTATATTCTCCGCTGTTGCCGCCGTTTCTGCCCTCGCCTACGTATGAATACTGATCCTTAAGACCTTGGCGGAGCACTGCAAGCCATGTGGGGTCAACCTCCTGGAAGCCAACAGTGTCGGGAAAATAATTTCTTACCATCGTAAGAACGCGCTCGTTTCTCTCTGCGGTCTTACCGCCTACCCATACGTTAAAGCTCATTGCAGTAAGAATGCTGTCATCGTACTTGCAAAGGACCTCGGGGGCGGGAGACAGCTCGAGGGTCTCTACCTTCTTTTCTTCAAACTGAGCATTAAACTCATTTGCGGCAACAAGAAGAGCGGTTGAAGTCAAGCCGTAAACAGTAATCTTTTTGCCGTCAAACTTAATAACGGATTCGGTTGCACCGAGTTTGGAACCCATAGCGGCAATATCGGCTTCGGTATGGCGGTTGGTCGCACCGATGAGGATCTCGTATTCGGTTGCTTCTTCTGCGTCATTTACGATATCGAGAACGATACCCGAAGTGTTTGCAATCGCATCTGCGATAACCTGTGCGGCCACTTTTTCGGACTGGTTGTTCTTCTTGGGATAAACCAGGCGGTAGTTACCAAGCGGAACGCCGGCAATGTTGACAGAACCGATATTGTAGTTCTGTCTCTTAAGAAAATCCATTTCGGACTTATAGAAAATTCCGTCTTCGCTTTCCTTTTGAAGAACCACCTGATCCATAAATGCGGCAATAGCCTTGATTGTCGCCTCATCCGAATGTCCTGCGATGACGATCTTTTTGCCTATCTGCGCAAATCCGTAATCGTTGTACTTCAAATCGGCAAGGAACTGTGCGGTCTCGGGGCGATTGGTCTTTCCAACGAGGATCTCATATTCGCCGATGCTGAAAGCAGGTGTATCTTCTTTGAAAAAGTCATCCTTATATCCGATCGCAACTTTGCTTTTGATCTTCTGATAAAGCGAATTGATCTTATCAAGCAGATCGCTCGTGTTTTTGTCCGGACGAATTATAAAATAGTTTTCGAGATCCGCCAACATGATAGGAAGCACTTCTTCCACGGGTTCGGTTTCCTCGATCGGGTCAATTGTGGTGTCCGCAGGCGGTTCCGTGATCACATCATCGTCACCGTTGCATCCCGCGAGTAGGGATACTGCGGAAAAAATCGTGATCAGTGCAAGAAGCAGTGAAATTGTTTTAATACTCAATCTTTTCATTGTTTACCTCACGTAGTTTTATATCCTTATTATATCACCGAGACGAAAGAAAGTCAAGCAAATATTGCAATCAAAGAAAAATATTGTTCTTTTTTTATCTTTACTCTTGAAATGTTCACAGAATAGTGCTATTATATTAGCATCAAGTAGCCATAAGAGAGGACCGTATTTTGAAAAACATCTTCACGGCGGAAAACGATTCTGCCGAACAGCTCAAAAATTCCAATTTTCTTTTCGCCCTATGCTTTATAGCATACTCTTTCTCATACTTCGGGCGATACAACTATTCCACCTGCCTTGCTTCGATGACAGCAGCGGGGCTCCTCGACAAAAGCTTCGGCGGTGTTATTTCATCCTCATATCTGGTCTTCTACGGTGCGGGACAGTTCATCAACGGCCGCCTCGGAGTCAGAGTTTCGCCGAAGATCATGGTCGCGATCGGGCTTCTCGGTTCGGGATGCGCCAACCTTTTGATGGGAAGCATGTCAAACCGCTACGTTTTCCTTATAGTCTGGGCAGCTAACGGTTTCTTCAACTCGATGCTCTGGTCACCGATCATCCGAATCTTCACCGACTGGATGACTCAGTCGCAAAGGCTTAAAGCCGGCGCGAATATTTCGCTGACCATCCCCGTCGGTATGACACTTTCCTACGTTATCTCCTCTTTAATGCTCAAGATCGCCGACTGGCGCGGCGTATTCGTTGCTTGCGGCTCCCTTCTCTGCATCGGCGGCGCGATCTGGATATTCGGTATCTCGGGACTCAAGCCATACATAAAAACAATGTCCGAGAGAAATCTTGCACTCATAAGTTCAAATCTCGAAGGAGACGGAAACAACAAGGCGAAGCCTTCCCTGACACTTAAGCTCTTCTTCGGTACCGGAATTGTATTTATCGCAATAATCGCACTCTTCAACGGTTCGCTCAAGGACGCGGTTCTCAGCTGGGCACCAACCTATCTCCAGGACACATACTCATTCAGCGATTCAGCCGCTTCTCTCGTATCTACCCTTCTGCCCCTCTTCTCTGTTGCAGGACCTTACGTTGCGATCTACATTGACAAGCGTATCCTGAAAAATGAGGTTGCAACATCGGGCGTAATGTTTGCCGCCGCAGGGATCAGCCTTGTTGCAGTCGTACTGCTCAAAGGTTCTATGCCCCTTCTTGCAGTTGCACTGCTTGCGTTCTCCATGTGCTGTATGTGGGGAGTCAACACCATGATACTCACCTTCGTCCCCTACCGCTACGGCGGACTCGGTATCTCTTCTGCTGTAACCGGAACGCTTAACTGCACAGCATATATCTCTGCTTCCTGCTGTACCGTTCTCTACGGAAGCATGGCAAAATCACAGAACTGGTCGGCAACCGTTCTCGTCTGGACGGCATTTGCGATCTGCGGAGCTGTTGCGTGCTTCGGCCTGACAGCCCTATGGAAAAAATTCAGACCCGAAAACGAATAATTCAAATGTAAAGAACACCGCATGCGTCGCATGCGGTGCTCTTTACATTTATATAACATATAAAATATGAATTACTCTTCCACGGGAACGTAAAGTCCGGTATCCTGGAGCCACTGATAATAGTAGTAGTAGAATCCGGGAGCCTTATTACTTCCCTCTTTAGGTTCTGCGGAAGATTTTTCGTCCTTGATTGCATTGTTAGTGCTATCGTAAGTACTCCAAGATGCAATAAGTTCTTCTAACTTATCGATGCTTTCGCAATTGTCAATCTGATTCTTGATATCTGCGGAAATAGAATTGATCTGATTAATATTATCAATATTAATCAAAGCGTATTCAGCCGCATCTTCACCCTCGGGAAGGGTTAAACGGTCGGAGAAATCGAAGGAAATGGTCAGATAAGGACGAACATCGAGGTTCTGCTTCTTACCCCACTCCCAGACATCGGCATCCATTCCCTCTTCGGGATAAGCCATAAATACGTTTCCGGTAGATTCGATATTCATGATATAATCTCTGTTGAGACGGACGAGCTTGCCGGTCTCATCATCGATCTTATAGTGCTCGCCTTCTACACCGTACTGAAGTACGTTACGAAGGTCGCTGTTGGTATTGAGGTAAGTAATAATCTGCATACTGCGCGAGCAGCTGCGGGAATACTCGGATACAGCGAACATGTTGTTGAATACTTCCTCATATCCTACGCGGGGATATTCAAGTACGTTAAGCTGATACTCTTCGCCGTAAATCTTCTCAAGCGAAGCGTCGCCCTTGATAACACGGACAGCATAATTTTCTACGTTGGTTCCTTCGGCAACGATATACTTTGCATCCTTATAATTCTGAATAGCTCTGAGCTGATCGGTGTAATCGGAGATATCAAAAAGATTCTGACAACTAAGATATATACTGTCGCCCTTGAAACTCATGGTACGGCCGGCGGTGGGACTTCCAAGGATAGAGAATTCGGAGGAATTGATCTTACCGTTAGCGGTATCAATGTTCCAATAATAGGTATTAACGGGGTAGATATCGCCGAGGATGGGAGCTACGCCGGGTTCATACTTGCTTACGTCAGCAAGGAATTCCGCACACTTTGCAATTGTGTTGAGTTCTTCGGGATTGTAGCTGTACTTCTTTGCAAGCTCCTTGTTGACAAGGAGATATGTATATTCGCCTATAATTACGTTGTTGGGAATACCGTAGGTTCCGCTGGTGGACCACTTTGCCCAGGTAAGAAGCTCGTTGTTAATATACTCGTTAAGCTTCTTGGAAGCGCCGGTAAGCTCGGAGTCAAGTCTCTGGATCATTTCTCTTTCAATGAAGTCCACGTATCTCTCGTAGCTGTCGATCCAAAGAATATCGATCTGTGCGGGCTTTTCGTCGGGGTACTTGACCTGGCTCAAGGTATAGCTGTTATCGATACCCTCGATGGTAACCAATTCGGTCTGCTCAGCGGTGGTATCCTCGCCGGTGAGCTCTTCGGTCTCGCGGAACTGCTCATAATCGGGATTTGCGGCATAGAAAGCATCGAACCAAGCGTCATCGGTGATAACGCCCTCTGCCTTAGCGTTCTTCTTTGCCTGCTTGAGGGCCTTACTGTGCTCGTCCTCGAGAACCGCAAGCGCGAGGTTGGACTCTACAACCTGCTCGATTTTCTCGTAATACTTATCGTATGTCTCAAAGTGAAGCTTGACCTGGGTCTTGAAGTTGGGCTTGGTGATCTTGTTGAAAGCATCCTCAACCTTTCTTGCCGTATCGGGAGAAACGGGCTCTGCGCTTACAACATACATCGAAAGCGTAATAGCGGAGTTGGAAGCTTCTTCTACGATTTCACCCTCGTTATTGGTCTCTTCTCCGCCGCCAAAAGCAGAGCATCCGGTGAAGATCAAGCTTGCAAGCATAAGGAATGCAAGAATCAGACTAATTGTCCTTTTGTTCATTTAAGTTTTCCTCCTTCGGGAAATGGGTATTCACGCGCATACACGCAGATAATGTTATTATATATTCTACTACAATTTTGCCAAAAAGTCAAGTCAAAATTTTGAACGATTGACTAACACTTCCTTGACAATTCCCAAAATCTACATTTTATACAGCATTTTAGACAAAATGAAGCATGGGAAATTGCACACAAATGACAAACCTTTTGTGCGTTTTAACGATATTTACAACAATATTTTGTTAACTTTGCACAATGACAAAAGCATGCAGAAAGTTACATTCGGCATAAAATCACTCAATAAAACCGCGGAGATGGCGGGCACGGCTGGGATGGCGGAGCTTTCTGAGTGCTTTTGCCTCGATCTGTCTGATTCTTTCACGGGTAATACGGAATTCCTTACCTACCTCTTCGAGGGTACGGCATCTTCCGTCATAGAGACCGAAACGAAGCTTGATAACGTGCTCTTCTCTGGGCGTGAGTGTGCGGAGCTGACGCTCGATCACCTCACGGCGCATGGTTGCTGACGCGGCGTCGGCGGGGGTGGGAGTCTCGTCATCGGGAATGAAGTCGCCGAGATGGCTGTCTTCCTCTTCACCGATAGGAGTCTCGAGAGATACCGGCTCCTGCGCGATTTTGAGGATCTCACGGACCTTCTCTGCGGTCATGCCCATCTTTTCACCGAGCTCGTCAGCAGTAGGCTCGCGGCCGTACTCCTGAAGCAGCTGACGCTGATAGCGGGAAACCTTGTGAATGGTCTCAACCATATGAACGGGGATTCTGATGGTTCTTGCCTGATCTGCGATAGCACGGTTGATCGCCTGACGGATCCACCATGTAGCATAGGTCGAGAACTTGTAACCCTTCTCATAGTCGAACTTATCGACTGCCTTGATAAGACCGAGGTTGCCTTCCTGAATAAGATCGAGGAAGAACATTCCCTTGCCCACGTATCTCTTTGCAATACTTACAACAAGACGGAGGTTAGCTTCAACGAGCTTGTCCTTTGCTCTCTTTCTCACATCATCGGGCAGGGATTCGTCGTACATGGTAGCGGCGAGCGCAAGCTCTTCTTCCTGAGAAAGAAGCTCCACGCGGCCGATCTCCTTGAGGTACATACGAACGGGGTCGTCAATTGCGAGGCCTTCCTGCTCGAGAAGGCGCTCCATTGCCTCGCTGTCAGCAAATTTTTCAACTTCACTTTCGATCTTGTCCATTTCGCCGTCGGGCATTTCATCGGCAAGAAGAAGTTCGGTATCCGCATCGTCGTCAAAGATCTCGTCGATCTTATCGACGTCATTCATCTCGTCAAGCACGTCCTTGTAATCGATCGTACTTGTATCCGAGCTGTCCATGAAATCCAATTTCTTATCACTCTGTAACATGTTTTTATCCTTTCCTATGTATATGATACACTATTTTAATTTTCCTAATTATTATTCGCGCTTTTTGCGCGCTTCTTCGAGGCGGCGGCGTTTTTCCGCGAGCTTGTCTTCAAGCGACTGACCGCCCGAAGCATTCGATCTTTCCTTCAGCGTTTCGCTGCGCAAGACCTCGATTGAGGTCTTCAAAACCTCGGGACCGTTTTCCGCCAGACTTCTGCGCCGCTGCTGCATATCCTCGAGCGCCGACATCTCATCGGGATTGAAATACTCGCCAAGCAGTGCGTAGATATATCCGCCGTTATTTTCGAGGTCAATAACAGCATTGAACGCCCTTCTTCCGAATTCGGTGAAGAAATCATCCGAGCCGAGGCTGTATTCCCCGCGCAGGATCCCCTCTCTGTATTCCGGATAGATCATCATCATTCCAAGAATGGTTTCCTCGGCGTATGACGCGCGGAGATTCTTTGCGGCATCGGGATTGATCTTGTTTGAATACTGACGCAGACTTGCGTGAGCCTCACGGTTTTGGTCTTGGTTCAGCTCACGAATCTTCTTTTTGCGCAGCCTTTCGGCATCGCTCTTTACGGCTTCGGAAGAAATTCCGAGTACTTCGCCGACTCGTTTTGAATAAAGCTCTCGCTCGACG
>JAZSMP010000359.1:0-3294 GCA_045535915.1 Eubacteriales bacterium | reverse complement strand
CGAGGGCGTCGACCCCTACCGTATAGAAAAACAGCACCCACCAAAGTGAGTGCTGTGATTTTCGAAGATAATCTGAAGAAATAAGAACTTATCTCTTGGAGTTTTAAGAACACCGTTTGATATCGTGAATATCGTGGAAATACGTGTGATTTCGTAGCTTTATCGTGTGATTTCGTGCGATATCGTGAATATCGTGAGTATCGCCCTATAAAGTGTTGCACCAAATTTGCACCAAAATCACACCAACATTCAACGCTGTTCTGGTCGACAAATTGGAATTTGTCAACATTCATACTGAAGATACTTTGAGAAAACTCCATCTTCTTCAAATTCTTCCATAACTACAAAGCCGTTCTTTTCCAAAACTCTTATAGAAGCATTGTTGTGTGCAAAGGTAAATGCACCAATGGTTTTAACATCGTATCGCTCACAAACATTCTTAATAAACATATTTACAGCCGATGTAGCAATGCCCTTATTCCAATATTCAAGTTCAAAAATGCAGAAACTAATCATACAGTTTGGTTCATCATTCATATCAATGCAATAGCACCAAACATCACCTACATATTTCCCATCGACATACACTGTCTGACCGAAGCTTGTTGCATTCGGCAACAAGGTTTCTTCGTAGTCCGCTAATGCTTCTTCAACTGTTTTTGCCTTTTGGGGTAACACCTGCTTGATTTCGGGTCTATTTGCCTTTTCAAAATAGGTTCGAACCGAATCAGCAGTTCTTGTTTCCAATGTAACAATCATAATTTACACCTCGTCAAATTCAGGTTTATCGATTAGTTAGATTATACCTTAAAAACGCCTAAATGTCAATAGGACGGCTGGGTTCTTTACAAATTGAACCGCCCTTTTTGATTAAAGCAAATCGTGCTCGATTGTCCATAGTGATATTGCTTCGCAGTGATATTACTCGCTTTGCTCGCAGTGGTATTGTTCGCAAATTTGCTTTGCAAATTATGCTCACAATGATATTATATTCGCCCACAAAACTCGCGAAACGAATATCACTCGGCGTAAGCCGAATATCACTGCGTAGCAATATCACTCGCCGCAGGCGAATATAACTGCAAGCCGGTTCATCCAAGAGATAACAAAAAATGCCCCACGGATGTGGAGCATTTTTTGCAAGTTTCGACCAAAGGTCGAAATTATCTCTTGGAGAACTGGCTTGCGCGACGAGCGGCCTTGAGACCGTACTTCTTTCTTTCCTTCATACGAGGATCGCGAGTCAGGAAGCCTGCTGCCTTGAGAGCGGGCTTGTTTGCCTCGTCAGCGAGAACGAGTGCGCGGGAGAGGCCGTGGCGGATTGCGCCTGCCTGGCCGGAGAAACCGCCGCCGGTTACGTTTGCAACGATATCGAACTTACCAACGTTGCCGGTAACCTCGAAGGGCTGGTTTACGATGAGCTTCATTGTGTCGAGACCGAAGTACTCGTCAATGTCGCGGCCGTTGATGGTGATAGCACCGGTACCGGGATATACTCTGACGCGAGCTACCGACTTCTTTCTTCTGCCGGTTCCGTAGAAATAGGGCTTAGCACTGGTATACATCTTCAATTACTCCTTTCTACTTCCGATCAGTCAAGAACGATGGGCTTCTGAGCTGCGTGTGCGTGCTCAGCGCCTGCGTATACGTGAAGTCTGGTCATCGACTTGCGGCCGATGGTGTTTGCGGGAAGCATTCTCTTAACAGCAAGCTCCATAGCCATCTCGGGACGGGTTGCCATGATCTTCTTGTACTGAATGCTCTTGAGACCGCCGATCCAACCGGAGTGGTGGTGATAGTACTTCTGCTCGAGCTTGCGGCCGGTCAGAACTGCCTTATCAGCGTTGATGATGATTACGTACTCGCCGCAGTCAACGTGGGGGGTGAACTCGGGGCGATGCTTGCCGCGAAGGATGTTCGCAGCCTTAACTGCTGTTCTACCGAGGGACTCGCCTGCTGCGTCGATAACGAACCAACGGCGCTCGATAGTCTCAGCCTTTGCCATGAAAGTGGACATTCTTTTTCCTCCAAATAATGATAGGGCATAATGCGCCCTGTTTAAGACTCGCATATTATACCACTTATTTTTCCGCTTGTCAATAGGTTTTTGAAAAAAATTTTAATTTTTTTAATTTAGCACCCTATTTTCTTCGATTTTCTTCGATTTTTGCCCATTTTGCTCATTCAACCATGATGTACGATCACATATTTTTTATCGTTCTAAAAACGAATTGTTACGAATATATTATGGTTGTAATCCATAAAAACACTCAAAAATTCAGGAGGTCACACGATGTATCCAAAGTACAAACCCGAAGGATCGCTCATACATACGCCGGAAAACAGAAATTACACCTCGTCTCTCGCGGGGCTCGAACGCGCAATGGTAAACGGTACCGTACTCGAGGAGACCGCTCTTCTCTGCGACTCGGATATGAATCTTCATTTCGATCTCGGCGGAATTACGGGAATACTTCCGCGCGAAGAATGCCTTTTCTGCCGTCCCGGCGAGACCGACAAGGACATTGCCGTCATAACCCGCGTGGGCAAACCCGTATGCTTCCGCGTCATCGGAATCGAGCGCGAAAGCGGCGTGCCCGTTGCTTATCTTTCGCGCCGCCGCGTTCAGCGCGACTGCCTGCGCGAATATCTCTCAACCCTCATCGCGGGTGACATCATTCGCGTAAAGATCACGCATCTCGAGCCCTTCGGTGCCTTTGCCGACGTCGGATGCGGAATCTCCGCGCTCATACCCGTAGATTCGCTTTCGGTATCGCGCATATCTCATCCGCGCGACCGTCTTTGCTGCGGCGGATTCGTCTACGCCGTTGTAAAAAGCAATGACCCACAGACCGGCAGGCTCTTTCTGACGCAAAAGGAGCTCCTTGGAACGTGGGAAGAAAATGCCGCACTGTTTATCCCCGGTCAGACGGTAGCGGGCACTGTGCGCAGTATAGAGAGCTACGGCATATTCATAGAGCTTATGCCGAACCTCGCGGGACTCGCCGAGCTCCGCCCCGATGCGCGAGACATAGAGATCGGAGACACCGCCGCAGTCTTTATCAAGAGCATCATCCCCGAGCGGATGAAGGTAAAGCTGATACTTATCGACACGCACCAGAACATCGGCGAGATCGCTCCGACCCGCTACTTTATCGATTGCGAGAAAACCTCGCACATTGATAATTGGAGATATTCGCCCGAATGCTCGGGAAGAGTTATTGAAACTGTTTTTTAACCGAAAAGAGCCAAGACGGCATTGCCGTCGGGGGAAAATATTATTCAGGAATTTCG
>JAZSMP010000084.1:0-6058 GCA_045535915.1 Eubacteriales bacterium | reverse complement strand
AAGACCGCTTGGCCTCCGACTTCTTCGATCTCCTTCAACGGAGCCTGGGCGCAGAACATCGGCAAGAACGAAGCATTCATTGACTTCATGGGCGACAAGGGAGGCGCCCGCCTTACCTACTGCGGTAAATTCGTATACTATTCGGGCGACACTCTTGAAGCCTTCGAGCCCGAATACGACATTCCCAACATGTATCTCTGCGAGGATGAGGCTTTCCTCGAGGCTTGCGCTTCGGGCGAAAAGAACCGCTCGCATATCGATAATATCTTAAACAGCATGCGTCTGCTTGACACTCTCTATCAGTCGTCTGAGCGCGGCGAAGAGATCAAACTTTAAATCATTTTACGGAGGTAAATATTATGGGTTATTTTCCTATTGGCGCGATCGTTGACTCCTTCAAGATGGAGACACGCGAAGCGATAAAGAAGGCTGCCTCGATGGGCATCGAGGGTCTTCAGATCTACTGCACGAAGGGCATTCACGCTCCCGAAAACTTCTCTAAGGCTGACCGACGCGAGCTTCTTAACTTCGCGAAGGATCACGGTCTTCGTTTCTCCGCTATCTGCGGCGACCTCGGAGGCGGCGGATTCACTCATCCCGAGCTCAATCCCGAAAAGATCGAAAAGTCCAAGCGCATCATCGATATGTGCGCCGATCTTGAAACCGGCGTTGTAACCACTCACATCGGCGTTGTTCCCGAGGACAAGAACCACGAGCGTTACAAGATCCTGCAGGAGGCGTGCCACGAGCTTGCTATGTACGCCGACAGCGTAGGCGCAAAATTCGCTATCGAGACCGGTCCCGAAAGAAGCATTGTTCTCAAGGAATTCCTTGATTCGCTCGGCTCGACAGGCGTTTCCGTCAACCTCGACCCCGCAAACCTTGTTATGGTAACCGGCGACGACCCCGTGGGGGCTGTTTATAATCTTCAGAAGTACATCGTTCACACCCACGCAAAGGACGGCGTTAAGCTTCTCGATGTTGGCCCCGAGATCGCTTACCGCGTAGTTCATCCCGTTCCCGAGGAGTTCCAGGGCAAGAAATTCTATCAGGAGGTTCCGCTCGGACAGGGCAGTGTTGACTTCCCGAAGTACCTCGCGGCTCTCAAGGATATCGGATACAAGGGATTCCTTACCATCGAGCGCGAGTGCGGAGACGATCCTGCAGCTGACATAGGCATCGCAGTTGAGCACCTCAAGAAGAGTATGGCAGGTCTTTGATAATGAAGATTTCAGTCAGTTCCTATTCATTTCAGCAGTATATAAAGGCTGGCAAGCTTTCACAGCTTGACACGGTAAAAGCCGCATACGACCTCGGTCTGCGCGCAATTGAATTCATTGATCTCTGCCCCGAACAGGGAAAAGCTCCGACTCTTGATGAGCAGAAGGAATACGCAAAGCTCATCCGCGCCGAGGCTGACAAATACGGCATGGATATCAACGCTTACACCATCGGCGCAAATCTCTTCCAGAAGGGCGAGGCAGCCGAAAAGGAGATCAAGCGTCTTTGCGATCAGCTTGATGTTGCCGCAATTCTCGGCGCAAAGGTTATGCGCCACGACGTCTGCTGGGCTTACGGCAAGGAGGCCGACGCGCGTTCCTTCGAGCTGATGCTCCCGACTATCGCGGAAAACGCGCGCAGAGTCACAGAATATGCCGCAACCCTCGGCATTAAGACCTGCTCCGAAAACCACGGTCAGATCGCGCAGGACAGCTATCGCGTCGAAAAGCTCTTCAACGCCGTCGGACACGAAAACTACGGTCTTCTCGTCGATATGGGCAACTTCGCCTGCGTTGACGAGGACAGCGCAGTTGCAGTCTCGCGTCTTGCTCCCTATGCATTCCACGTTCACGCAAAGGACTGGTTCGTTCACGAATTCGACGAGGATTTCGGGACGGGCTACCACACCCGCGGATGCCGCAGACTTGTCGGTTGTTCGGTCGGCGAGGGCGACATTCCCGTCAAGCGTTGCATCGCCATCCTCAAGAAGGCGGGCTATGACGGATACGTTTCGATCGAATACGAAGGTCCCAAGGACTGCATCGAGGGCATAAAACTCGGCATTGAAAATCTCAAAGCATTTGGAGTAAGTGCAGAATGAAAATAACTTTCATGGGCACCTCTCACGGAGTTCCGTCGGCGGAGAGACATTGCTCCTCGACTATGATACAGACGAACGGCAACGCCTACATCATTGACGCGGGCGCGCCGATCACGGATACTATCCTCCGCGCGGGAGTGACCTTCGAGGAGGTCCGCGCCATCTTCACCACCCATTGCCACGGCGACCACATAAACGGTCTTTTCCACTTTCTTGATCTTTCGAACTGGTATTGGAAGAACTCGGATTACGACGTTTATCTCACCTCGCAGGCGGTAATCGAGGCGCTTTACTATGCGCGTCAGGCTGCCTCGCCCGGTGCAAAATTCCCGGAGGAACGCCTTCGTCTCCACGTTGCAACGCCCGGCACAGTCTTTGAGGACGCGAACATCAAGCTCTCCTATATCCCGACCAAGCATATGAGCGAGGGCAACCTCAGCGCGGCTCTTGACATAGAAATAGAAGGTAAGCGTGTTCTCTTCACGGGTGATATGTCGCAAAAGCTTGCCAAAGATGACTTCCCGAAGGTAGCCTTCGAGAAGGAATACGATCTCATCGTCTGTGAGCTTGCGCACTTCGGAATCCCGGAGCTGACTCCCTATCTCGACCGCGTGAAGACCAAACGTTTCGCGTTCACCCACGCCTCCGAGCGCAAGTTCGGCGACATCGCAGACCTCGCCGCCTCGGGCAAGTATCCCTTCCCGATACTTCATCCCAACGACGGAGACATCCTCGAGATTTAAATCAAATTTGCCGTTATCGGCAAATTATCTCTAATTTAACACATAAAATTGCAGTTATTTTGCCGATATCGGCAAAATAACTGCAATTTTATTTTTATTTTCTATTGATATTTTGCCGATAATGTGGTATAATATATACATATAATAAAGGAGTCTTGTTTATGAAATATATTACTGCAGCCGAAGCGGCGAAAAAATGGGAGATATCCGAGCGCAGTGTGCGTAATTATTGCGCAGAAGGTCGAGTTGCGGGTGCAATTCTTCTCGGCAAAACCTGGATGATCCCCGAAGATTCACAAAAACCGATACGCAAGCCACGAAAAGATGCGGCATCCGATTCTCTTCTCGATGTTTTGAAGCGCGAAAAAGAATCATTGGTTTCGGGCGGAATCTATCATAAAATACAGATCGAGCTGACCTATAACTCAAATCATATGGAAGGAAGCAAGCTTACCCACGATCAGACGCGCTACATTTTTGAAACCAACACCATCGGAATTTCCGCTAAAAACGTAAAGGTCGACGACATTGTCGAAACCGCAAATCATTTCCGTTGTATTGACCTGATCATTGACAGTGCGTCCAACCTGCTCACGGAAAGCTTCATCAAAGAGCTTCACCGCATCCTCAAAAACGGAACCTCGGACAGCAGAAAAAGTTGGTTTGCCGTGGGCGAATACAAAAAGCTCCCCAATGAAGTCGGCGGCAGAGAGACTACTTTACCCGAGGACGTTGCGAGCGAAATGAAAGCATTGCTCACACGCTATAACTTAAAAAAAGAAAAATCTTTTGAGGAAATACTCGATTTTCATCACCGCTTTGAGTGCATTCATCCGTTTCAGGACGGAAACGGGCGTGTCGGAAGGCTTATCCTTTTCAAGGAATGTCTGCGGAATAACGTTGTGCCTTTCATTATCGACGAAGAGCTGAAGTACTTCTACTACCGCGGTCTTTCGGAATGGCCGCGCGAGCGTGGATTTCTTCTTGACACCTGCCTTGCCGCGCAGGATAAATTCAAGAAGTATCTTGATTATTTTAAGATTGAATATTGACCAAATATTGAATAATGAAGCCGGCTCAAAATTTCTACTTTGAGCCGGCCTCTTCCTTATTATAAATTCTTTTCGATATACAGCGTATCGTACTGCTTAAGCTTGAATTTCTTGACGCTGACACGAACCTTTGTCATAAAATGCTTTTCGTCGATGCGATGAGCGGTATATCCTCTGCCGAGGTTGGTTTCGATCTCCTTTTCCTCGCCGATATTGGTGATGAGGATGCCGTGCTCTTTGCCGTTCGTTGCCGCCATTGCGTAGAGGCCGTCATCGAAGTCGCCCGTGACCTCAATCTGATCCTCCATCGCGTAAAGCTTACCGAACGCCTTGAAGGAATAATAGGTGCAGTATGGCTCGTAGGTCATCGGATTAAACAGACCGCCATAAACGCTGATATCGACACGCGCGTCGTAGTAGCACATCATCGACATCTTGGTCGCGTGCATTGCCATCATCATCGCCGCAACATCGGCGGATGCCTTTGTCGTTCCACGAGTTTCGCGGGTGCGGTCGGTGTTCCATTCGTTAAGGTGGATCTCTATATCGTGGAAGCCCGCCTCGGCGAGAATTCTTTCGGTGTAATGTTGAATATCCGTCGTGCGGCGGACGTCCATATAGCTGTGATGCGAGAAGAAATCAAGCGGCAATCCATCACGTTTTACGCGTTCGAGAAAGCCGAGAAAGTACTTGGTATGGTAGATCGCGCGAGCCTCCCAATGGGTGATCTCGTGCGGCTGACGGTACTTTTCCTCCTGCTCCATATAGCCGACGTACAGACCTGTGCTTGCGTATCCGCCGATCTTGATGCTGTCGCCGAAGCACTCGCGCAGATGCTTTGAGGTTACGGCGTATAGCTCATAATACTCCTCCGCCGTGCCCTTGAACATATTGTTAAGCTCGATCGATTCCTCATTGTCGGGCTCGTTCCAAATTTCCCAATACTTGATGCCAAAATGAAAACCGTTCGCCCAGCCTTCGTTGTAATGGCGGATGACGTGTTCGCAAATGCGCGCCCACTTTGCCGGATCCTTGGGTGGGAAAATGCGGTATGCTTTGACCATATGCGCGTTTTCGATCGTTACGCCGAGGCGGAAATAAGGTTCGACCTTTGCAGCGATCATTTTGGAAAGGAGCTCATCTGTGAAAGCAAAATCATAGGACTCGGGATCGTTCTCGTCCGCGTCAAAATCACGGAAGAGATTTGGGATATCCACGAAAACGTTATTTGCATAAGCTCCGTATGTATCGTGCAGACGCGAATAAGGAATATTTGCCTCGGTCAGATAATGGAACATATCGTCCTCAACGCCGTTGTCACCTACCTCAACCGGGGGCTGACCGACAGCGTGCATCGGTTTAACCTTGCCAATTATTTTGTCAAAATCAAAATTCAGTTTCATTTGTTTTCTCCCTGTATTTTTCATCCTCGCAAGCGTAGCCGAAGTACATCATCTCCCATACTGTGGGATCGTTGACTGTTTAGACAGTCTTGCCCTTCCCTTTAAGCAACCTCAAAAACTTTCCGTTATTAAAGCAGCTCGCTGAATTTAACGATATACCCGTCAAATTCGCTCTTCATTTCTTTGGTGTACTCAGCCGAGGAGTCATCGTAAACTCCGTAGACCTTCATACCGGCGGTCTTTGCGGTACGGCAGGCACCGAGGTTATCGTCAAGGAAGATCACGTCCTCAACCTTCTCGCCGAGTCTTTTTGCGGCTTCAACGTAGATCGCGGGATCGGCTTTCGTCATATCGAAATCGTTGCAGGACCAGACGTTATCGAAAAGATCAAAAAGTCCGAGTCGCTTGAGACAGGGATCAAGGGTGAGATGCGGACTTGCGGTCAGGACGTTCAGCTTATCGCCGCGTGCGCGCAGAGCAAGCAGCGTCTCGCGGACGGTCTCCTTTGCGGGGATATTGTGCGCGTACTGCTCGTACATATATCTGCCCATTCGGTCGGTGATCTCTTCAAATGAAAGCGGAACACCGAGCTCGAGATAATACTTCGCCGTACCAATATATCCAAGGGGAGTAATGATCTTTATGATATCCTCGGGATAAGGCGTACCGGTCTCCTCGAGAATACGGAGCATTTGCGAACCGTATGTCGGCATCGAATCAACGAGAGTGCCGTCAAAATCGAATAAATAAGTCATTATA
>JAZSMP010000296.1:0-4626 GCA_045535915.1 Eubacteriales bacterium | reverse complement strand
CCGAAGGCAGAGTAGACTACGTTGCTGTACCCGATAGTGTTAATTTCTCTTACGATCCCGAAACCGCTGTTGTAAAGGTTATCGAATCGACCGATAAGGAAGCAACCGCGCGTGTTTATTGCGAGCTTATCAAGGACGGTAAGAGGATTCCTATATACGTTGAATGTAAATTAGAGAAGCCCTACGCTTACGGTCGGTGGGACGTTGCGGAGTCTCCCTTCATTGATATGATCACCTCGGCTGACGAATTTGAATACACCGTCGGCAAAGCTCCCGCAACGGGAGACAATGCGTTCGACACCATTGCTCTCTGCCTCGGTGGAATGGCACTCGTTACGTCTGCGCTCGCATTGATACCCCGCAAAAAGAGAGAAACCCATTAACTTTAGTTATGAAAGGACGGTAAAACGATGAAAAAGTTTTTATCTATTATTTTGGCGCTCACCTTCTGCTTTGCCGCCTTTTCGGCAACGGCGACGAGCATTTCGGCAAAAAGTGCGACAATCAGCGAGAGTGAAGCGAAAGAATTGGTAGCGAAGGCATATAAATTCTACTGTGATGCCATAGTTGACAGTTGGATAGATAACTGCAATCTTGTTGACTATCAGTCTGATGATATTCTTAAGATCTACAATTCGGAGCTCGACAGAACTTTACGTTATTATCCCATCAATGAATCCGAATTGCCGGGAGGCTCGTATTCCGCTATGCTCGAGGCTGTTAAAGAGATATATACCGATGATCTTGTTGCCGACGATCACCAGATTTCGGCATATATGTGGCGTCAGGATTCCGATGATTCGTACTTAAACGATAGTATTTTTGTGCCGATTTACCACGTTGCAGAAAACGGCAAGGTTTACGGACAAGGGCTTAAAGACTATGCGGATTACAGCGTATTTATTTCCGCAACTGATCCCGGTTATTTTTATGAATCGTTCGATGGAGAAATACATCTGAAAATAAAATCGGGTGACTCAAAAAGCGCAACCGCGTTTATTATCATGGGTTTTTATCACGGTGACAGTGCCCGTTCGCAGTATCACGGAACTGTTGAATGTAAATTTGAAAATACAGCGAGCGGATGGCGGATCGCGGAATCCGAATTCAGTGTTTTGATGGCTTCATCTTCACTCGGACTTTCTGTCTATCGCCAACTTAACCCCGAAGAAACCGATCCAGACGTTTACAAGCTTACCGATTTCGAGGCGAAGTATATTGTTGACGGTTATATAGCCGATTATATATTAGAACGGTATTGCAATTATTATCAGAATTACGTTGATTATGCCAAGAGTGTACAAAAAGAAGTTAAAGAAATCGAAAAAGAGATCACAGCTTCCGACGGTACCAAGCACACGATGAGGTACGTGGAATATCAGCCGGGGATTTATTTCCTGGATGATGCATGGGAATATTATCTGGATATTGATTTCGTCAAAGAACACGTGCTGAAAGCATATCGGGACAATGAATTTGATATGTTTATCACCGAAGGCGGTACAGAATATATAGCTGTACTTGATGAGGACGATCTTTTGTTTGTGTATGACCGCGATAAAGCAGTCGTAGAGGTTATCGAATCTACCGATACAGAAGCCACCGCGCGCGTATATTGCGGCCTCAAAAAGGACGGCAAGGTTATTCCGATATACGTTGAATGCAAATTTGAAAGATTCGACACTCTTATCCAATGGAATCTTGCCGATTCCGCGTTCGTAGATATGGTGACCTCGGCTGACGGATTTGAATACACCGTCGGCGAAGCTCCCGCAACGGGCGACAACGCATTCGACACTATCGCCCTCTGCCTCGGAGGAATGGCACTCGTGATGTCTGTACTTGCATTGATACCCCGCAAAAAGAGAGAAAATATTTAATTTCAGTCACGAAAGGACGGTAAAACAATGAAAAAGTTTTTATCATTATTTTTAGCCCTCACCTTCTGCTTTGCCGCCTTTTCGGCAACAGCGACGAGTGTTTCGGCTGCCGATGCGGATTTTACACAGAAAGACGCAAAGGCTCTCGTTGATGCGGCGGCAGAGCTGCGCAACGGTCTTGGCGACTATTTGGCGAAGTATCAAGCCTTCCTGCTCAGCGAAGCGGGCAAGGGTTTCAAGGATAAAAGAGTATACGTTGAAGTGCCGCGTCATGCTGAGGAAGCCGAGTATTATCCCTTGATCGAAGAACTTCTGCCGGGTTCGTCCTATGCTGCTTTTGAAAAGCTCGCAGGTGAGGCTCTCGTCGGGTCTTTGGCTGAAAGAATCTGCACCAAGGCTAATTCATACAGCTTGGCCGATCTGATCATCACTCGGGACGGCGAGAGATTCATTCTCCCGGGTGTAACCGAATATTTTTACCTCCCAGAACGCAGCAGAGTTGAGCTCACCGAGGTCGGCGAAAATATCGCGACCGCAAAAGTCTATTGTGTCAAGCCCGAGTATCCGAAGGATATTTCGATCTGCGTTGAATGCAAATTTGAAAAGACCGAGGCGGGCTGGAGAATCGCAGAGTCGCCCTTTTCGGATATGCTTACGGGCGCAGTGTGGAGTATATATTATACGTATACAGAAAGTGACATCCCCACAAGGGAACTCGCCGACGAGTTTTCGATGATAATCAAGGATACCCAGTATCTTTTCCTGCAAACTCAGGTGTACGGCCCCTCGGGCTCGAACGAGGTTGAGATCGACGGCTATAAATACTGTGAGATCAACGAGAAGAACCGCCCTTCCGATTGGCTCGAGAAATATAAGAACCTTGCCGCAGATACCTATTCGGAGGATATCGCCGACCTCGCGTTCAGATTCAACCGGCACGACTTTATTCTTGATCGGTATATCGATAATGCACCGCTTTTCGTTGAACGCGACGGCAAGGTATATTGGTATTATTTGGCGGGTGATCATGTTCAGATATATGCTTCAAGCTATGCCGTGGATTTTGACAAAGAACTGATCTTCGACCGTATGGTGATCGGAGAAAAGAAAGCGACGGGTTACGTTTTGTATTGGAATCAACCCGACGGCCCGCGCGAAGATTGTTACAACCTCCGCTGGATACCCGTCAAGTTCGTCAAAACCGATGACGGTTGGCGACTCGGTGACTGCACGCTGTTCAGACAGTATTACGATCCCTCGAGTGTTGCGGAGGGCGAGATCATTACTGTTCTCGATAAAGAAGTCTATCGGCGCTACGGCGTTGATTTCGATACCTATAATTTCAAGGACTATCCCCCGAGCGACGAAAAATTTGATAAGGCGCAAGCGCTCGAGTTGCTCAATACCGCGTACGATATCTATCTGATGACGCACGAATACGTTCCGACAACTAATTCGCGGATTGAATACGTAAATGACGTTCCTTATGTCATTCTCGACGAATCGAAAATGTACGGCGGCTCGTTCAGAGCCTTCGAGGACGCGATAGACGATGTTTATGCTCCCGCGACTACCGTAAACATAACGAGAAGTGCGTACCGTTATAAAAACCGTATGCTCTTTATGGTGACGGCGGGAAAAACTTGGATAGCTTACGGAGAGGGACTGCGACAGTTCTTCGAGATACCCCAAAAGGGATTGCAGCTTGAGATCCTTGAACAGAGCGATAACCGCGTTGTCGGCAGAGTAAAGGTGAGAATTCCGTATGGGGACGAGAATAGGTTCGAACCCTTCGAGGCCTACGTTGAGTGCATTTTCGAGAATACCGTGTTCGGCTGGCGGATCGGCGACTGCGCCTATACCGATATGCTGACCTCGACAGAGTATGAATACACACCTCTCAACAATCCCGACACGGGCGACAGTACATCTGATACCATCGTTCTATGCCTCGGCGGGATGGCGGTTGCACTCGCAGTCCTCGGAAGTATGCGAAGAAAACGCGAAGAATAATTTATCAAAGGAGCAAGTCCGCGGATTTGCTCCTTTTTGCGAGTGATTTGTAAGTTTAACTAAAGTACGGGACGTCGGTCCCTACAGGAAAAATAGAATATATAATCAATTATCGTATACAGGATATTTGGTACGTCGAGGGCGCCGTCCCCTACGGTTTTGCAGTATAATCATGCTAATCGCAATATTTGTCTTATAGATACCCATTAATGACTTGCCTAAAAGCATATTTTGTCTTATAATGTTATATGTATAGGTATGTTATACCTAAAACCAAAAAATCGACGAAAACGTGAGGCTAAGACTATGAGCGAAGTTAAAAACGTACAGAAAACAGGCTGCGCCGTCATCGGCTACGGCGGAATGGGCGGCTGGCACACAAGATACATACTTGAGAGCGACGTCGCGTACCTTTGCGGTATCTACGACATCAATCCCGTGAAGGTCGAGCTTGCTAAGACCAACGGCATCCGCGCGTATGAGTCCCTTGAGGAGCTCCTTGCGGACGACGAGATCAAGTTCGTTACCATCGCAACGCCCAACGAAGTCCACGCCGAGATCGCGATCAAGGCTCTCCGTGCGGGCAAGCACGTTATCACCGAAAAGCCGGTCGTTCTCAACTCGAAGGAGCTTGAAGAGGTCATTGCAGTCGCCAAAGAGTGCGGCAGACTCTTCACCGTTCACCAGAACCGCCGTTGGGACATCGACTTCCGTATGATGCGCGAGGCGTACC
>JAZSMP010000277.1:0-5931 GCA_045535915.1 Eubacteriales bacterium | reverse complement strand
TTCCTCGAAGGTGATAACTGCGTCAACGTAGGGCTTGACTTCCTCGCGCTGTGCCTCGCCCTTCTTTGCCGTGCAGGGACCGACAAAGACTACCTTTGCATCCTTGTCGTTATCCTTGATATGCTTTGCAAGAAGAGCCATGGGTGAAGGATTGTGCGAGATGAATTCTTTCAGATTCGGGAATGCCGAGTTGATATATGTGACAAAAGCGGGACAGCAGGACGAAGTCAGAAATTCCTTCTCCGCAAGCTCGCGTGATTCCGCGAGAGCGACCATATCCGCGCCGAGCGCCGCCTCAACGATGCGGTCAAAGCCGAGCTCGTAAAGTCCCGTGATGACCTGACCGTTTTTCGCATAGGTAAACTGGCTGGCGATCGAGGGCGCAACGATTGCGTAGACCTTGCTATCGCCCTTGTTTTTGAGCATATCCACAACAGAGACGATGAAGGATTTATCCGAGATCGCGCCGAAGGGACACTGATAAACGCATGCTCCGCAACGGATGCACTTATTGTTGTCGATAAGAGCCGCCTTCTGCTCGTTCATCGAGATCGCCTTGACCTTGCATGCATTCTGGCAGGGACGGGTACGCTTGACGATCGCGGTATAGGGGCAGACCTTAGCGCACGCTCCGCACTCAACACATTTTGTTTTGTCGATATGCGCAACGTGGTTTTCGTCATATGAGAGAGCACCCTTCTTGCAAACGTCCTCACAGCGGTGTGCAAGACATCCGCGGCAAGCGTTCGTTACCTCATATCCGCTGACGGGACACTCGTCACATGCGATCTCGATTACTTCAATGACGTTTGGATTATTCTTGTCGCCTCCGAGCGCAAGCTTGACACGCTCGCCGAGGATCGCACGCTCCTTATAAACACAGCAACGCATGGTCGGCTCGTTTCCCGGAACGATGGTCTTAGGAATGTCGATGCAATTCTCGAGAAGTGTACCGTTCCACGCGAGTCTTGCTACCTCGCGCAGAACCTTGTATTTCAAATGCTGAACTTTTGTATCGAATTTACGCATTATTTTACCTTAATTATTGTTTCTGTTCTTTGTTATGATGTATAATGTTCTCCTCATCCATCGGCGTGCGCCGGTCCCCCTTCCCCGCTGGGGAAGGCAAATTTTGCTACCGCTAACATTAGCTACAGAGATATAGCATAACCACAAAAAAGTTCGAGCGGTTTTAACTGTACATCTTTATGATATTCAGAAAAGATCGACGTTATCAATTAGCCTTCCCCAGCGGGGAAGGGGGACCACACGTACGTGTGGTGGATGAGGAGGACATTATACCGCCCAATATTATTCAGAAAGCAGGACTGTCCCATCATGTTCAATGAGACAGTCCCGTGTCAATTAGTCGTGATTCTTGGTATAGTGAACGTGGAGAAGCTCGTGAGCGCGG
Organism: Eubacteriales bacterium; assembly: GCA_045535915.1. Classification (GTDB taxonomy): domain Bacteria; phylum Bacillota; class Clostridia; order Oscillospirales; family CAG-272; genus CAG-390. The sequence goes on along the minus strand of JAZSMP010000277.1, from coordinate 4,517 downwards.
TCCTTAATGATCTTCTTATAGACCGAGTTGACGATCGGGTTCTCCTCGGATCGGCGGATGCTGAACATTCTGTCAGCCTCGTAAAGTCCCTTGCTTCTTGCTTCCTTCGCGTTTTTGAAGTAGGGCTGACCGCCGCCGTTTACACAGCCGCCGGGACAAGCCATGATCTCGATGAAATCGAAGTGCTCGCCTGCTGACGCACGGAGAAGAACTCTCTCTGCGTTTCCGAGACCGCTGACAACAGCGATATGCAGCTGACGGTCGCCGTAGGGCAGGTAGAACTCCTTGATGCCTTCCATACCGCGCTGTCCGATGCTGGCAACCTGAAGAAGAGCCGCGCGGGACTTGTTCTCGGAAACACGGCGAAGGACTGCCTCGGTAACGCCGCCGGTAACGCCGAAGATAACGCCTGCACCCGAAACGGTGCCGAAGGGCATATCAACTGCCTCGGGCTCAAGCTCGGAGAATGCGAGTCCCGATTCCTTGATCATGAGGATGAGCTCCTGAGTCGTGATGACTGCATCAACATCGGGCTCGCCGTCCTTCATGAACTCGGGGCGGGAAGCCTCGAACTTCTTTGCGGTACAGGGCATAATGGCAACGTGGAACATCTTCTGTTCCTTGCCCTTGTTCTGATCCTTGATGAGGGATCCCATCATCTGCATGGGAGAACGGCAGGTCGAGATATTCTCGAGAAATTCGGGATGCTTCTTCTCTGCATACTGGATCCAACCGGGACAGCAGGATGTAATAAGAGGAAGCTTGCCGCCGTTTTCAAGGCGGTCGATGAACTCGGCGGTCTCCTCCATAACGGTAAGATCCGCGCCGAGAGTGGTATCATAGATCTCATCAAAGCCCATACGGCGAAGTGCGGCAACGATCTTGCCCATTACGTTATCGCCATCCTTCATTCTCAGCTCCTTGCCGATAGCAACACGAACTGCGGGAGCGATCTGAACCGAGGTTCTTACGTTCGGGTCGGAGATAGCATCCCAAACGCATTTAATATTATTCTTGACAACGATCGCACCTGTGGGACAGACGGCTGCACACTGACCGCAGCCTACGCAGGGTGACTCAGCGAGAGGCTTGCCGAATGCGGTCGAGATGACCATCTTCGAGCCGCGGTGAGCAAAGTCGATCGCGCCTACGTTCTGGATCTCATTACAAACTCTTACGCAGTCGCCGCAGAGGATGCACTTGCCCGCGTCACGGACGATGCAGACCGAGGAGGTATCGTCGTTCTTTGTGGACTTTGCGCGGTTGGGGAAGCGAACTCCCTCAATGTTGAAGCGCATTGCAAGATCCTGGAGCTTACACTTCTGGTTGTTCTCGCAGACCGTGCAGTCGCGGCAGTGGTTTGCAAGCAGAAGCTCGAGGATGTTTTTACGGTAACGGCGGAGACGCTCTGTGTTTGTCTTGATCTCCATGCCCGCGCGAGGAGGAGTCGAGCAAGCCGCCTCAATGCCGCCCCACTTGTTCTCGACCATGCACATACGGCACGCGCCGTAGATCGAAAGCTCGGAATGGTAGCAGAATGTCGGCATCTTAACGCCGATCTTACGGCAGAGCTCGAGGATATTTTTCTCTCCGTTTATTTCGACAGGGATACCGTCTATTGTCATAAACTGTTTTTCGCTCATAATTTAGCCCTCCTTAATTGCCCCAAACGGGCAAGCCGAGATACAGCTTCCGCAACGGATACACTTCTCAAGATCGATTGAGAAGGGCTCCTTTACCTTGCCGCTGATAGCGCCAACGGGACACTGACGCGCGCACTTGGAACAACCCTTACAGAGTTCGGGGTCAATATAGATCCTCTTGAGCTTCTGGCATGCGCCCGCGGGACATCTCTTTTCGTAGATGTGAGCCTCGTATTCATGGCGGAAATTCTTGATGGTGCTGACAACGGGATTGGGTGCGGACTTACCGAGACCGCAGAGTGCGGTTGCGGAGATAGTCTCAGCAAGCTCGAGAAGGAGCTCGATGTCGCCGTCTCTTCCCTCGCCCGCTACGATCCTCTCAAGTATCTCAAGCATTCTCTTTGTGCCCTCGCGGCAGGGTACGCACTTACCGCAGGACTCGTTCTGTGTGAAATTCATGAAGAAGCGCGCTACCTCGACCATGCAGGTACTCTCGTCCATGACAACGAGTCCGCCCGAGCCGACCATAGCTCCGACCTTCTTGAGAGTATCGAAGTCGAGGGGCATATCGAGATGCTCCTTTGTCAGACATGCGCCCGAAGGACCGCCGATCTGAACCGCCTTGAACTCGGCACCGTTCTTCATACCGCCGCCGATGTCAAAGATGACCTCGCGGAGGGTGGTTCCCATGGGAACCTCGATAAGGCCGGTGTTTTCGATCGCGCCTGTAAGCGAGAAGGTCTTACATCCCGAGCTGTTCTCGGTACCGATAGTGCGGTACCAGTCTGCGCCCATCTCAATGATCTTCGGTACGTTTGCGTAGGTCTCAACGTTGTTAAGTACCGTGGGCTTGTCGAAAAGTCCGTGCTCAACGGTACGGGGAGGCTTGACTCTCGGGAATCCGCGGTTACCCTCGATGGATGCGGTAAGAGCCGAACCCTCGCCGCAGACAAACGCGCCTGCGCCGCGGTTGATATGCATATGGAAATTGAAATCGGAGCCCATGATATTATCGCCGAGAAGTCCTCTCTCCTCAAGAGTCTTGATAGCGAGCTTGAGACGGCTTACACTCATCGGGTACTCAGCGCGAACGTAGATATAGCCGTTCTCTGCTCTGACCGCGTATGCCGCGATCATCATACCCTCGATGAGCTTGTAGGGGTCGCCCTCCATAACCGAGCCGTCCATAAATGCGCCGGGGTCGCCCTCGTCACCGTTACAAACAACGTAGCGGACCTGCTCCTTCTGGGACGCGACCTGCTTCCACTTTCTGCCTGCGGGGAAGCCTCCGCCTCCGCGTCCGCGGAGACCAGATTTATCGATCTCCTCGATAACGTCGTCGCGGCTCATCTCAAACATTGCCTTTTCGAGTGCCTTGAAGCCGCCCGAAGCAAGATACTCGTCGAGCGATTCGCTGTCAAAGCGTCCGCAGTTTTCAAGAACCATACGGGTCTGCTTTGCGATAAAGGGAATATCTGAAGGGCTCTTGAAAGCCTCTCCGGCTTTATGATAAAGAAGTTCCTCGATGATCTCGTCACCGAGAACGGATTTTTCAAAAATAGTCTTGCAGTCATCCTGCTGAACTTTTACGTACTGGACGACCTTCTCGCCCTTTTGGATGCGGACGAGCGGACCGAGCTCACAGCAACCCTGACAGCCCGTCTTCTTGACGCCGACGAGCTCTTCGTGCTCTTTTGCGTCATGGGGAGCAAACTCAAGGGTGATACCGGGAGTGTTCTTTACGAGTTCAGCGAAGATCTCGTAGATCTTGTTCGATCCGGTTGCGATACAGCCGGTACCAGAACAAACGAGGATGCGGCAATTGTAGGAATTGAGGGCATCTATAGCCGATGCGCGGTTGAGATTAAGTTCATTCTGAGTCTTGATCATCATTCTCTTCCTCTCAATTCTTCGAGTACCGCCAGAACCTTTTCGGGGGTCATTGCGGCGTAGACCTGCTCGTTGACCATCATTGTCGGTGCAAGACCGCAAGCGCCGAGGCAGGAAACTGTTTCTACCGTGAACATAAGGTCATCGGTGGTGTGCTTTTCCTTGGAAAGTCCAAGCTCAGCCCAGAGAGCCTCAAGTACGGGGGTGGAATGACGGACGTGGCACGCTGTGCCGTCGCAGACCTTGATAACGTACTTGCCCTTCGGTTCGAAGGAAAAGTTCTCGTAGAAGGTCGCGATGCTGTAGATCTTTGCCTCGCTCATTCCGAGCTTTTCGGAAAGGTAGGGCACGATCTCGCGGGGAAGATAGCGATAATGCTCCTGGATATCCTGGAGAATGGCGATGATCGCCTGCTGGCTGCATTTGTAGGAGGAGAGGATCTCGTCCACAATGCTGAAATCGAAAGAACTGTTCATGGCGTTCTCCTTTATATAGGCGCGAAGTTGCCGCGCAAATTTTTTTGCTTTATAAGCGTCTTCCGTGACTGAAAGGTAACAGCCACGGAAGAATCAATGATCAATTACTTAGAAAGATATTCGTCGATAGCCTTAGCTGCTGTCTTACCTGCGCCCATAGCGGAGATAACGGTAGCCGCACCGGTTACAACGTCACCGCCTGCGTAAACCGCATTGCGGGAGGAAAGACCGTCTTCGTTTACGATGATACCGCCGTGTGCGTTGACCTCAAGACCCTCTGTGGTGGACTTGATCAGCGGGTTGGGGGAAGTACCGATGGAGATAACAACGGTGTCGACATCGATCTCAAACTCGCTGCCCTCGATAACAACGGGGCGGCGGCGTCCCTTTGCATCGGGCTCGCCAAGCTCCATCTTGACACACTTCATGCCGATAACAAAGCCGTTCTTGGGATCGCGGGGATCTTCGGGGGTGTTGTAGCCGATGATCTCGGTGGGGTTGCAAAGGA
>JAZSMP010000383.1:0-2222 GCA_045535915.1 Eubacteriales bacterium | reverse complement strand
ACTGCGAGAGATCGGGAGCTGTCGAGAAATCGTTTTCGTAGAGAACGTATTCGGTCTCGCTTGCGTTTTTGGCTACGACAAAAACAGTCTTCGTCTTGCCGCCCGCGGTTGCCGTGAGCTGATAAACGCCGCGCTCGGCGGGTGTGTAGGAAGTTACCGTATTGGTGCCGTCCTTCCAGACTGTGCTTGCGGGGTCTGCGGGAGTTTCACCGTAAGCGAACTGAACGCTGACCTTGGTCAGGTCAACGGCAACGCCCGCGTCGGTGCAGATCGCGGGACTCGAGAAGCCGACGTAGATCACGTCATCTTCAGCCGAAACCGGCGCGATGAAGATCAGGGGAAGGATGGTGAGAATAGCCAAAGCTATCGAGATGATTTTTTTCATGGTTGCCTCCGTGGTATTTTTAGTGGCTAGTGATTAGTGGCTAGTGACTAGTGGAAGGAGAATTTCCTCGCGGAGCGCGGAAATTTTCATTTAAAAGATGGATTTTCGCTTGCGAAAATCGACCTTCACTTTGCCCTTTGCCCTTTTCACTTTTCACTTATAATATAAACTTGTTTATATTATATAACATTTCCTCTGCACAGTCAATGAAATTTTCAAAAAAGAATTGATTTTTGCTCAATTATGTGATAATATATAATTAGATTAATACGCAAATCTCTCAAAAGGAGTAAGACTATGAAAAATTATGACGTTATAATCATAGGTGCGGGACCCGGCGGTATTTTTACCGCATACGAGCTTCACAAGCTCGCGCCCGAGAAAAAGGTTGCCGTTCTCGAGACGGGCGCGCCCCTCTCCGAGCGCAAATGCCCCATCGACGGCAAGAAGATAAAGTCCTGTATCGGATGCAAGACCTGTGCTATCATGAACGGATTTGGCGGCGCGGGCGCGTTCTCGGACGGCAAATATAATATCACAACAGAGTTCGGCGGCACTCTCCACGAGTATATCGGCAAGGAAGAGGCGATCGATCTTATGAACTACGTTGACACCATCAATCTCTCGCACGGCGGCGAGGGTACGAGGCTCTACACCACCGCAAACTCGAATCTTAAAACAAAGTGCCTGCAGAACGGTCTGCATTTGCTTGACGCATCTGTCCGCCACCTTGGCACCGACGTAAACTATATCGTTCTCGAAAATCTCTACAACGAGCTCTCGCCCACGGTCGATTTCTTCTTCCGCACACCCGCGACTGACGTTGAGAAGATCGAGGGCGGCTACCGCGTGAACACCAAGAACGAGACCTTTGAGGCCCCCGTCTGTATTATTTCCGCGGGACGCTCGGGAAGTAAATGGATGGAGAAGGTCTGCGACACACTTGAGATCCCCACAAAGTCGAACCGCGTTGACATCGGCGTCCGCGTTGAGCTTCCCTACGAGATCTTCGCGCATCTGACCGACGAGCTTTACGAATCGAAGATCGTCTACAGAACCGAAAAATTCCGCGACCTCGTCCGCACCTTCTGTATGAATCCGCGCGGAGCCGTCGTTAACGAAAATACCAACGGCATCGTTACCGTCAACGGACACAGCTACGAGGATCCCGCAAAGCACACGGGCAACACCAACTTCGCGCTTCTCGTTTCGAAGCATTTTTCGCATCCCTTCAAGGACTCGAATGGCTACGGCGAGAGCATCGCGCGTCTTTCGAACATGCTCGGCGGCGGTGTTATGGTACAGCGTTTCGGCGACCTCATCCGCGGTCAGCGTTCGAACGAGAAGAGAATGGCGGATTCCTTCGTCCGTCCCACTCTCCAGGCGACCCCCGGTGACCTCTCTCTCGTCATCCCGAAGCGAATCATGGACGGTATCATCGAGATGATCTACGCGCTTGATAAGATCGCTCCCGGTACCGCAAACGACGATACCCTCCTCTACGGCGTCGAGGTCAAGTTCTATAATATGGAGGTCGACGTTGACTCTCATCTTGAGACCTGCCACAAGAACCTCTTCGTGATCGGCGACTGCGGCGGAACTACCCATTCGCTCTCTCAGGCGTCGGCATCCGGAATTTGCGTCGCTCGCTATATTGCTGCGCAAAATGCAAAATGCTAAATGCAAAATGCAAAATTAGCACAAAATATTATTTATTTTTCTAAATATTAAAGGACTGAATCTTTTTGTTGGATTCAGTCCTTTGTTTATATAGAACTTCAAAATTAAATTATCGGTTCATTTTGCATTTTGCATTATGCATTTTGCATTTTAATCC
>JAZSMP010000025.1:0-4233 GCA_045535915.1 Eubacteriales bacterium | reverse complement strand
TTACGGGAGGGGAGTAAGGGGTGGGTCCCGATTTAAATTATGTAATATTGGGGGATATCGTCCCTCGGACCGGTGTGGGCGCAATTTTTGCACAAAAAAGCCGAGAGTTACCAAAAAGGTCGCTCCCGGCGTTTTTTTACTTATTAAACAGTCTCTTCCTCTTCTTAAAATAAACGTAATTGCATCCTATAAGCGCAAGATTCAGTATCACCGAGGTTCCGACGGACATTCCCGTGATGATGAAATCGACGGGCTCGTACGTTGACGAGGTCATTCCGAGGACAATAGCGTTATAGCCGAGCGAAATTACGAGTCCGTAAACGTAAAGTCCTACGATAAGCTTCGGCGCAATTCTCTTGTAATTTGCCAGAGCAAAGCGGGTGATGAGCGCAAGCACACCCATACCGAGAGTCAGCGCACCGTAGACAAGCTCGACCGTTCTGATAAGCGGAAATGCCGCAAGTATCTCCTCGGTCTGCGCCGAACTGCCGATATACTGCACGCCCGCCATAATATTCGCAGCAGCATTTATCCAGAGCGCGATCCAGATCAGAAATTTATACCAGTTCATCGGAAGATCAGGGCGGTTGTCGCGGATATTTCGGTCACTGGCTCCTCTGTAGTTATCAAAAGGATTATTGTTCATATTGTTTCTCCTTAAAATGTATCCGAATGCAAAATGCAAAATGAAGGAAAATTTCCTCGCTCTGCTCGGAAATCATTATAAAATAAATACTTTTTGAGCAACGCGAAAAAAGTTACCATAACTCTGCACTCTGCACTCTGCATTCTTAACTTAACAAAAACGGGGCCGTTTTTGTTAACACAGCCCCATCTTTATTGCGAGAATTACTCGTTCTCTTCTTCAGCCTCGTCTTCGTCGTCGAATTCGAATTCGTCGTCGAGACATGCAAGGCAATCGCAGTCGTCGCAATCGCAATCACAGTTGTCGCAATCGCAGCAATCGCAGTCGTCCTCATAGCAGAATTCCTCGAGCTCGCCGAGATCCTTATCTACTTCCTCAACGTAATCTGCGAGGTAGTCGATGTTTTCGTCGATCTCTTCGATAGCCTCGGTCATCTCACCGAGAAGCTCGAGCATTGCGGCAATAAGCTTGCCCTCAGCCGTGGTCTTGTCGAAATCAAGACCGTCTGCAAGACCCTTAAGGTATGCTGCCTTTTCCTTGAGTGCCATCCCTCTGACCTCCGGAAATTATGCGCGGGAGAGATACTCGCCGGTTCTGGTGTCGATCTTGATGACCTCGCCAACCTCGATGAAGAGCGGAACCTTGATCTCAGCGCCGGTCTCGAGAGTAGCGGGCTTGAGAGTGTTTGTAGCGGTGTTGCCTGCAAAGCCGGGATCGGTATCGGTGATCTCGAGCTCTACGAATGTGGGAGGCTCCACGCTGAATACCTTGCCCTTGAAGGAGCAAAGCTTGCACATCATCTCTTCCTTAACGAACTTGAAGGAATCGGGGAGAACCTCAGCATTAAGGGGAACCATATCAAAGGACTCCATGTCCATGAAGTAGTAAAGATCTCCGTCGCTGTAGGAGTACTGCATATCTCTTCTCTCGATATATGCGCTGTCGAACTTGTCTGTGGGGGAGAAGGAACGCTCGATTACCGCACCGGTAATAACGTTCTTCATCTTTGTGCGGACGAAAGCCGCACCCTTTCCGGGCTTAACGTGCTGGAATTCGATAACCTGGAATACGTTACCCTCCATCTCGAATGTTACACCGTTTTTGAAATCGCCGGCTGTTACCATGTGTAAATACCTCCGTGGTTTTGGTTTTTATAAAATTACAATCTATTATATAATATTTTTTTCGATTTTGCAAGAGGTATTTGTGACTTTATGAGCAAAATTATGCGGTTTTGGGTAAGTTTTAAAAAAAGTTTACATTTTAAATCATCAAATTTGGATGTAACTCGTTATTATCAGCACCTGCGTTTCTTTCTCTCCCTCCACCGTGGTCAAGCCACGGTTCCCCTCCCTCCTCAGAGGGAGGCGAGCAGTTTGTGCGAACATAGAATATAAAGATATAATTCACAAACAATTGATGATTTAATGTCAAGAATGCTGTGTTCGCACTTGGCAACCTTGCCTCCCTCTGAGGAGGGAGGGGAACCGCGGCTTGACCGCGGTGGAGGGAGAGATATACTATATGCCTATCATACAATACAACTCAGACTGTTACACAGCATATTTGCATCCAAAGACTAAAATCAATATTATTTACATTAACTTCCATTTGCAAGCGATATCAATAAAAATCATCCGTTTTCCGCCCAAAGCACGCCCGTTCACAGATATTTTACAAAATCAATTACGCCCGTTATTCAGCCCCGACATCTATTTTGTTAAACTTCTTGACTTTTGTTATAAAATATAGTATAATTAAATATATATGCGATAATGGATAAGTCTATTTGATATATAATAATATAATCATTCAAGGAGAAAAACATGTTCAGAAGTATGACTGCATACGGCAGGCACGCCGTCTCAAGTGAAAAATGCGAGATCACGGTCGAGCTGAAGTCTGTCAACAGCAAGTTTCTCGACCTTTCGATAAAGGCTCCGCGCACCCTCTCACCGCTCGAATCGCGCATCAAGGGCGCGGTCACATCGCATCCGATCAGCCGCGGCAGACTCGACGTTTTCATAAACTACGTCCGTTCCGATTCCTCGGGCACCACTCTCGCGCTTGACGAGAGCTACGCCGAGGGTTATATTGCCGCTCTGCATGAGCTGCGCGATAAATTCGGTCTTACCGACGACATTTCGGTCATGGCGGTGGCGCAAAACCGCGACATCTTCACCGTCCGCGAGGTCGGCGAGGATCTTGATGCCGTCTGGGAGGAGCTTCTTCCCGCCATTAACGCCGCATGTGAGGAATTCGTCGCAGAAAGAGTGCGCGAGGGCGAAAATCTGCGACGCGACATTCTCGGAAAGATATCTCATCTGCGCGAGCTTACCGACAGGATCGAAGAAATATCGAAGGGCGAGATCGAATCCGCCCGCGACCGTATCAAACAGCGGCTCATCGCCGTCCTTGCCGATAACCGCATCACGGTTGACGAAAACCGCATACTTACGGAATGCGCGATCTGGGCGGATAAGATCGCCATCGACGAGGAGCTCGTCCGCCTCCGCTCGCATTTTGCCGCGCTCGAGTCAATGTCGGAGCTTGACATCCCCGTTGGACGCAAATTCGACTTTCAGCTTCAGGAATCGAGCCGCGAGATCAACACCATCGGCTCGAAATGCCAGAACGCCGAGATCGCAAAGCTCGTCGTTGAGATGAAAAACGAATCCGAAAAAATCCGCGAACAGATCCAGAACATAGAATAAATAGAATAAGAGGTGCCAAAGTGAAATTCATCAGCCTCGGATACGGAAATTCGGTTGCCGTCGACCGCGTAGTCGCGCTCGTCAGCCCCGAATCCGCGCCCGTCAAAAGACTTATGCAGGACGCCAAGGAGATGGGGCGCATCATCGACGTCTCCTGCGGACGTAAGACCCGCTCGGTCATCATCACCGATTCGGAGCACGTCATCCTCTCCGCCCTCACCACAGAAAAGATCGCCCTCCGTCTTGAGGGTGTTGCATCGCCCGACGATGACGAAGAATAAATTTCAAAAATAATTATTTCACAAATAAAGGAGAAACAATCATGATCTACCCCACCATCGCAAAGCTCACCCAGGGCAAATACAACCGCTATCAGCCCGCTATCGCGACCGCAAAGTGCGCACGTATCATCACCGATGAGTATTCCACCCAGCGCAAGAACGCCGAAAAGCAGCTGACCGGCAACAAGGACATCGACCGTCCCATGATGGAGCACGCTGTCAACGCCGACTACCGCGACAGAAAGGCTGTCAAGATCGCTATCGACAAGCTCGACGTCGGCGAATACGTCATCTGCGAGAAAACCGAAGAAGGTATGACCTTCGAGGGAAACCCGAATAATTCGTAAATCCGCCGAAGGCGGAATGAAAATCTTGCTACGCGAGAATGATAATCACGCTTCGCGTGAATGATAATTTCCAAGTCGGAGGCCAAGCGGTCTTAGGAAGACAACCAACCCAGACAACTCCTTGGCTCACAGAACGACATGGCTACGATCCGACTTACCCGAATAATTCGTAAATCCGCCGAAGGCGGAATGAAAATCTTGCTACGCGAGAATGATAATCACGCTTCGCGTGAATGATAATTTCC
>JAZSMP010000335.1:0-1897 GCA_045535915.1 Eubacteriales bacterium | reverse complement strand
CTGTATGACCCGCGGACGCGACGATGCCGTGCTCTTTGAGGAATCGGCAGAAACTGCCGTCCTTATCCCGCTCGGGTGCGTAGGTCCAGCGGACGATCGTGTTTCCGGTCTCCTCGACAAGAGAAATATATTCCTCGGGCTTCGGCTCGGTGATGTGACCCGGTGCCTGCGCACCGCATTGCGCTGGAGAAAGGTATGGACCCTCCATGTGCGCGCCGTAAAGGTTGCGAACAAGCGGATTCTGCTTGGCTATCGCAATATTCTTTACCGCCTCGCGCATTATCGGGAATGGACCCGTTGTGACGGTGGGGACGATAGTGGTCGTTCCGTGTATCATATGGAACATACATCCGTCAACGATCTCGTCGGGCGAGGATTCGGTGAAGCTGAAGCCGCCTCCGCCGTGCGTGTGGATGTCGATGAATCCCGCCATAACGTAATTGCCCGTGGCGTCAATTATCTCGCCTTCGGGCGATTTTTTCGTAATTTCCGCGATCTTGCCGTCCTCGAGAACGATAAATCCGTCAAAAATACCGTTCGGCAGAACGATCAGATCGCTCTTTATGATCCTTCTCATGGCATTAAAGGAGCGACGCGCTGTCGGGGTCGAGGTAGAGGATCGAGCCCTCGCGTGTGCGAAGTACAGATGCGGGGCAATGCTCGTCGATGCTGCCCGTCAGAGTCTCGCGGACCGCCCACGCCTTTGTCGGCGCGGGAACGATGCAGAAAAGATGCGGTGCACTTACGAGCATCGGAACTGTCAGGGTGATCGCATACTTCGGAACGTCTTCGATCTTAGCGAAGCATCCGTCGTTGACCTGCTGATTACGGCAGACCTCGTCGAGCTTAACGGGCTTAACGAGCTTTTCGTCCTTGAAATCGGCAACGGGCGGATCGTTGAAGGCGATATGGCCGTTCTCTCCGATGCCCATTACGACGATGTCGATCTTGGTTGCGGCAAGCAGGGAAGAGTAGCGCGCGGATTCCTCATCGGGATCGGTCGCGTCGCTCTTGATATAGTTGACGCTCTTGAAGGGTACGAGACCGAAGATATGCGCGTCAAGGAAGTTGCCGAAGCACTGGGGCGCGGATGAGTCGAGCCCGATGTACTCGTCCATGTGGTATGCGTTGACGCGGTTCCACTCGATCGACTTGTCGGCAACGAGCGAAGCAAGGACCTCGTTCTGCGAGGGAGCTGCGGCAAAGATCATCGAGATCTCGGCCTTCTCGGCGAGGAGGTCTTTGATCTTCGCTGAGATGTCTGAAGCCGCCGCCGCACCCATCTCGGAGCGCGAGGAATATATGTTGACTTTGAGCTTATCTTGATAGTAGGTTTTCATTGTGCTACCTCACTTTGATTGATGAGATTATTATAGCATAAATTGGGGAGTCGGTCAAGTACCTACAAAAAAATCACGACGAAGTCGTGTATGGAATCAACGCGAAGCGTTGTATGGAATTGCGGCATTGCCGCGTATGGAATCACCGTAAGGTGTATCTCACGGGGACTCTGAACCCGAAGTTCGCGCATCCAACGATGTCATCCTGAGGGCGCGTCCGCAGACCGCTTGGCGCCTGAAGGATCTCGTGCCGCCCCAATTTACAAGGGCGGCGCGGTGACGGAATGCTATTATAGCAGTAGGTAACCGTTATACGAAAGAAAGTTGTCGATGTTAGCACGTGCTTTATCTCTATTTACATCGAACTATGTTTATGCTATCGGGGACTCTGAACCCGAAGTTCGCGCATAATGTTGTGCGATAATAATATTGGGCAGTAGCGCGAACTCTTGTGTGATCGCGGGTGAAGAGTGTACCTATGTTTATTATCTGCAATCGCGATCACACGTGGGTTCGAGTCTATGTGATTCAAATGGCCCACCAACACAGAAAGCCAA
>JAZSMP010000078.1:0-7313 GCA_045535915.1 Eubacteriales bacterium | reverse complement strand
GGCGATGTCCCGGGAATCATCCATGCCTTTGAATGACCGGATATTGTAACTGGCAACGGTGAAAGACGGGTCATCGTTCCCGTGGCAGGGAATGGCGATCATGGCCGCGCAGGCCGCGAATGTCAGCATCATACAGGGTTCCAACATGGTGAATTTCCTTTCAGTGATTACCGGAGCCTGACATTTCCGTAAATGAATGGGAAGAATATAACCGGGATTTCCGTTTTTTACAACCGGCGGCGTGATTTTTTCTGACCGTTGTATCGCACTTGCCGGATCCGGGGCCTATATTACCTCCGGTGAAGGATTTTGCTGATAATGACAAATAGAAACACAACTCGTAATTACTTTTGGTACTAACACAGTATCTCCGTCGCTTCCCCTCATCCACCACTCGCGTGGTCCCCCTTCCCCACCGGGGAAGGTAAAGGGTACTACCGAGCTTCATTGCGTTTCAGCGAACATCGTTCAATATTAATCTAAAAAAGTAAAAAGGAATATTTTATTTGAATCAATTTGCACTCATAACAGAGCTTTTGCAAACTTTTTCAATAAAATATTCCTTATTTGATATGCAAAATTATATGTCAGAATCATATTCGCTGTAGAAGCGTAATGAGACCGCTATCTACTTTACCTTCCCCGGCGGGGAAGGGGGACCGTGAGAACGGTGTGATGAGATCCTTGCTACGCAAGGGGAAGAGACGGATGTACTTTGTTAGCATTAACTTCAGTTCGAGCAGTATATTACACAAATCCTTAATGAAGCAGCCTCTATTTTTTAAATCAGCATCAATATTCCGCTGATTATCATTCCTATGTAAATGATATATTTCAGCTTCACGGCATCGAGCTTGTCGAATACCTTTCTGCCGAGGAGATCGCCTGCAAGACAGCCGATGATTCCGACGGCGGCATAGATGAGCAGATCGACGGTGATAAGTCCGTTTACCGCGCGGTTTGCTGTGGCGTAGATATTGGTCAGGCAGAAATAAAACTGGATCGTGGCGAAATATGTGACGTTATCGGGTGCGGCGTTTGTAAGATACAGGACCGCGGGAGGTCCGCCGGTCGAGAAAAGACCGTTGAGCGCACCGCCGAGTGTACCCGCAATTATGCCGTTCACGGGCGTTGGATTGATCTTGATCTTCTTGTTGAAGAAAAGAAAATAGATGCTGAGGATTATCAGTACGCTTCCAAGAAGAATCTTGAATATATGTGCTTCTACCTTGGCGGCAAAGTAGACGGCTATGGGGATCGAGATCAGAGCTGCCGCAAGCATGGGGATCGCGGTCTTATACGCAACGTTTTTGCGGTACTTTACTGAATTTACTGTAGTCGTATAGCAGGAAAAGAGGCAGGATATTGTTGCCGCTGCCGTGTGCGAGGGCAGAAAATGCGGCAGAAACATCATGGCGAAAATTCCGAGTCCGAATCCGCTGACGCGCTGTACGAACGCCGCACCGAATCCGACGAGGATCAGATAAAGATATTCCATCAGAATTCTGCCTCAAATCCGTCGTAGGAAACGAGATAGCCGTATTCTGAAGCACGCTCGCAAAGATGATCGTGAAGGGGATTGCCGTTATGCGAGAAGTGGTTTACGCAGATGACGGAAGAATCATTAATCGCAGAGAACGAGCGCAGTCTTTCAACAACGCGGTTGATGTTCGGGAAACCCATATGCGAGCCCGTGTCGGGGATCGGGATATCCACGTTAGTACAGTCAAGGCTTACCATATCGAAGCGGAAATTATTCTTTTCGATAAGATCAAAGACTTCATCAAAGAAATAACCCGTATCGTGAGCGTAAAGCAGAGTTTTGCCTTCGCTCTCGATTATATAATTGAGTGCCTCGCCGCCCGGCATATGACGCGCGGGAAGGGGAGTGACGCGGTAGGAGCCGAATTGGACGGCTTCGAAAGCCTTTATGATATTGACGTGTACGTTCGGTATGTCTCCTTCGAGAGCGGATGCCGTCCCTGCGGAGCAATAGAGCTCGAGCGTCGGCGTGCTCATATTGTGCGCATAACAGCCGTAGCGTCTGAAAAGATCGCGCACGTAGAGATGATCCGAATGCGCGTGTGTTACGAGAAGATATTTGATCCCGTCGCCCCTGATATTCTGAGTGATGAAATGATGGTAGGTATCGGGCGGAAAATCGATCAGGAGATCGTCGTTTATCAGCGACTGCGAGCGCGTGCGGATGTTCTTGCCGCCGAGTGCTCTTGCTTCGTTGCAGTATTTACAGTTGCAGAAGAGCGCGGGGAATGCTTCAGCCGCCGCGGTTCCGAGATATCTGAGCTTCATTTGTTTCGCTCCTTTTAGTTTATTGAATTAATTATATCATATATAAACAAGAGAGTCAAGTGAAATGAAAATAAAAGCTTTATCCGCATCTTTTTTATTTGGCAAGTGAGGCTCGTTGCCGATTATTTTATAGGATTGACAGATAAAGAAAGATAATCTGTTATTCGGAATTCAAAATCAAAACCGAGCACGCGGATGTGCTCGGTTTTGTGATATACAGATCAAAGCGTCGAACCGAAATCGGTGACGATCGTCTGCCCCGTGATTGCTCTCGATTCGTCGGAGGCGAAGAAGAGAAGCATATTGGCTACGTCCTCGGGCATACAGGGCTGGACTTTGAGGTCGTTGTGCTTCATCATCTGACCGAAGATGTTCATATCCATATTTGCGGGATTCATGCCGGCGACCATAGGGGTTACGATCGTGCCGGGGCAGATGGCGTTGCAGCGTACGTTTGTGCCTGCAAAACGGAGAGCGGTGTGTCTTGTCAGACCGACAACAGCAGCCTTCGATGCAACGTAAGCCGCGCCGCCGCAGCCCATAACGCCGGCAACCGACGCTACGTTGACGATCGAGCCGTAGCCCGTCTTTGCCATCTCGATTGCAACTTCGCGGGTCATACAGATGGTACCCTTGGTGTTGATGTCGATAACGCGGTTGATGTCATCGTCGGAAACGCTGTCGATAGCCTTGAGTCCGTTGTCGAGAACACCCGCATTGTTGATAAGGATGTCGACCTTGCCGAATTTTGCCATGGTCTCGGCAACGACTCTCTTGGCATCCTCTGCTTTGGATATATCGCTGACGACGGGAAGAACCTCGCCGCCCGCCTCGCGTATCTTTGCGGCGACCTCTTCGAGCTGTGCTTCGCGGCGCGCCGTGATGACGACTTTTGCGCCCTCAGCGGCAAATTTCTGTGCTGTAGCGGCTCCTACGCCCGAGTTACCGCCCGTGATAATTGCAACTTTTCCTTCCAAACGGTTCATTGAAAGATCCTCCTTGATTTGTAAAATTTTTATTTTAGTATATCATAATTTTTGGGGTGTGTCAAGGAAAACATGGATTTGATAAAAATTATTTTTCAATTTGGATGATAATATTTAGAAATGCTTTGTTTGTACTCGCTAATTGGGGTGCAGGGGCGAAGCCCCTGCAAACGTAACGTTGTCATCCTGAGGCGGCGTCCGCAGACCGCCTTGCCGCCGAAGGATCTCGTGCCGCCCCCATTTACAAGGGCGGCGCGGTGCCTGTACGAAGAGATTTGATGTACATAATCGTAAAACTAAAGCCAAACGTAGTTGTTTGCACTTTTAAACGGCAAAATAATAAAAGTCACTGTGTAATTTTGATTGTGCACAGTGACTTTTCATATTCATATACATTTAGTTGGGTTGGTGCTGTGCAGACTTCTTCGCCAGCACCGCGACGCCCGAGGAACAACTCGGGCGTCACGAGATCCTTCGGGCGCCAAGCGGCTTGCGAGCGCACCCTCAGGATGACATCGTCTTTCTTGCAGGGCTTCGCCCTGCACTCCTTTTAGTGAGTGAAAACATACGCTTTTATATTATGAGTTTATTAGCTGTTGTTGGCCTCTGCATTTAATCTTAATAAATAGAACTGACGCAACCATTGAGGTTGATCGTCAACTCTATCTTTGATTTTTTGGAGAGTTCTTTTTCCTACACGACGGTCTAAAATAGCAAACATTCGTACAATGGCATTATCGTGAATGATACTTTCTTGTATATCTTGATTTCGGTATATATCCAAAGCAACGCAAAACTCCGCATCGGTATATTCATATCTTTCGTTCAGGGGACATTTATTAAGTATAAACCAATAATTTTCCCAATATCCCGGCGCACCGCTTGTTTTT
The DNA here is from genome assembly GCA_045535915.1 of Eubacteriales bacterium. Taxonomy (GTDB): domain Bacteria; phylum Bacillota; class Clostridia; order Oscillospirales; family CAG-272; genus CAG-390. The sequence continues at coordinate 3,127 of JAZSMP010000078.1, read as the reverse complement.
GATTCGCCTTTAAAACCGTTTTCGATGAAATAAGTGTTTACGGTTTCATGTGAGAAACGCTTGACTTGAACATTATCAATACATACCTCGAAAATATGGCATCCATCCATACCGATATATGAAGTACAACCGTATCTTACTCTGCCTTTCAATGAATCGGCAAGCATATCTTGTTCAAGATACTTTCTCATTCCGCTCCATGAGCCAAGAATTTTACTCATACGATCCTCCTGTAGTTGTGTGTTTTATTTTTTTTTTTTTTTTTTTTTTTTTTTGGGGTATGTCAAGAATTTTTTCTGTATTTTATCAACCCAATTATCGCCGAAGCCAGCACTGCGCTTTCGTATATGACGCCGCCGACGGAGAGGACGAAAGCGTTATAGATGAGGCAGAGGGGCGCTTTTACGAGCATGACCTTTCGCGTATTCTGCGGGTCGGAGAGTGAGAGACCGATCGCGGCGCCGTAAAGGCCGAACATCAGGATGATGGAGTACCACGCCTCCCAGGTAAGTATAGTTGTCACGGTGACCATAACGACGTAGAATATCGGCTCAAACCATCCCTTACCTCCGCGTTTGGCGCGGAAGAAATAGAGAATATTGTTAATAGCCGCGAGGAGATTCAGCGCCGCCGCGCCCGGTGCGCCGATAAAGAGATAATGCGCTGCAAAGACGAAGGCGACGGTTATCTGACAGAATAGTATCTTTGTCGGCGTCTTCATCTGAAATGAGACGAAGCCGAGTATTACGGCGACGATGCCGAGTCCCTGGCCTATGTAATAAAGTATATCTTCAAGCATAAAAAGTACCGCCTTTCTTTGGTAAAATTATAGCATAAAAAAGAGGGGAAGTCAAGAAAATGCAAAACGCAAAACGCAAAATGCAAAATAAACTTGAAAAAACGTTTTATTTGTGATATAATGGTCTCAACAAAATACTCCAATGGAGGGACATGATGAAAAAGTACACTTATCAGACTCTCGGTGTAATGCTCGATATGTCGCGCAACGCCGTTATGAGCGTTGAATCGCTCAAAACTTATTTCGGTTATCTGGGGAAAATGGGCTACAACTGCGTAATGCTCTATACCGAGGATACTTATGAGGTCGAGGGCGAGCCCTACCTCGGCTATATGCGCGGAAGGTATTCCAAGGCAGAGCTTCTCGAGCTCGACGAATACGCGGATTCTATCGGCATCGAGCTGATCCCCTGCATCCAGACTCTTGCTCATATCCAGGGCTTCGTTCCGTGGAGAAAGGTTCCGATAGACAACGAGGACGCAATGCTTGTTGACGATCCCCGAACATATGAGTTCATCGAAAACGCGATCAAGTCCTGCCGCGAGTGCTTCAAGAGCAAGAGACTCCATATCGGTATGGACGAGGCTTGGACTCTCGGACGCGGTAAGTTTATGGATCTTCACGGCTACGAGCATCCCACCTCGATCATCAAGCGTCATCTCGCCACCGTTTGCGAGATCGTCCGCAAGTATGATTTCGAGCCGATGATGTGGTCGGATATGTTTTTCCGCTCGATCAATCCCGGCAACGCATACTACACTCCAAAGCGCGAAATGCCGCGTGAGGTCATCGAGGCTGTTCCCGAGGACGTCATCCCCGTTTACTGGGATTACTACCGCGACAACGAGGAAGCATACGACAATATGCTCTACAACCACGAGCAGCTTTCCAAGAAGACGTGGTTTGCGGGCGGTGCGTGGACATGGAGAGGCTTCCTCCCGATGAACGCTTTCTCGATCATGTCGATGCACTATGCTATCGACGCCTGCCGCAAGCACGACGTGAAGAATATCTTCGTTACCATGTGGGGCGACGACGGACACGAATGCTCGCGCTACTCGATCATGCCCACTCTCTACAACCTCGCCGAGTACCTCAGAGGCAACGATGACGAAGCTAAGATCCGCCGCGGTTTCCGCCGTATCTTCGGCGCGGATTACGACGCTTTTATGTCGCTCGACAAGCTCAACGACATCGTAAAGAAGGCGAACAAGAACGATGCGGTACCTAAGCTCGTTCTCTACAACGATTATTTCAACGGCTTTAACGATATCCGTCTCATCGAGGGAGAAGAGAAGAAGATCGCGGAGGTTGCCGACGAATGGCATAAGTACGCGAGAAAGTACCGTAAGTGGTCCTATATGTTCGACAGCGCGGCAAAGCTCGCCGATGCTCTTGCGCTCAAGTATGACCTCGGTATCCGTACACGCCGCGCATATCTTGCGGGCGACAAGGAGACCCTGCGCGAGCTTGCAAAGAAGGATTACGTAAAGACCTACAAGGCTATCGAGAAGTTCGCTCTCGCGTTTGAAAAGCAGTGGAACATTGAGAACAAGCCCACCGGCTTTGACGTTCAGGATATACGTCTCGGCGGTCTGCTCCGCAGAACCGACTCCTGCCGCCGACGTCTGCTCGATTACACGAGCGGCAAGATCGACGAGATCCCCGAGCTTGCTTTCGAACTCCTCGAAGGCACAGTCCCCAGCGGTTCGAACAACTGCTACGGACTTATGGCAACCCCCAACAGACTTTCGCATAAGATCGTTTAAAGTGAATACAAAAACCGCCCCGACCTCATCCGAGGTCGGGGCGTGAGTTTTTCGGAAAAGAAAGTAAAAAATATCCGTAATTGGGAAGTTTGTCCATAAAAACGATAAAACTATTTTATAAATGGATGTTAGTTTTGATAGAAGCATAATGTTCGCACTTTCAAAACGAGGTGCAGGGGCGAAGCCCCTGCAAGAAAAAACGATGTAATTCTGAGGCGCGACCGCAGTCCGCTTGGCGCCGAAGAATCTCGTGCCGCGCCAATTACAAGCGCGGCGCGGTGCCTGCACTGAGATATTTGATGTGAATAAACGTATAATGATTGAGAAAGAGCTATGTTAGCACATTCAAAGACAGAATTTATAATATAACTCAATATGAGAACAAAACCACTGTGTAGTTTTTAAATCGCAGTGGTTTTGTTTGCAATAATATTTTGTTGATTGATTATGTCTTTTAGAAGTACATACATATCATTCTGTCATAATACTTACGATTATGCTCTTCAGACTCCATCGTGCTGGTTCCGCGCCGCCCTTGTAAATGGGGGCGGCACGAGAT